>JAGCWT010000204.1 GCA_017961705.1 Treponema sp.
ACTCCCTTTTGATACTTCCAGTCCTTTGTGCAAGCAGAATCAACCTAAGGCGTTTCTGCGGAATTAAGAAGCTTTTCTTGATCAGTTCTGTTTTGGGACTTTTGTTTTCTCTTGTCGGATATGTAATCGCGGTAATTTGGAATCTTCCTCCGGCTGCGACCATCTCGGTTGTGGCTGGTGGCATATTTATAATATTTAGCGGGGTTTTAAAATGAAAAAAAATTGCCTTTTGTTTGCAACAAGTCTCTTGATTCTTTTTGCGGGCTGCAAGAAGTCTACTGCAAAAGTTGAGTCTGCGGCAAACAGCCAGCCTGCCTTGAAATTTCTTGCATCTACAAGTTGGACTGCGGGCTTTATGGATATTGCCGGGGTTGACGGTGTAGAAATTGTAGCTCCTGCAAGCCTTCGTCATCCGCCTGAATACGAGGTTACTGTTTCTGACATTCAGAAAATCAATGACAGTTCATATTTTGTTTATGCAGGTTTTGAACGCATGATAAAAACCCTTGGCGATGCGGCAACGGCAGATTCAAAAATGATAAAGATAAAATGCGATAATTCAATTGAAACCGTTTCTTCGGAAGCCAAAAAACTTGCGGAAATTTTTGGAACCCAGGATGAATGTAAAAAGCGTCTTGAAGAATATTGTGCTGTAGTGGAAAAAGGAAAAAATCGTCTTGCAAAAGAAGGGCTTGCCGGTGCAAAAGTTTTCTGCAACAAGAACCAGATTTATCTTGCAAAGGACCTGGGGCTTGAAGTTGCACAGATCTTTGGGCCTGGAGAAGTGACTTCTGAACAGATTGCCTTTGCAAAAGAACAGGACTTTGTTTTTATCATAGACAACGTTCACAATCCTGTTGGAGGTCCGCTTATTGAAGTTGCCCCTGATGCGAAATATGTTGTCTGGCGCAATTTTCCAGAGACGGTTGAGAGGGCTTCTTTGAAGAAAGTGATAGAAAGCAATATTGATTCCCTGTTCAAAAAGGAATAGCAAAAATTGGGCACTTTTTAACAAGAAGGCACTTTCTTTTTCTAGTTTTTACTTTATCATTATTTTATAATAGGAGAAATGTATGGCACTTGATTTGACAAAGATACCAAAGCTTGGTTTTGGACTTATGCGTCTTCCAGAGAAAGACGGGGCGGTTGACATTGAGCGTGTTAAGATGATGGTGGATAAATATATAAATGCCGGCATGAATTATTTTGACACGGCTTATATCTATCACGGTGGCCATTCGGAAGAGGCGGCAAGGGAGGCTCTTGTAAAGCGCTATCCGCGGGAAAGCTTTATGCTTGCAACAAAACTCCCGATTTGGGAAGTGAAGCAGGAAAGCGATGTTGAGCGTATTTTTAATGACCAGCTTAGCAAAACTTCTGCCGGATATTTTGACTTTTATTTGCTCCATTCAATTGAAGAAGCCAATTATGAGTCATACGAAAAATATGACTGCTTTAACTGGGGACTTAAAAAGAAAGAGGCTGGCCTTATAAAGCATTTTGGTTTTTCTTTCCACGGAAGCCCGGAACTTTTGGAAAAGGTGTTGGACAAACATCCGGAGATGGAATTTGTTCAGATTCAGCTAAACTACCTTGACCGGACAAATCCTGTGGTTCAGTCTCAAAAGCTTTATGACATTCTTCACAAGCGGAACATTCCCATGATTATTATGGAGCCTGTTCGCGGAGGAATGCTTGCCAACATGCAGCCGGAGATTGAGGCAAAGTTTAAGAGCGTGCGTCCAAATAATTCAGTGGCATCATGGGCTTTGCGCTACGTTGGTTCTCTTGAAGGGGTGGTTACGATTCTTTCCGGAATGTCCAGTGAAGATCAGATGGATGACAATATAAGTACGTTCACTAATTTTGAACCGCTTACGCCGGAAGAGTTTAAGCTTATTGATGAAGTGACGGAAGAAATATTGCGCATACCTCAGATTGGCTGTACTGCCTGCAAGTATTGCACTGACGGTTGCCCAATGAAAATAAGCATCCCGGATGTCTTTAGGACGGTTAACACTTTAAGGCGTTACCCTGATGACTGGCGCGCAAAGAATTTCTATTCTGGTCTTGTTAACAGGAGTGGAAAGGCTTCTGATTGCGTTGAGTGCGGTCAGTGTGAAAGCGTTTGCCCCCAGCATCTTCCTATAATCAGCCTTTTAAAAGAAGCGTCTGAAATTCTTGATGCAAAGAAAGGTGCCTAAATAAATTCTTTGTAAACCGTTGCAAAAAAAACTGGCCTTAAACTGCTTTGTGTTTGTGCAGTAAAAGGCCAATTTTTTTATGGGGCTTTTATTTTGTTACGTTAAACTTGAAGAACAGCACATCTCCGTCTTGTACGACGTATTCCTTTCCTTCCGTGCGGTATTTTCCAGCTTCCTTGATTTTTTCTTCGCTACCGTACTGCCTTAGGTCATCAACAGTGTAGGCTTCTGCCTTGATGAATCCCTTTTCAAAGTCTGTGTGGATAACTCCTGCTGCCTGTGGTGCCTTGTCTCCGGCGTGAATTGTCCATGCGCGGCATTCGTCTGCTCCGCCTGTAAAAAAGGTGCGTAAGCCCATCAAGTGGTAAACCTGGCGGGCAAGAACTGTAAGTCCGCTTTCTTTAAGACCAACGGATTCCATGAATTCTTTGCGGTCTGCCTCGTCGGTAATCTCTGAAAGGTCAGCCTCAAACTTTCCGCAGATAACAACCACTTCTGATTTTTCTTCTGCGGCAATTTTCTTTACGGCTTCTACGTATTTGTTTGTGCCGGATTCAATTGTGTCTTCGTCTATGTTGCAGACAAAAATCTGCGGCTTAATCGTAAGCAGGTGGAGGTCGTAGATTGCTTCGCGCTCATCATCAGTAAGGTCTGCCATGCGGGCGCACTTGCCGTCCTGGAGCAGGGGCTTTATTTTTTCTACGGCGCTCATGTAGGGGGCAAGCTTTTTTTCTTCTTCTTTACCCATGGCGCGGATTTGCTTTGTGATTTTTTCCTGCCTCTTGGTGATTGTGTCCAAGTCTGCCTGGGCAAGCTCAAAGTCTATGGTAAGGATGTCGCTTTCCGGGTCGATTGGGGCGTCTGTTTTTGCGTCTTCGCGTACGTGCTGAATGTCCGGGTTGTCAAAACAGCGTACAACGTGGGCTATTACGGTTGTTTCGCGGATGTTTGCAAGGAACTGGTTGCCAAGGCCTTCTCCCTTGCTGGCTCCCTTTATAAGTCCTGCAATGTCTACAAAGTCTACGGCAGCAGGAATTTTCTTTTTGGGCTGGAAAACGCTTGCCATAAAATCAAGGCGTTCATCTGGCAAGTCAACAACGCCAACATTGGGGTCTATTGTACAGAAAGGATAGTTTTCTGCGGCGGCAGGTGCTTTGGTGAGAGCGCAAAAAAGTGTGGACTTTCCAACATTAGGAAGACCAACGATTCCACAGTTAAGTTTCATATATGATTCCCTTATTTATAGAAAATATTTGAGAGATTATAGCGTATTTTACAAAATTAGTTAAGGGCAGAAAATACAGACCCATGGGAATCAGTTTTGTGTTCCGCTTCCAGGCAAATCCGTCTGAAAACCCGCGGTGTCGCGGAATAGGAAATTAAACTCGCTGCGCGGCTTGAAGCTACGCTGCCGGGTACGTTCCGCTCCAATGCAGGTTTTCATACGGATTTACCTTCCGCTGCACACAAAACTGATTCCCGGTTGCTTTGCATAAGAAAATATTGTAAAAGCAAATTTCCGTTACGGCCCGACGCTACGCTGCCAGTCGGAGCACGCCGAGCAAGTCCGTGTTTTTTTAGTAAAATCTAATGTTGCAAATGTTAGAAGTCAAAGAGGTGGAGGTAGGCTCCGAAAACCCAGCCTTCCTTGTCTTCGCCTTCTACTCTTCCGTAGTACCAGTAGTCTGTTATGCCGTTGATTGTCTGGGTGTGCTTTGTGCGCTTCTGGGCAAGAAGAACCTGGTAGTTGCTTCCGCTGCCAAGGCCTTCAACTTTGGCTGTTACGGAATTGTCTGCGCTTGTTCCCGGCTTGCTCCTCATGTTGATTGTGGAACTGGCGTCGGCAAAAATTGCCATTCTGAGCGTTGAAGAGAAATCGTAGAAACCGCCTTCTTCCAGGTCAACACCGTGCAGGTATTCATCCGCGGCCTTTACGATTGCAGAAATATCCTCAGTGGATTTTTCCTGGAGCTTCTTAAGGTTGTTAAAGCTTGCTTCCTGGGCCTTTTTTGTCTTTGCCTTCTTAATCTTTGCAAATACCGTCATTGCCTGGCGCATAGCCTTGTCTGTGGAAGATTTGCCTTCGAGGATGTAGCCTGTTGTTACGCTCTTTATTGAGTAGTTGTAGTACTGGATTTTTGTAAGCGTTGCGAGTTCCTTCTTTGAAGTTCCGCAAGAAAGCACGAGTGCGCCGGTCTTGAGAACTGATTTTCCGCAGTTTACAAGGTCAAGTCCGTCGAATACGGTTGCATCTTCTACGATGATAGCCATTGCTCCGTCCGGAATTGAAGAGATCTGGCTCTTGTTTGCCCAGAGTTTTTTGCCCTGGTAGCTTACCTGAACTTTGCCGTCTTTTTCTTCCCCGCCAAGGGTTTCAAGGGATGTGCCGGTGGAAAGCTTTGCGGCCTGTGCCATCTTGCCGTCTTTTTCTTCGTAGAGAAGTCCGTTAGCCATGAGCATATAGGCTGTTGCTGCAAAGAGGTTTGATCCTGCTACTGCCATAACAAAAGCTATTATAAAATTTCTTATTGTCTTTTTCATAACTGGTTTCTCCGTCTTTTATTCTTCTATTCCAAAGTCTGGTGTTCCAGAGCTTGGAGCTGGTTCGAGGACGCCGTCTTTTATCCATGCGCTGAATGCCCAGCCTTCTACTGC
This sequence comes from Treponema sp., assembly GCA_017961705.1. Lineage (GTDB taxonomy): Bacteria > Spirochaetota > Spirochaetia > Treponematales > Treponemataceae > Treponema_D. The sequence continues at coordinate 4,860 of JAGCWT010000204.1, forward strand.
ATTTGTGTAGTCAAAGTATGAGCGTGATGAAAAGCGGGTTGGGGAAATGTCCAGTATGTTGCCGTTTTCGAGGGTGGAAGGTGTGTCTTCTCCCGGTTTGCCTGTGGTTACGTAGAGCCACTTTCCTTTCTGGCCTGCAACAGTGCCTGTTTCTGGAACTGACATGCGGTAGTAGACTGGAGTTTTGTCGTCGAGCTTTGTCTTTACGGCAGAAGCTGTTGTTGGCTGCAAGCGGAGGGATATCTTTGAACCGTCGCCTGTGTTTACGTAAGCTACGTACCAGTTGCCCATCTGGGTTATCTTGTCTGTGGAAACGGAAACGTCGCCTTTGTCGCTAGTTGCGTTTACCATCTGTGAAAGCCTGTAGTCTGTTGAAGAGGAGAGGCTTCCGCTGTTGCCTACTGCCCTTGCGATTGTAACGAGGTCTTTCTTTACGGTTGCGTTTGCGGTGTTTTCTGCACGGCCAAGAAGCATTTCGCAGGCGATTTCTGAGCTGTTGGACTTGATACAGTCTGATTCAATGTAGAAAGTCTGGAGCCAGCCTTTGTTTGTCTTTCCGTAAACCTGATAGAATCCGTCTGATTCCGGTCCGATTCTTGCAACAATCTGGTCCTGGGGGTAATAGAGACCGTCGTCGCGGATGTTTTCTATGGATGGCTGGTCATAGGCAAGGGCGTCTCCGCTTCCGCTGATGATAACCGGTGTTCCGCGTACTGCAACAAGGTCCTTCTGAACCCACCTGTTTTCCTGGTTGTTGAACACTACATGAATCCATGTGCGCTTTTGACCGTCGTATGTGCGGATAGCGTCTTTTTCTTCCGGTTCACCGCTAGAATTTTTAAAGGCGTAAAGGACGGTTCCCGCTGCTGCTGAGGCTTTCCAGTCCATTCTGCCGTTCTTGTTTTCTTCGTAAACACCGGATTCTGGTGTCCATACCATTACGACCGGAATCATTCCTGCGGTATTGTATTCCTCTGCAACAACTGGGGCTGCTGAGCTTTGTCCGCTGCTGGAACTTGCTGCACCGTCTTCTGAAACGGTTTCAAAAGTGTCTTCGGTATAAAGTTCTCCGCCTTCTTCGTCCCCGTCTCCTTCTTCTGAGGAAGACTCCTGGTTTTCTGCTTCTTGATCTGTTTCGCTGCCTGATGAATTCTGGCTACCACCTTTTTTTGAACAAGAAAGGATGGCTGCGGCAAAGATAAGGACTGCCGCAACTTTTATGCATTTTTTGAATATCTGCATGCTCTGCTCCTAAAATTATAGTTATGAGAGAATATAATATTTCTGCATGTTTTTCAAGGTTACGATTTTTTTAAGGCAGAAAAGGTATGTAAGTGTACTGCTGATGCGCTAACGGTTTATGTAACGAATAGTTGAATTTTTGTATACTATAGTATACAATTGAGTTATGGTAAAAGTAGTTCAAACGGAAACCTATAAAAAATGGTTTAAGAAATTAAAAGACTATACGGCAAAATTTGCTATAGGTCAAAGAATTGAACGAATGCAGCAGGGCAATTTTGGCGATTCAAAAAGTGTAGGGGATGGAGTATTTGAATTGCGTGTTGATGTTGGTAAAGGTTACAGAGTGTATTTTACAAATGACGGTAAGGAAATTGTGATCCTGTTAGTAGGCGGAGACAAATCTACTCAGGATTCTGATATAGCAAAAGCCAAAAAAATGGCAAAGGAATTTTAGCATGGAAAAATTAACAGAATTTGATATGGCGGAATATCTTGATACAGAAGAACTTCAGCAAGGTTATCTTGATTACAATGCAAAACAAGGAAGTCCAGAAGATTTGCTTAGGGCAATAAATACTGTTGCAAGGGCAAGAGGAATGACAAAAACTGCAAAGGAAGCAGGCATTACAAGAGATGGACTTTATAAAGCCTTGTCGCCAGACGGAAATCCTGCCTTCTCTACTGTGTTTAACATTCTTCGTGCGATAGGTTATACGCTTACTCCAACACCAATATCTAAAACGGTGTAGGCGAATTTGAAAAGCGTAGTGCTGAAAGAAGTTCCATACTGCGAGAAATGAGTCTGCAATCTAATTGTTAGCAAACAAAAGCCTAGCCCCGATTGGAAGGGCGGCGAAGCCGTTGCCGCCAGGCAATGGAGGGGTAGGGGGCCCCGGAACCCTGGAAAGCGGGTAAAAATTGCAAGATGCGGTTTGCAATTATAACCGCCGGTTTAACTTGCAGTACGCTCCAAAAAAAAGACAAATTTCCTGTCTACTTGCTTATTTTGCATTAAAAAAATAGAATTGCAGTATAAGGGGGTTGGCGATGGGCTTTTTAAAACACACGGGGATTTCTACTGATTTTAATTCTGCGCGCTACCATAAAATTCTGTGCGCCGATTATCCTGACTTTTTGGATGAGTATTTAAGGCTTCCTATTTTACAGCGCTTGGACGGTGTTACGCTTTTGTGCGGGACTGACTGGACTCCTCTTTTTAAGAACCGTTTTTATTATTCGCGCCTGGAACATTCGGTTGGTACTGCCCTTATAGTTTGGAATTTTACCCACGACAAAAAACAGACTCTTGCGGGGCTTTTTCATGATGTTTCCACCCCGGCCTTTAGCCATGTGATTGATTTTAGGAATGGGGATTCGCTTACCCAGGAGAGTACCGAGCTTAACAACCAGAAGATGATTAACGAGGATTTGGAGCTTAGCGAGCTTCTTTTTAGCCACGGAATCTACAAGTACGAGATTGACAACTACCACCGCTATCCAATTGCAGACAACAATATTCCCGGTCTTAGCGCGGACAGGCTTGAGTATATGTTCCCCAGCGGATGTTCGCTGGATGCAGTTTGGACTATGGATGAGGTTGAAAGGCTTTATTCCCAGGTTGCAGTTCTGGAGAATGGCGATGGGCTTCCGGAGCTTGGCTTTTTGGACCAGCAGGCGGCTTTTGAGTACATGCGCAAATTTATAGAAGTGAGCATGATTTTGCAGCACAACGAGGACAAGGTTGCCATGCAGCTTTTGGCGGATATTGTTTCGCGGGCACTTGAATGCAAGCTGATTGCGGAAGAGCAGCTTTTTACGATTAGCGAGAAGGCCCTTGTGGAAAAGTTTGATGCGCTTGCAAAGGATAATGCTGACGAGTCTTTTACTAGGCTTTACCACACTTTCCGCAACATGACGGTTGTTCAGCATACCCAGGAACCGCTACCTGACAGTTATTGCGTTTCGGTTTCCGTAAAAAAACGCTATGTTAACCCGCTTGTTAAGGTTGGGAATGAGAGTGCTTCTTCTCCGGCAAAGGCTGTAAGGCTTTCTGAGCTGAACAAAGAGGCTGACTCTTGCATTAAGGAATTCCTTTCTTTTGCGGACACTCAGTTTGGCTGCGTTCCCTGGTGCTGATGTGCGGTTTGCTTGTGGTGCCTGTTTTGTGATGCCTGTTTTGTGATGCACAGAATGCCGGTATGCTGAATAACTGATGTACGGAATAGCTGATGTACGGTAGAAAGAAAATACTTTTTGTTGGGACTGACCAGAAGATGCTCGTATGCCTTTCTCGAGATTACGATACGGAGGTTATTTCTTCCGTAAGGATTCTGGACAGCATTTTGTTCAATTTTATTCCCGACATGCTGGTTTTTGACTCTCTGGAAGACCTTGACGTTAAGGCTGTAAGGCGCTACGAAAAGCTTAGGAACGTGCCAATAATGGTTATAAGCGACAGTTTTAACGGTTTTGGAAACGAGAGCCTTGTTGCAGATTTTCCGCGTACCATTCTTTGTAATACCGCCATTGCTTTGGGTAAGCCCTTCTTGCAGCGCATAGACCGGATTCTTGAAAAGAAGGATGCCATCTTGCCGCCAAGGACAGGTAAGCTTGTAAAACGCGCGGTTTTTTTTATTAACAAGAGCTTTGGCCAGCAAATTTCCCGTGAAGACATAAGCGCTTACTGTGGGGTTTCGCCAGACTATCTTACCCGGGTCTTTGAAAAAGAGATGGGGATTCTTTTGTGGAACTATCTTGCCGAATTCCGTCTTTACATGGCAAAGCTTATGATGGAAGAAACTTCCCTTACGGCAAAAGAGGTTGCTCTAAAATGTGGCTTTGCAAATGATTCCTACTTTAACAAAGCTTTCCGCAAGGCTTACGGGGTTACGCCCAATTCTTTGCGCAAATGAATGCTTTGCAAAAAGAACATTTCTTTCCATAATAAAGCCTACCCCCGATTGGAAGGATGGCGCAGCCAGACCGCCACAGGCGGGCCGGAGCGAAAGCGTAGTCCTGGAAAGCGGGTTTGCGAACAAAAGCGGGTCCAAAAAAAACAGATATTTTACGCTTACTTTTTTACAATCACATTGTAGATGCGGTCAAGGTCTGCCTGGTTGTAGTATTCAATGGTGATGGAGCCCTTGTCGAAGCTGCCCTTCATCTGAACCTTTGTTCCCAGCATGTCGCGGAATTTCTGCTCGATTGCGATGTAGTTGGGGTCGCGGGTGTCTTCTGCAAGCTTTGGAGCCTGTATCTTTTTGGAGGCGCGGTTGCCACCGTTCAGTTCCGTTGCCTGCTGCTCACACTGGCGTACGCTAAGCCCCTGCTTTGTTATGCGGTCAAAAAGAACCTTCTGGTCTGCGGGGTTCACTACGCTAAGAAGTGCCCTTGCGTGTCCGGAAGAAATTGTTCCCGCTGCAAGTGCGTTCAGCATGTCGTTTGGAAGCTTTAAGAGGCGGAGGCTGTTTGCCACCGTTGAGCGGTTTTTGCCTACGCTTTCTGCAACCTGGTCTTGGGTAAGGCCGTCAGTCTGCATTATTTCTGCATAGGCCTGGGCTTCTTCCACAGGGTTAAGGTCGCTTCTGTGGATGTTTTCTATAAGCGCAACGCGGAGCTTTTGGCTGTTTGAATATTTTTTTAGCTGAACAGGAACTTTTTCAAGTCCTGCTGCCCTTGCTGCCCTGGTTCTGCGTTCACCTGCAATAATTTCAAATGAACCGTCACCAGAATCCTGTATGACGATTGTTTCTACAATGCCTTCTTTTTTTATTGATTCCGTAAGTTCAGCAAGCTTTTCTTCGTCAAAGTATTTGCGGGGCTGCCTGGGGTTGGGCTTTAGAAGTGCCGGGTCCACCCAAAGTGTTCCGTTTTCGTCTACACTAATGCCTGCTGGAAGCTTTGCTGTAGCGGTTTCTGCCTTTGCTGCCGGTTTTGCAGACGAGGCTCTTTCTTGGCTAGTAGTTGTTACGGGAGCAGCTGTTTCTTCAGATTCAGCCTGAGTGGAGCCTGCTTCTTGCGTAGCGTTTACAATTCCAGAAATATATTCCTCTGCCTGGTCTGGATCCTCAAAATATGCATCAAATCCTTTTCCTAGCCCTCTTTTCTTAGCCACGGTGAACCACCTCTTCCGCAAGCTTTTCGTAGCTCTTTGCACCTACGCAGCTTGGGTCGTAAAGGCAGATAGGCTCTCCGTGTGATGGAGCTTCCGAAAGGCGGATGTTGCGGGGAATAATTGTATTGTAAACAACGTCCTTAAAGTAGCTCTTTACCTGCATAACAACATCTTGGGCAAGGCGGGTGCGGCTGTCGTACATGGTAAAGAAAATGCCGCCAAGAATAAGGTTTTTGTTTATACCCTGCTGAACTTTCTTAACGGTCTGCAAGAGAAGGGTAATTCCTTCCAAGGCAAAGTATTCGCACTGCATGGGAACAAGCACTGCGTCTGCCGCCGCCAAACCGTTCATCGTAAGTATGCCAAGGGACGGAGGGCAGTCAATAAGTATGTAGTCGTATTTGTCGCGGACGGATTCCAAGGCCTTTTTTAATAGGAAGTCGCAGTTTTCCACGCTGACAAGCTCTATGGAGGCACCGGAAAGATTTATGGATGCGCTTATAACATCCAGATTTTCTATCTTTGAGTGTTTGATTGCAGATTCGGTTGTGGCGGCGATGGGGTTGTCCGGCTCAACCATGCCGATGATTACTTCGTAGATTGTAGGCTTATCTTTGCTAACGCCCACGCCGCTGGACATGTTGCCCTGGCTGTCAAAATCCACAAGCAGAACTTTTTTGCCTGTCAAAGCTATATATGCACCTAAATTTATAGCGGATGTAGTCTTGCCAACGCCACCCTTTTGGTTCACAAAAACAAAAACCTTTCCCATAATATTTTAATTATAGCACGATTTACGCCATGCAAGCAAGAGAATAGCATGTTTTTAGACATTCATGTTTTTGGACGGCATTTCCTGGTTTACTGTGTCCGGTCACTACATGCCCGGCCAGAATACAATTTTGCCCCGCTTTGCGGGGTTCCGGCTTTCGCCTCCATTGCCTCACGGCAACGGCTACGCCGCCCCTCCAATCGGGCGTAGGTTGAATGGCAAGTCAGGAAGCAGCGGTAATTTCTTTGCGGGCAAGGTCGTAGTGGCTGCCGGTAAGGCCAAAGTCCATCTCTTTGTAGCTCCAAAGTGCGCGGCCAATCTGGTGCTTTTCCAATGCCTTGTGAATGTCCCTAAGCCAGCGGACGGTATCTTCCTGGGGTGCGCGGTCAATTACACCGTATTCCCCACAGTAGAGCGGAACACCCGTTTTTTCTGAAGTCTCTAGGGCCGGAGCAAAAAGGTTTTCAAAAAAATGTTCGTCTATCTTAAGGCCGTCCATGCACTTTGCAAAAACCGCACCGTGCTGTGCCTGTGGAATAAGGGCGCTTTTTTCGCGGACATATTCAATGGAACTTCCGGGGTAGCTAACTTCAAAGTCGTTTGTCATACCCTTTACCCATGGCGCCTTCTGGTGGGTAAAAACAAGCGGTTCGTAGCAGTGGAAAGTGAATACCGTCTTTTTGTCGTAGGGAACGTCTATTCCCGGTACTGCGGAAACGCTGTTGTAGTCAACTCCGCCAACAACAATCCATGAATCAGGAGCAATGCCCCTTATTGTCTTTATTGCCCTGGTTGCAATGGCATTCCATTCACCCTCAAGCTTTGGGTTTACAATCTCGTTCAAAAGCTCAAATGCAAGCATGGAAGAATAAGAAGCGTAGCGGTTTGCAAGTTCCGTCCATATCTTTACGAACAAGTCCTGAAGGGCTGCGTCGTGGAAAAAAGCATCGGGGTTTGGAACTGCATTCGTGTCGAACATGTAGCCCGGGGTTTTGTGCAGGTCAAGAATCATGTTGAGTGAATTCTTTTTGCACCATTCAATGCAGCGGTCTATGTAGGAGAATCCGCCTTCTATAAAATTACCCTTTTCGTCAAGGATAACCTCGTAGTCAAGCGGAAGCCTAACGTGGTCAAAGCCCCAGCCCTTTATGGTCTTTATGTCGTTTTCGCAAATAAAAGATTCATAGTGCTCTTTTGTGTATTCACTGCACTGCGAAATCCAACCGCCAAGATTTATTCCCTTGTAAAAACCTTCAAACTTGTTCATAAAAACCTCTCTGCTTGTTAGTTTATGCTTTCATTATCACAAAAAACTTTTCTGCACGCTGTAAAATATCTATTCTTAATGTCATAAATCCACCACGCATTTTTGCCAATTTAAAAATTTGTGTTGATAAATAATAATAATGATACAATTTTGACATTAGCCTTTGTAATCTGCTGCATAATTACTGTGTTTGTTTATAGGAGGTTTGTATGGAACTTAAAAGGACACTGAGGCTTGCAGTAAGCGCAAGTCTTGCAGTAGCTACAGCTGCATCCGCACTTCTTTTTGCTCAGAAGGGGCAGGGTACCCCCTCAAAATACACGGAAGCGGATTTAATCTGGAAAGACGACTTTAACGGCAGCAAACTGAACAAGGACGACTGGAACTACGAAACCCATAAGCCGGGTTGGGTTAACAGCGAGCTTCAGGCCTACGTAACCTCGGAAGAAAACACCTACCTAAAGGACGGCTACCTCGTGATTCAGCCGGTAAGAAAAGAGGACAAAAACGGAAATGTTTCCTATACATCCGGCCGCATAAACACTTACGGAAAGCACATCCCCACCTACGGAAGAATAGAAGCCCGCCTAAAAGTTCCAAGCGGAAAGGGATTCCTTCCAGCCTTCTGGATGATGCCCCAGAACGAAGGTCGCTACGGTCAGTGGCCCAAGTGCGGGGAAATAGACATCATGGAAGTTTTGGGAAACAAGACCGACACACTTTACGGAACCCTTCATTTTGGAGAACCGCACACCCAGGTTCAAAAAGCATACACGCCGGGCAAAGTTGACTTTTCAAAAGAATTCCATGTTTTTGCAGTTGAATGGGAACCCGGAGAAATTCGCTTCTATTGCGACGGAGTAAACTATCAGACCGCAAAAGACTGGTTTACAAAAAGACGTGGCGCAAAAGAAGAATCATACCCTTACCCTGCACCCTACAACCAGCCCTTCTACATAATCTTTAATGTTGCCGTAGGAGGTGACTGGCCAGGAAACCCGGACAAAAGCACAAAGTTTGGCGAAAATGCCCAGATGGTGGTGGACTACGTAAAAATCTACCAGAAGCCTTCCTACGACGAAAACGTAAAAAAGCCGGAAAAAGCACCCGTAAAAACCGTAGTAGACTGCGTTGGAAACATAGCAAGAAGCGGAAGCGGTGCATGGGAATTCCTTAAGGCTCAAGGTGGAGACGGAAGCATTAAGGTAGACGGCAACAAGCTGGACATAATACCAACCAAGGACGGTTCTGTGGAATATTCCGTACAGGTAGTGCAGCCAGCCCTCCCCATGGAAAATGGCAGAAAGTACAGAATTTCCTTTGACGCATACGCAGACAAGTCCCGCAAAATGATAGTCGCAATTTCTGGCCCCGACCGCAACTGGGTACGCTACTTTAAGGACACAAAAGTTTCCCTGGGCAAAAAGCCCAAGCACTATTCCTGGGAATTTACCATGACCGATGAATCCGACGCAAATGCCCGCATTGAATTCAACTGCGGAGCACAAGGTTCAACAGCCGCAATCCACATCACAAACGTACGCTTGGAGTTCGTGGACAAGAAATAATAGCCTTAAAGGGGGGAGGTCTCCCCCTCGCTACAAAGGCAAGTCGCTACTCAAGCGCCGTAAGCGGACAAGCCGCTTCCGTCTCTTGCTCCGCTTTGTTGCCTTTTCCGCTACCCCCTCTGCGGGGAAATCTCTTTGCAAATCCCCGCAACGCCCTAAGGTTTGCTGGTGTTAGCAAATAAATCCGCGAGTTACGAAGTAACTCGGTACAAAAGCGTAGCTTTCGACCAACGCCTACTAATTCTGCAAAGCCAGTACAGACCCTGAATCCACATTCATAGCAAGTGCGTGTGAATGTGGCGTAGCAGTTCAGGGTGACGTTATACAATCAAAGTGACGGTGGACGCGAGCAAACAATTGCTTTTTCAGTCTGAATATGATACTATAAAAAGACTGGAGGGTATTATGATTACGAATGCTCAGGAATGTATTAAACCAATTTCTTACATCAAAACAAATGCCGCAGATATGATGAATTTTGTTAATGAAAGAAAGGAACCTCTTGTAATTACCCAAAATGGAGAATCACGGGCCGTCCTAATGGATGTAGAGTCATATCAAGAAATGAAAAATGCCTTCAATCTATTAAAAATCATACAGTTTTCTGAACGAGATGTAAAAAAAGGAAAATACAAATCAGCATCAGAAGTATTTTCAAACTTAAGAAGGAAATATAACTGTGAAAAATGAAATAACAGAAGTTATAGTTTCACAATTCGCAGAAGACGATATAAATGAAATTGTAGAATATTATTTTTCTTTGTCACAGAATTATGTCGAAAAGACAATTTCAGAGTTTGAAGAAAATATAATGTCTTTGCAAGAACATCCAAAAAGAGGCAGAATTGTACCCGAATTGGAAAAGCAGGGTATTTTACAGTATAGAGAACTAATTCAGGGATATTACAGAATTGTATATGAAATATCTGGTAGAAAAGTGATTGTTCATACAATTATAGATGGCCGCAGAAATTTTGAAGATACAATAATTTCTAAATTGTCCCGCTATTATGGAAATGAAAGCTGACACAGACCCTGAATCCACATTCATAGCAAGTGCGTGTGAATGTGGCGTAGCAGTTCAGGGTGACGTTATACAATCAAAGTGACGTTGTTTTACAGGCTAGAGTCCACCTGAACAACAACTCCACTAGCCGGAAAAGCGTTACCGGATGTTACGGCTGTCTTTGTTGTATCATTTTTAACCTTGACGGTAATACCAGAACAACCATCAAAGGTTCTATCCCATTTAAGATTGGATGTTATCGATCCCTTGATTGTTACCGTTCCTGTAAGCGAAGTACAGTTTTGAAAACAGCAACTCAAATCTGTGATATTTGCTGGAATTTGTGGTACATTCTCCAATTTTATGCAACCAGAAAATACGGAGCAAAGTTCTGTAAGGCTTGAGTTAGTTGGAATAGATGAAGGTGGTGTTTCTAGTTTGCCACAACCCAAGAAACAGGCATTCATGCTTGTTACTGAGTTTGGAATTGCAGGTGCTACTTTTAGACTACTGCAATATTCAAATGCAGACCATAAATCGGTAACACCATTAGGTATGGTGGGTGCGGTCTTCAAGCTTTGACAGCCGAAGAACCAAGCTCTCATGCTGGTAACATCGCTAGGTATTGGAGGTGCAGCTACAAGACGCGAACAGTTGTAAAAAAGTTTATCCTGTGAAGAAGGAATGCTATTCGGAAGCGTTGTGCTTGAAAGGTCAACATATTTGAGAGAGCTTGTAAGTGCTGATTTAAGTGTATTAAGGTTGGATGTTGTAAGACCTGTAACATTTATTTTGTACGGATGAGCTTCGTCATTTTCGGCAAGTCCAGAAAGATATGTGCTTAAGTTGGTTACGGAAACATTGCGGGCGTCTATTACCGTTACGGTGAGCATTTTTTTTGTGATTTTGGTTCCGCTTATGGTTTCTTCCAGTTGAATGTCAGTACTTCCAGCAGCAACCGCTCCGATTTGTATATAACTGGTAGTCCAACTAGGGATGCTTACCTTTGAAGTATCTAGAGATTTTATAGTACGAGAACCTGCAATTGCTGGGTCATAGTGATAGTTGTATTGCATTGTTTCACCGACGGCAAGCGTTAAACTATCGCTTGAAAGACCAGTGATTATTAGTTCTGATATATTTATAGTAGTATCTATATTTATATAATCCGATGAATTTCGTTGTACGGTTAGGCGAACTTTTTTAGAACCTTTTCTCGTTGACGTGATTTTTCAGTTACTTGCATTTGCCGAAGCGGACGTGTTATTTGGTGCGATTGCCCAACTGAATGTACATCCTTCTATGCTTGCAGGTGTTGCTGTGAGCGCACGTGGCTCTTCTCCCTTGACGAATGTAGTGAGTCCGCTTACTGCTACTACGTAAATTTTCTTTGTTGTGTAAGCAACTGTTGTGCTTCCCCTCTTTGCATAAAGAGTTATTACTGTTGAACCACCACTTACAGTAGACATTACCCCTGTTGTGCTGTTTATTGTTGCAGTAGCTCCTATACTGGAAGTCCAAGAATAAGTTATGTCTGTTCCGGAATATGGTGTAATGCCACTCTTTAGGGAAGCATATAACGTGTATGTACCACTTGTCTTTTGGTAGAGTGTACCTCCGCTTATTGAAAGTTGGTAGACCTTTATATTTTGTGTTGCAACCGTTGTTGTCTGGGAGTTGTGGGTAACATTTAATGTAATTGTTGTAGAACCACCGGCGACAGCGGTTACCGTACCGGTTGTATCTATGGTTGCCTTTTCTATGTCAGAAGAAGTCCACGAATAGGATATACCAGAAAGCGTGCCACTACCTTCTGGAGAATCAACGTTTGCTGTAAGCGAAAGTGTTGAACCGTTTACAAAAATTTCGTTTTCACCGGAGATTGTAACTTCGTGTACGTAGATGGTGTGGGTCTTGCTTACAGTCTTCCCACCGTAGCTTGCACTTGCAGTAATTGTTGTGCTGCCTTTTGCGACTGCTGTTACTTGACCGCTGGCGTTTACGGTTGCAATTCCTTCATCGCCACTTTGGCAGCTAAGGGTTGCAAAGTCTGGTTTTGTTGTGCTAAGGGCTACATCTGCCTGCCCTTTGATAAAGTCGTGCGGTGAAGATGCGTCAATATTAATGTCAAGTACGCGGATGGTCTTGGTGACTGTAACAATTCTTCCGTCGGTAAGTTTTGCAGTGACGTTGATTGTTGTCTCTCCACCGGCAACGGCTGTTATAGTTGTTGTACGGTTGTTTGTTGGGGTAACGGTAACAATATCGGCATTGTCGCTTTGCCATGCCCAAGTGCTAACTGTTCCGTCATCAACACTTGCGGTTAAAATTGCTGTGGTTTCTCCATCATTTGTGGTAAGCAAGGTTTCTCCGCTTACGGTCATGTTGGCTGGTCTTACGATTGTAGAAGCCGTCATTTTTCGCGAGGTAAGTCCGCCGCTGTCCCGCAAATATATGTTCCACGAAAGGTTTTCGCCTTCTACCATTGTTCGTTCTGTGTCGTAGTAAAAAGCCGTGTAGCCGGAAGCTGAGCCAGAAAATGAGCCTCCTGCCGTAAGCTGAGCTAAGTCAGAGGGGCGGCTTTGGGATAGGGCTGTTAGCTCTGTTACTGTTCCGGGACCAAAGGTTTGTCCGTTGGGGCCTTCTATAATAATGGAGTGGGTGTCTGGGCTATGGCTTAGTTCGCTAAGTTCTGTTGTTGGAAGGTAAAAGCATACAAAGTAATTTTGGCTATTGGATGGAGAAACAAGCACTGCCTGTCCTGCTACGGAAGGTGGCGGAGTGTTGCATTTTAAGCTAAATGAATAAGGGTCAAATTCTCTCTGGGTTTCGTGTTCTTTGACGGTGATTGTGCCGCCAATGGAGCCTCCTGCTTCGTTTGCAAAAAGGACGCTTTGTGGGTAGGTAATGCGGACAACGCTTTTGTCTTCCGTGTCTTGTATTGGTCCTACACAGCCTCCCGGGCCGTTAAAGGTCATGTCCAGGGTATAGTTGCGAGGGTTTCTAAGGTAGAAGGTTACGGTTTGGTCACCGTCGCTTGGGATGCAGGTTGTTCCAAATTTGTCTTTTGTGATTTCAGAATCTATCTCGTGTTTTTCTATGGCAGCTGTGTTTGTGTATTTGTCAAAGTAGTCACGGACAGGTTCTTCCCAAGATTCGGAGGAAGGATTTTTGCATCCAGAGAAGATAAAAATTAGCGTTGCTGCAAGAAGGGTTGAAAAGCAAATGCCTCCCCGTATGTGGGGGTAAAACTGTAGTTTTTTCATGGCAGTTACCTCCGCTATACTTATTATCGCAAATGTCTCTCTAAATTTCAAGTTTAATCTAAGAAAAGAAGCGGAAATTACTTCTAGGGGCCACTACCAGGAAAAAAAGACTGCGGTAGCGATGGGAGGGGCCCGCCGCAGGCGGGTTGCGGAACGGAGTGGAGCAATGGAGGCGGGAGCCGGAACCCCGGACGTAGCGACGGCAACTTGTTGCCGGACCGCCCAGGGTAATATTAGGAACTAAAAGCTTCTTCCGCCACCAGAATGGCTTCTTCCGCTGCTTCCCCTTGAAGAATGGTAGCCTGATGAATAGGAAGATCGTCCTCCGCCACCGCCACTCCTGGTGCTGCTTGATATGATTCTTTCCTTAGTTGTACTTGTATTTGTAAGAACTTCGGATGAATCAGAAAGCACAAAGCTGTTTGGCACGAAATAGGGTTCAGCGTCTATGGCTTTTTGTATGGTAACCATTCCGCGGTTAAGGCGCTTTCGGTATTTGCCTGCAACGATAAGACCCAAAATAAGGCCCAGGAGGATTGGCCAGAAGAGCCTTAGTTTTGGAAGGGTAAAGCCCAGCCTGTACATTAGCCAAGCATTGGTCAGGAACCTTGAGGTTGCAAGGTGGCCGTTGTAATCTTCCATGGCATCATCTATGTATTCGTTCATGTGGTCCATGTTTCTTTCGCTGTAGCATTTTCTTTTGGCATCGCCTGTTACAAGAGCCCAACGCATCCTGTATCCGTCTCTGATTATGCAGAAGATAAGTGCGTCGTTTTCGTCCCCCTGACCGTAGCCATTGTAGCGGTAGAAATCTTTTGCGAAGTCTTCTGCCGATCCACCGCGGATTGTATTTTCTGCGGTAATGATTAGCACGTCTGCGCCGATTTTGTTTGAAAGCTCAAGGGCCTTTTGTTCAAGCTTCGCTTTTTCTTCTTCGCTGAACAGCTCCGTCTGGTCAACCACGTACTTTTTGTTCTGGGCCTTGAAACGCACAAAATTTGAACTGTCGCTTGGGTACCAGTCCGGGAATTTGTAAAGCTCGTAGACCATGTCCAGGTATTCTCTTGCTGCATCACCGTAGGATTCCGAGGAGATGAGGCGCCTGAGTTTTTCGGACATCTTGTTTACTTCGTAGTCCGTATAGATTTCCTTGCATTTTCCCTCTGCATAAAGGCCAAAGCTGCTGCTGCCTCTTTCTGTGCATATAAAAAGAGCTGAGCCTGTGTATTCATCGCCGAATCCATAGCCATTGTATTTGTAGAATTCTTTTGCAAGAGTGTCTTCGTCTCTCCAGTAGCTTTCGCTGTCGGTGTAGATTGCCACGTCCATGCCATATTCATCCTGGATGCGCTTTATTGCGTCCTGGAGTTTTTCTTTTGTTGCGTCGTCAAAGAGGTTTGCGTAGTCTGCAATGCGGTTTGCGCTTTCGTTGTGGAAGGGCTTGAATGCTGCCTTGTCTGAAGGGTACCATTCTGGAACCTTGTAGAGGTTTTTTACGTTTTTTAGGTAGTCTATTACCCCTTCGCCGTACTTTCCACCGACCATGTAGGGTTCAAGGGCATCGTCCAGAACGTTTATTACGTATTCCGAATATATTTCCTGACATTCGCCTGTTGCGTCAGTCCACCAGCCGCGGTTGCCTTGTTCCATGCAGATAAAAAGAACCGTTCCCGAAAAGTCGTCGCCGAATCCGTAGCCTGCCAGTTCGTTTATGTCTGCCGCAAAGGTTCTGCGCGAAAGTCCGTATGTGGTAACGTCCGTATAAACAACTATGTCTTTGCCGGAGTCTTTTTGGATTGACTTTATTATGGAAAGCATCTGCTCTTCTTCTTCCAGCGTAAAGATGTCTGCAAGGTCTACCAAGCGGGGTGCATCTGGATCGTGGAAGTCTTTAAAGGTTTCCAGGTCCTTGGGGTACCATGCGGGTTTGCCGGATTCCTTTATTTCCTGATTCCTTTCTTTTATTAAGTTTACGTAGGCGGTTACTATTTCTGACCAGGAGCGTTTTTCTTTTTGCATAAGAGAAAGCTTTGTGCAGATTTTTTGGTTAAGCTCTTTGTTGAGGAACCAGTGTCCAAATCCGTAGCCTTTGGCAAATACTTCTTCCTTGTCCGTGTAAAGAACAAGCATTACTCCGTCTTTTCCGTCTCCCCAACCCAGACCGTTGTGGGCGTAAAAGGTGTCTGTGTATTCTTCTGAGCTTTTACTTCCTGTTGCTTTTAATATGATTGGAAAGTCCAGGTGGCATTCTTCCATCTGTTCGCAGACAAGGTCGTCCAGCTGGTCTTTTTCTTCTGCCTTAAAAACTTCGCCCCAGTCGTTTATGCGGTAGACGCCGGTTTTGTACATCTTCTTGGGGCTTCCTTCCGTGCTGCTGGTTCCGCTGTTGCCAGATTCACCTGCATCTTCTGCATATGTGTTTGCGGAAGGAACTGCCGCCAATAGTGCGGTTAAAAGAAAAAGTGTTATCTTGTGCAAAAATCTATTTGTTACTTTCATTTTGTTACCTTACCCCTTAGAAAATAATCTGAAGCAGAAGCATGACCAAGGCTGTTAGTCCGCCAGTCAGAAGGAACGTGAACCAGTACCAGAACCTTTCCTTTTTCTTGTCGAGCGGAAGTTCGCCAACAATCTTTCCCGTCTGTCCGTTTACCGCATACTGGTAATTTTTGCCGCCGTACTTGCATTCAAACAGGTAGACTGGAACCATTGCATATATTACGCTGGGGTTTTCCGTGCTGTAGTTGCTTTTTGAAGGTTTTACGTCTGAATAGCCTGAAATTGTAGCAGAGAAATGTTTTTCCGCTGTCCTTGTCATTCGGTCTTGCGCGCGGGGAAGCTCTTCGTCTGGTGAGCGGTCAAAGCGGTCTGCGCAATATCCTGCAAGGTAGCGGTTGTCAAAGTCCGTAAGCTCTGAATAGTTGAATGGTTCAAGCGAATCCATAAGCTCGTCGTCCATTTTTTGGCTTGCGTCTACAGGAACCTGCTTAAAGCTTAGGCTGCCGGCTCTGCTTATGGCATAATGCTTTGTTTCGTGGTAGCGGTAGTCTCCTTGGGTGTAGCTGCGCGTTTTTTTTGCGGAGAATTGTGTGTCGCCAGAAATCTTTGTGTCAAAGAGCCAGAAGGGAACGTATACGCCTATTGGGTCTCCTACTTTGTTTGCGGTAAAGAAGTTGCGTGGAAGAAGCTTCTTTTGCCAGTAGAATGAGCGCAATATGCCCGGTAGCTTGTCCTTGGTGAATTTGAAGGGGATTATCTTGTTTGGTTTTAGGCCGCCCGTTGCAACTTCGTTCAAGACGGTGTTGTTGTGGCAGTAGGGGCAGGTCAGAGCCATGGTGGTAGCGTCTGTTTCTATGGATGCACCGCATGACTTGCATTCGAATACTTTCGTTCCTTCAAGCTTTTCGCCGGAAAGATTTGCCTTGTAGTCTCCCCAGTCAAAGGACTTTTCGGAAGCAGTTGATTCTTCGCTTTCTTGTGGTTCCGCAGATGCTTCTGCTTCTTTAGCTTCTGCTTCTTCAACTTGCTCGATTGAAAATTTGTTTCCACAGTAGTCACAGACCAAAAGCTGGGAATTTGGATCAAAGTGCAGAGGGGCTCCGCACGCAGGGCATTTGTGTTCTGTAGTAGTTTCCATAAAATAGATTATAACACGCTATGGAATATATTCAAAAAATATTTGTTTTCTTCTTTACTTTTTACCGCAAGAGTTTTTACTGCAAGAGTTTTTCCTGCAAGACACCGGCCTATTTTGTGTACAGCCTTACCTTTTCCTTGCGCCCGCGTATTTCAGACTCTGCAACAAAGGTTAGCCCGTTTGCCCCCTCTTCCTTGTCAATAAGAAGCGCCGTGCTTTGGGAAATAAGAAGGTCCGTCTTGTAGTTCTTGCACAAGCCCTCTATCCTGCTTGCCGTGTTTACAGTGTCTCCAATAACAGTGTATTCCATCCTGCTTGAAGCCCCAATATTCCCTGCCAAAACCGGCCCAGAATGCAAACCTATCCCAAATTGAATCTCCGGCATGCCTTTTTGCACAAATCCTTTGTTCATCTCCACAAGGGACTTCCTCATGTCCAAAGCCGCAAGGTAAGCATCCATGGCATGGGTGGAAGATGGAACTGGCGCCCCAAAAAGTGCCATAACTGCATCGCCAATGTATTTGTTGATTACCCCGCCGTGACTTGCAATGCATTTTTCAAGGCCGGTAAAATAGCTGTTGAGCAAAGAAACAACTTCCTCCGGCCTCATGTGCTCAGAAAGAGTCGTAAAACCACGTATGTCGCAGAACATAACCGTAACGTCAAGATTCTGCCCGCCCAGGCTTGCGTTTCCGCTCAAAAGATAGTCGCGAACCTGTGGAGTAACAATCTTCCCGAATGTATCCCGCATAAATTCCTTTTCCTTTAGCGATTTTGCCATAGCGTTAAAACTGTCGCCAAGAATGCCCATCTCGTCATTCGAACAGATTTTTGTTGCCACGTCGTAGTTGCCCTTGGAAATCTCGTTGGCGGATTCAGTAAGTTTTTTAAGCGGCCTCTGGAAAAAGTAAGCTATCAAAAATGTAAGAACAAGCCCAATCAGCAGGAGAAGCAGGGTAAAAACAAAATCAAGGTAGTTTGGAATCTCTACGTTGTATCTCTTGGTAAAAAAGAGCCTTATGCCAAGGTAGGCGGTCGGAAATACCGCTGCAGAAAAAAAGTAGAATAGGAACATGTTTTTTAGCGAAGACAGGGAAGCCCGGTTTACCGTGGAAATGTTTCCCTGGGGGTAGAGCGCTGGCAAAACAACATTCCTGTTCAGCGTCTCAAGTGAAAAGAAAGAGAGCGTAAAAGTAAGAATTGTCAGGAAGATGTAAGACGTAAATGACGAAATCAGGATGAATGCAATGTCCATGTTTGCCGTAATCTTTAGGTAGAGCAGAATAACAACTTCGCAGATGGCGTTGGAAATCCAGCCGGTGGTTCCCCGCAATGAATATGCGATTGGCATGTGAACCAAAACTTCCGTGTATTCCTTTGGCTTTTGCTTAAATTTTACTGCTTTTGAACCGTACAAAATGCAGAGAATAGTGGGCAGCGAGTAGCAGCTTATGGCTATTGCAAGGACGAGGGCACTGTGGCTGTGCATAAATTCAATCCATTCGCGCAGGGGAGTGGTGTCCGGCATGGGGAAGCTTGTCAGATTTGTGGAAATAACAGCAAGAATGTTGGCTATAAGACAAATAAAGCCGTAAAAAATAGCGTGATGCTTTACAAAAAATTCCTTAAACTTCATGGTCTTATTATATTATATTTTTTTATTTTTTTGGAGCATATTTCTGGTTTTACTGCCCCTTCGGGGAGGCCATTTTTTACGCGCTTTCCGGGGCTTGCCCCCTAACCGGGCGCGGTGCTCCGCACGCCTTGCGGCCCCCTCCAATCGCGGCTAGGCTTGGTTTTGCTGCGGGATTTGCCTAGCTTTTACTGCTTTGGGCATAAAAAAAAGGATTTACAACCAAAAATTGTAAATCCTTAAAGCATGGGCCGTCTAGGACTTGAACCTAGGACCAAGGGATTATGAGTCCCCTGCTCTAACCAACTGAGCTAATGGCCCATTAAAAGTGAAAAAAATATAGCAGAAAAAACGTCTTTAGTCAATATGCCGTAAGGAAATCAGATTTTGCTTTCTCGTTGCGCCCAAATCTGATTTCCAACTGCTTTACATAAGAGAAAATTAGAGCCCATACACCGTGGAAAATGCTGAACACCCCAAAAACCTTAAGCTTGTCTCTAGAATAAAATAAACTGGGTTCTTAGGGCGTTAGCCCTAAGCCGTGCCGGGAAAGGGAGGGGTTAAGGGGAGGGAAAAACCTCGCTTCGGAGTAGGCAACTTTTTTAACGTTAAAAAAGTTGCTCCCCTTAAGTTTGGGGTCCAAGGGTACTCCCTTGAAAAGAGTTTTTCAGTAAACACTAATTAATTTTTTTATAGACAAACCTTACTATATAAAATACAATTTATATATATATGAGCGACACTGTAAAACTTATTAGCATCATAATCCTTTTTGGGCTGGGCTTCTTTTGCCTACAGACCGGAGTCTTTTTAGTTTCCGGGCATAAACTTAGGCACAATAGCCGCAGAACGCTGATTATTTTGCAAATCATTACGGGCTTACTCCTTGTTTTTGATGCCTTGGCATATATCTTTAGGGGAAACGGCAGCCAGACTGGTTACTATATGGTCAGAGTCTGCAACTTTATGGTTTTTTCCCTTAATTACGCAGTAGCTTTCTTCTACTGCCTTTATTGCGTGGAATTCATCAGGTCCGACATTCTAAATTTTAAGTTCCTTTGCTATCCCCGCACGTCTGTAAAAAGAGGAATCCCGGTTCATCTTTATGTTGTCTTTTTTATTTGTATTGTTGGGCTTGGCTTTACCATAGCAAACCTCTATACAAAAATCTTTTACTACTTTAACGAAGAAAATTTCTATCACAGGAATGCGCTCTTCCCTTTGAGCATTACTCTGGGGCTTTTGCCAGGGCTTATCACTGTGGTAATGCTCTTTCAGTATAAAAAATTCCTAAAGAAAAATATTTTTGTTTCCCTTTTTATTTATTCCGTCTTTCCACTTGCCGGTATAGTTTTTGCTTTGTTTTTCTACGGAATTTCCTGGATAAACCTTGGCTACGGAATTGGCGCCCTGCATCTTTTTTATTCCTCAATAAAACTCATGGAACTTGAATTTTATTCGGACAAGAGAAACGGTGGCCGCCTAAGCCCAGACTACAAGCAAGAATTTACAATCCCGGAAATGAAGAAGAGGATTGCAAGAAACCACTTGTGGCAGGTTATCTGTGCAGTTTCGGGTGGACTTCTTTTGGTTCTTATAATCGTTTCCATTACAGGAATAAGCATTCCGGAACGAAGCATTATTATAGAAGAGCCCTACCAGGAAAACGACAGGTCAAAATCTGTCTGCGTTACATTCTTGCGCGATGCAGAAAAAGTATGGGTCGATAACGATGACTACAGCAGGGTTGGAGCCCAGTACAACGGAATAATCTATAACAACATGAAGGCAACAATCATTACCGACTGGAAAGTTTCCATAGATGTTGCAGAGGACTGTTCAATCGATCCTGGCCCTTGGAACGGATCTTTCTCTATTGCAGAAAAAGTGATGTATGTTAGGAAGCCTCAGGACAAAGATGCCGAAAACATTCACGGGGCTAATTATTACCAAGTTTCTCCGCTAAGAAACCTTGGCTTTGGCTGCATCATGTACTCTCCCGCAGGATATAACCCCTTGGAGTCAAAAATTGTTTTCTCCTATGATAGCGTTCTAAAACCCCTGTCATACATTTTATTTGACATTGCATTGGGTGTGCTTTCGGTTATTTTTATTGTTTCAATTACAATCTCTTTTGTTGAAGGAAAGATTATCCGCATTGAGGAAGAAAACCGAAGGCTGGAAGACACGGTAGAGGAGCGCACAAAGGAACTTCAGGAAGAAAAGAACCGTTCAGAAGAGCTGCTTTTGAACATACTTCCAGAAGAAGTGGCAAAACGCCTTGCTATGGACAAGAATGCAAAAATTGCAGACAAGATAGAAAATGCTTCCGTTCTTTTTGCAGACATTGTTGGCTTTACAAAAATAACAAGCACCCTTGATGCAGATACCGTTGTTGGCGCACTAAATTCGCTTTATTCCCGCATTGACGAACGTGCCAAGCGCGAAGGAATAGAAAAGATTAAGACCATCGGCGACTCTTATATGGCCGCAGCCGGGCTTTTTGGAAAAGAACCCGCAGAAAAGAATGCACTCTTGCTCATCAGGTTTGCAAGGGGAATGCTTAAGGACATAGAAGACTTTAATGCTGTTAGCAACGTTAAGCTCTTCATGAGGATAGGAATCAACAGCGGAAACCTTATTGCAGATGTTATTGGAAAGACAAAATTCGTTTACGACATTTGGGGAGACACGGTGAATGTTGCAAGCCGAATGGAAAGTTCTGGAGTACCATCCAGAATTCATGTTTCGGAAAGTACGATGACTCTTACAAAGAGGTTCATAGCCTACACAGAACCTGTGGTAATGGAAATAAAGGGTAAGGGCGTCATGAAAACTTATTTTTTGAGGTAGTATAGCTTATGAAAAGATTATTTTCAGTTTTTTGCCTTGCAATTTTATTAAGCTCCGGCCTGGCCTATGCGGAGTATGACGGAGACTTGCAGTTTAACACAGGCTATGCGCATCTTTCTGTTTCCAGAGACGACAGAAAAGTAGACAATAGCGAAAGCTCTGATAATTTTTCGCTTGGGTTTACAAACCACAACCTCTGGAGCATTACTGACCTAATTTCCGTAGGCTTTATGGAAAAGCTGGACTTTAGCTTTGGAGACTTAACCGGTGATGAAGATGTATTTTGCTTTGAAATAGGCGTGCTTTGTGGCCCCTCACTGGGATTCAACATTACCCAAAACATTAGCGTAATTCTTGGCGCTGGTTTTGTTGTTGGCGGAGCAAGTTTTTCCGGGGAAGAAGACTCTGCTGTTGACTGGGTTGGCTTTGGCGGCGGCACAGACCTTCAGGTAAAATTCCTGGCATCCAAATTTGTAAGCCCCGTCATCGGTTTTTCCTGGCTTCATTTTTCAAGTGACGAACTAACCCTTACCATAAGCGAACACAGCTACGACTTTGCCGTAGACACTACAACAAATGTGTTTAGAGCCTATGCTGGAGTTAGCTTAAATTTCTAGTGCAAGCCATGCAATTTTACCGTTTGTTTTGAGGTGGCAACCAATGAGAAAAATATGTGCCCTTGCTTTTTGCCTTGCATTTTTGTTTGCATCGGGAACAGCCTATGCTAAGTCATGGTACGAGAACTTAAGCTACGAGGGGGACGTTCAGCTAACTGCCGGGTATTCGTATTTTTCTGCTTCCCTTGACAATGGTGAATATAAAAAGGCTTCGAATAATTTTATAGTTGGCTTAGAGAACCACAACTTCTGGTGCGTTACGGATTTTTTCTTTTTTGGCTTTATGGAAAGCGTAGATCTTGGCGTTGACTGTGCAGAGGAAGGCAGTATGTCTCTTACCTTTCTTTTTGCCCCCGCTGTAGGCTTTCACATTAATTATGACATAGACATAAACCTTGCTTTTGGTCCTGTGCTGGGTATAGGAGCTTTGTCTGTTGACGGCACAGAAGATATAGATTTTAGTTGGGACGGCATTGGATGCGGGGCAGACCTTCAGGTAAAATTCTTTTCCAATCATTTGTTTAGTCCGGTTTTAGGCTTCGCTTGGTCTCACCTGATAGGCGATGAAGCAACAATGGAAATAAACGGTCATGACGAAGATGTGGATATGAAGTCTGCTACGGATGTGTTCAAAGTTTATGCTGGCCTTAGCCTAAATTTCTAGTGCAAGCGAATGTGCCAGCACCAGTCCCCTTTAATTCTGCCGCTTTGGCTTACCGCCTATACATACCACTTTGCTTCTTCATTTGGTACATCGCCGTGTCCGATTTCCTAAGCAGGTCGGAAAATTCGTTTGCCGCACCGTCAACTTTTTTTAGAATGGGGCCGTAGCTCATGCCAATCTTGTAGGGAAGCTTTAGTTTTTGGTTCCATTCAGCAATGATTTTTTCTGCCCTTGCGCTAAATTCGTCCGCAGCCGTGGTAGCTCCGTCTTTTAGCCCCAGAATCAAAAATTCATCACCGCCAATTCTAAAAGCCATGTCTTCCTTGTCCGCTGCCTCTGTTATGATTTGCGAAAGATTCTTTATGGCCCTGTCGCCCTCTTCGTGCCCAAAATTGTCGTTTATAAACTTAAGGCCGTCCATGTCGCAGATGCATACAAAAAGAGACTTGCCCTTTTGCAGCGCTTCCTTGTAAAGAATGTCGGAAAAATATTCCATGCCCTTGCGGTTGTAAAGCCCCGTCATGGGGTCTATCCTAAGTTCCTTTTGCAGATTGTATTTTTCCTTCTTAAGGTGTTCGTATTGCTCCGTTGTGTCAAACAAAACGTACAGCTTTCCAAAGTTTTTCTTGTCCCTAAGCAGGGCATTCTCTTCTGCGCTGTAAACCCTGTCTTTTATGCTAATAACGCCCTTGTCCAGAACCGCATCCTTGATTTTTTGAATCAGGTTTGCAGAATCGCTTTCTATACCGGGAAATATTTCTGTTGCAGTCTTGTTGCAGTATTGAATGTTGTCGTTTGTGTCTACAGCGATTATTCCTTCCGAAAGGTGGTCTATAATAAAATCGCGGGCAATTTCCTTTGTTCCAAGAAGGTCGTACCTAAAAAACGCCACGAACATAACCACTATGCCTATTACGTAGCCAAAAACCGTTATGTCATAAACCCTTGCCAGCTCAATCAGCTTTATCTGGTGGATAATAAAGAAAAGGAATTCAATAAAAAAAGAAATTATCACAGACATGAGCCGTTTTTTTCTAGTGCGGTTGTTTGCCTTGCGCCAAGCCCTAAAAAGCCAGGTAAAGCCCATTGCAATGTAAAAGAACTGAAGCGCCATAAAAATATGGTGGACAATTCCGTTGCCGTGAAGCAGCCGTGGAAAAATCTTGTCCGTAGAAAATTCTGTCCATGTGTAGTAAAGGTTATGCTTTGTAATCGTGATGATGGAAAGGTAAATTAAAATGTGGGTAATTACAAAAAAATTTTTTATGAACTTGGGAAACTTTACCTTGCAGAGTTCAATCGTAAACATAAAAAGAAAAATCGTAATCCATATGCGTCCTGCGTAGGAAAACCTGAGGGCTGTAACGTAGGCTTCTTCCGTTGTGGAAAGCAATTGGAAAAGGTAGCCAATATTGTTTACAAGGATTGCAAGGCAGCTTAAAAAAAGATAGGAAAGGGGAGCGTGTTTTAATCTGCGGAAAATAATCCAAGACTCTACAAACAATCCGACTATGCTTGCATATTGAATTGAGAGCAAAAGGCTGCGCACGAATTTCTCCCTCACAAAGTATACTTATAGTATAATTTGTTTTTTTGTTTTCTGCAAGAATTTTTGCCCTTTTAGCTTTTTGGCATGCAAGCTGAGCGGGGAACTGCGTTGTAACTTACGCCCGATTGAAAGGGCCGCCGCAGGCGGTTGCCGTTGGGTGAGCGCAGTCGAACCCCGGCAATGGAGCGAAAGCGAAACCCTGGAAAGCGGGTAAAAACGCCCTCCTTGGCATTTTTACCCGTGAGTTTCCTTACGAAAACTCACCAGCTCCTTTGCTAAGAAAATGACGCGCCCTCCATGGCGCTGTTTGTTTGAGTATTAGGGTAAAAATACCAAGGAGTTTGGACGGACACGTAGTGCCGGACACAGTAAAAATAAAAATGCCGTCCAAATTAAGAAGAAAATTTTCCTGCTTCTTATTCTACTTCTTGTAGTTCCTCTTTACCTTGAGCGTGGTCGTCATCTCGAGTGGTTTTTCCAGAATCGTAAGCCGGGTAATCCTCTGGTAAGGCAAAAGCTTGCGGTTTATTTTGTTTACAATCTCCTGAACCTCTGCCTTTACAACGTTGTCGCTCATCTTGTCCTCGCGGGCAACCCCCAGCCGTGCAAAGAGAGAGTCATCGGGATAAACCAAAGCCTCAAGCTCTTCCGACACATCCGAGCCTTCTGCAATATATCCCTGAACCGTAATCTGCGAAATCTCCGTCTCCAGCTGGAACATGTCTTCTATCTCTTCCGGGTAGACGTTCTTTCCGCCGGAGGTAACAATCATGTTTTTTACGCGGCCAGAAAGCATAAGGTAGTTTTCCTTGTCCAGCCAGCCAAGGTCTCCTGTCTTAAAGAAACCGTCTTCCGTAAACATCTTGGCAGTTTCCTCTGGCATCTGGTAGTAGCCCTGCATGACCATTGGTCCCTTAACCGCAATTTCTCCAACACCGTCCTTGTTGGGGTTAAGAATCTTCATCTCCATGTGGCCAACAAAATAAGAACCAACGCTCTGGATCTTAAAGTGCTCGATTGGGTTCAGCGTAAGAATTGGAGAGGTTTCCGTAAGCCCATAGCCCTGAACAAAATTTATGCCCATGGAATTAAAGAACTTAAAGACGCTCTTTGCAAGTGGGCCGCCACCGCATATTGCAATTCGCAGTGAATAGATGTTTGCCTTTTTAAGCACGCTCTTGAACATCTTCTTGCCCGGGTTAACTCCAAAAACCTTCCTTATAAGGTAGGAAATGTTCATCAAGAAGCTCATTATTCCGTAGACAAAGGCACCCTTTTCCTTGATTCCCTTGATAATTCCCGCAGCCAGCTTGTTGAATAGAAGGGGAACACCCAAAAGCATTGTTATGTGGCCTTCCTTAAGCTCCTTCATCAGACGGCTAACAGCCATGCTCTTGCCAAAAACACATTCTGCGCCAACGGCAATCGTTTCTATTAAGACGGCAAGCATTGTGTAGGCATGGTGAACCGGCAAAAGCGCATAGAAAACGTCGTCTTTTGTAATAATCATGTTGCGCTGGGCAATAAAGGCATCGCTAACAAGGTTCTTGTGGCTAAGCATAACCCCCTTTGGCTTTCCGGTAGTTCCGCTCGTAAAAAGAATGGCGGCAGTATCCTCAAGCTTTGGCATTTCAATCTCCGGCTTTTTGTCCGTGGTAAGATTGTAGGCGTACTTGTCCTTGAATTTGGGGCTTAGCGAATAAACCTTAAAATCATTTTCCTTATTTGCGTAATAGTCGTATTTTTCTTCGTCAACAAAAAGAAACTTTGGCTTTGCTGTGGCCAAAAGATTTTCCTGCTCCTCGTTGTGAAGGGCAAAATCCAGCGGGCAAATAGTGGCACCCGCAAAAAGGGCAGCAAAATAAACCACAGCCCATTCGGGAGAATTTTTTCCAGTAACGGCAACCCTGTCTCCCCTTTTTACACCGTTCACAGAAAGCCAGTCTGCCAAGCCCTGAATCTTTTGCACAACCTGGGAGTAGGTAAGGGCGTTCCTTGCTCCACCTGGACCTTCAAAATCCGTAAAACAGGCATTATTTGGCACGCGGTCAAGACTTATCTTAAAAAGCTCTGGCAGCGTAGGCCATTCACCTGAATAAAGCTTTCCCTTGTAGGGCGTGATTATGGCGGTCGGGTCGTAATTCTTAAGACTTTTCATCTCTACATCCTGGTTTTTAAGGTTAAATAAAATCTTCTATATAATTCAAGAATAATACCAAATTCCATCGGTGTAAAGTTTTTTCTTTTTAATTTCTTTCTGGAGCAGCTCTCTATCCGGACTGTCCCTTCGGGGCTAGGCTTATTTTGCAAAAGGCTCAGCACTAAAAGCTCAAAATGCCCCCTTACATTTTTAGAGCCACTTTCCATTCCTCTTCTTTAAATCCTGTGCAGACTGCATCGTCGGTTACAAGCAGGGGTCTTTTTACCAGCATGCCGTCACTTGCCAAAAGCTTGAATTGCTCGTCTTCGCTCATGGCCGGGAGTTTTGCAGAAAGCTCCATCTCGCGGTAAAGCATGCCGCTGGTGTTGAAAAACTTTTTTAGCGGTAGCCCGGATTTTTTATGCAGAGCACGCAAAGTCTTTTCGTCCGGGTGCTCGCCCTTGATGTCGATTTTCTTGTAGTCCACACCATTTGCCTCAAGCCAGGCAAGTGCCTTTTTGCATGTGGTACAACGGTCATAACAATAAACTTTGGTCATAGCCTTTTACTCCTTTCATTGTAAATCAATTCCAGACAATCAGCGTAAACTCGTTCTTATCCGATTGCAGCTCTTGCCCTTGCGGTGGCTTCCTGGGTCAAATCCTTTATGATTTCACTTGCGATGATTAGGCCTGCTACTGACGGAACGAATGCGTTGCTTCCTGGAATGTCTCGGCGTTCCGTGCATTTGTGTTTGGTTCCCGGCGGGCAGATGCAGTGCGTCCGGCAGCTGATTGCCATGTCTTCAATTGGGCGCAGGGCTTTTTCTGTTGAATAAACAACTTTTACGTCCTTGATTTTGCGTTTCTTACATTCCTGTCTCATTACGCGGGCAAGCGGACAGACTGAAGTCTCTGAAATATCCGCCACCTTGAACTGGGTCGGGTCCATTTTGTTTCCTGCTCCCATGCTGCAGATGATTTTTGTTCCGGCTTCCTTTGCCTGCATAATCAAGTTGATTTTTGCGGTGACTGTATCTACGGCATCGACGACATAACCATATTTCGTAAAGTCAAATTGGTCGCGGGTCTCAGGAAGATAAAAGCATTTGTGAACGTTCACTTCGGCCTCTGGATTAATGTCCAGGATGCGCTCCTTCATCACGTCGACCTTGTATTTTCCAACAGTCGAGCGGGTGGCAATAATCTGTCTGTTCAGGTTCGTGAGGCAGACTTTATCATCGTCAACAAG
>JAGCWT010000015.1 GCA_017961705.1 Treponema sp.
ATTTTTATAAGTGTGAATAGAGTGAGTTCTTCAAGGACCTTTCTCTATCCTGGAATCTAAGAGAAAGGAAATCTAAGGAAGGAGGAAGCAAAAATGGCAACATCCAGTATAGATCATAATTTCGTTGTTAAAGAAAAGTGCAAGTATGTTGTGAAAATTAATAACAAGATAAAACAGGAGCAAAAGTGAAATTCCCAAAAGAAGAAGCACGTCATAGAGCTTTAGCGCAAAGGGGCTACCCCACAAAAGGCTAAGGCTGTCTTTTGCAGGCACATTCTTTACATGCATTATTATGGAAGCAAAGGCCATGCTCAAAATCATTCCTGCCGCACTTGCATAACCGAATCCAAAGGCCTGATTCCTTCCAAGAAAGACAATTCCTAAGACCATTAGCAAGTTTACAAAAATCGTAAGCGGTACAAGGGGAAGGTTCACGGCAAGGCTAAGCGCACCACCAAGAATCACACCGTGCATCAGCATATAGCGGAGGGGAATCAAGTTCAGGCGAAGCACCATCACTCCGCAAAGGGGAAAGCAGGCCCCGCTTATTACCATGGCAAGAAAACCCCGCAACACCGGCGCAAGGGAAAAGAGCAAACTTATCCGCCCAAAAAACTCAGTCATAGATTCCCCCAAGCACAAGTTTTTCCCAACCCCGCAAAGATGCAAGTTCCTTGTCATGAGTCACAACAATTATTGTTGGAATTTCAGAAAGCGTTAAAGAGCGCAAGATATCCGTCACCATCTTTTTGTTTTCAGCATCAAGGCTTGCGGTAGGTTCATCCAAAAGGAGAAGCTTTGCATTCTGGGCAAGGCAACGCGCAAGATGGACTTTTTGTTTTTCACCGCCGCTCAAAGAAGAAAAGCTTCTGTCCGCAAGATGCTGGCAAGACAGGCGGCAAAGCGTTTTTTCTATAAGCTGATTTTTATTCTTAGCCTTTGAATCAAGCCCCAGCCCAACCACTTCCCGGCAGGAAAGGCTAAAAAAAGGAGCATCTGTAAACTGAGGAATATACCCCACCGTAAACTTTTGCAAACTGTCAGGGCTCTTTCCGTCAACAAGAATCTTTCCGTCATAGTTTTTTTCTATTCCACAAATAAGCCTAAGCAGGGTGGTTTTTCCGCTACCGTTTTCGCCCAGCACCATAAGATGGGAACCCGCCTTAAGTTCAAATGAAAGATTTTTCTTGCAAACAAATGGATGAACAAGGTCTTGCACACTAACGTCAACCCCCTGAACAAGTTTTGCCCTCTGCCTTAAAAGAAAATACATATAGTCATCATCGTCAAGCTCTTCCAGCTGATTTTCTGTGGCACACATCAGCTTGGGAACAAGATGGCTATACTCAACCCCCACGCGGTCACTTTCCGCAGCATGAGCGTTATGAAGATTTATATATCTAAGCGCATTTTCGCTCAAAAGATCCGCATTGATTTTTTTTATTCCAAGCCGAATGGTCAAAACAGCGGCAGCTTTTCCAACGGCACAATCATGACTGCAAAGCATGTCACGCTCACCGTCATAGGTCTGTAAAAATTCTTCAAGTTCAAACAAAGGATGCAACCATTTACCGGAACTTTCAAAAATCAAAGAATCCCGGTTAAAAACCTGCAGAGAAACATTCTGTGGCAATGGCTGTGTGTAGGACATATTCTATTTATCATGCATTAGCACAAATTTGTCAACAAAAATTTTGGCACAAAAAATCCTTGATTTGCAAGACCAATGCGGCTGGAAAAACTACGTGTAAAAACTTGCGCCTTGTTTTTAATACCATTCTGTGCTATTTTATCAGCATGAAAATTTCAACAGAAAAATCTGAACTCAGCGGAGAAATTTCCGTCCCCGGTTCAAAGTCACATACAATAAGAGCCCTCCTTCTGGCAGCCATGTCGGACGGAGTTTGCAAAATCTCAAACCCCCTGCCAAGCGAAGACTGTCTTAGCACATACGCTGCCCTGCCCCTGATTGGAGCAAGCGCAAACTTGGGCGAATCAAGCGACGGCTCTCCTTCAAAGACATGGACTGTTTACGGCGCCGGAGAAAAACTTCATCTGCCAAGCGATGTTGTAAACGTTGGAAATTCAGGCTCCCTGCTCTACTTCCTCTCTCCAATAGCCGCAACTTTCAGCGGATGGAGCATTTTTACCGGAGACGAAAGCATAAGAAAGCGTCCCGTCCACCACGTTGTAGATGCACTTAACCAGCTGGGTGCCAAGGCTTGCACCTCTGTTCCGGGAAGCTCTACCTGCCCACTTTTAATACAAGGCCCAATTTCTGCAAAGAACAAAATCACCACAGGCGGAACTGTTTCCAGCCAATACATTTCTGGCCTCATGATGGCAGCCCTAAGGCTAAGCGGAACTCTACAGATTGAACTAACCGACCCAAAAGAAACGCCCTACCTTACCATGACCCAAAAGTGGCTGGAAAGCGTTGGCGCAAAAGTTCAGATAAGCCCGGACTTTAAACACATAGAAGTGCAAGGTCCCGTAAAGATAAAGGCCTTTGACACAACAATTCCAAGCGACTGGGAAGCGGTTGCCTTTCCACTTGTGGCAGCCCTCATCACAAACAGCGACATCACAATAAAAGACATAGACGGTTCGGGAACCCAGGGAGACGAAGCAATTGTTCAGGTGCTAAAATCACTTGGAGCAGACATAGAGTGGAATAAAGAAGCCAAGACCCTTCGTGTTCGCGGATTAAAAAAATCCTCAGACGGAATTGGACGGCTTTCCACAGAAAATCTTCCCGGCAAGGAACTCCACGTAAACCTTTCAGGCTACCCCGATGCAATCTGTGCGGTAGCGGCAATAGCATGCTTTACAGAAGGCAAGGTTTTTATAGAAGACATAAGCGTTTGCCGCCGCAAAGAGACAGACCGCATAAAAGTGCTTCATGAAGAACTTGCAAAGCTTGGGGCAGTTACAGAAGAAGGCAAAGACTACTTTGTTATCCACGGACACTCCCCAATAAAAGCAGACGGCTCTGCAAACCCGGAATTCTCCCTGCACGGAGCAAATGTAGAAAGCTACAAGGACCACCGGGTTGCAATGGCCTTGGCCTGCATGGGACTGGCGCTTGGACAAAAAGAAAAAATTATCGTAAACGACGCAGAATCTTGCGCAGTTAGCTTCCCTGACTTTTTTAAGGTAATGGGTGGAATAGGAGCAAAATTTTATGAAGAACACGCTGAATAATGAACTTGCAGTCTGCGGATTTGCAGCAGTAAAAACTTTGGAAAAGGCAAACTGGGAACGAATCACCAGACTTTATTTTTCTTCCGCAAGGGCTCCACTCTTTGGAGGACTTTGCAAAAAACTTGCCGCAGCAAAAAAGCCTTACAATCAGGTTAAGGATGAAGTTGAACTTGAGCGTCTCTGTGGCAGCGTACACCATCAGGGCGTAGTTGCCATGATTCAGACGCCGGAAATAAAAGCCCTTAACACAGAAATTACGGCAAAATGGGTGGAAGAAAAACAGTCTGCAATTCTTCTTGACCGCGTAGGAAACGCAAACAACCTTGGGGCAATTGTCAGAAGCGCGGCCTTCTTTGGCATAAAGAACGTTGTCATTCCCCTGGACGAAGCACAGTCTTCCGTTACCACGAGCAGCTACCGCGTAGCAGAAGGCGGCATGGAATTTGTTAACATCTATTCCATAAAATCAATTCCCCGCCTTTTGAATGACATGGCCGGAAAAATGGTAAGAATTGGAACATCGCTTGATGCAAAAGAGACAACCCGCAGCATAAGGCAAATGTGCCAGGACAAAGGGGTAATAATAATCCTTGGCAACGAAGAAAACGGAATCAGCAAAGAGGTAAAATCACTCTGCGACCACATGGTTCTTATTCCATACGCAGGATTCCCGGATGCAAAGCCTGTAATAGACAGCCTTAACGTTGCCCAGGCATCATCCGTTATCATGTATGAACTTATGGGAAAATAATTTTATGAAAACCACACTGACTTTTCTAGTCCTTGCCTTTGCATGCCTCTTTCCAAGAAATGCAAGCGCGCAAATTTTCAATGTAAACATTCCGCAGAATGAACTTTGCCTTCCGGAAGAAAGCTCTCCTTTTGCACTGGACAAGGTTTGGGATCCAATCATTTTTGGCGCAGGAGCCGTAACTTATGGTGGGGCGCTTTTAAAAGACCATTTTTCCTCAAAAGACGACGTTGAAGATTTTAAAACCTACGACAAGGACGATGTAAATGCCTTTGACCGTATTTTTATGAATGAATACAACAAGGGCCTGCACAATCTGGGAACCGCAACCTGCCTGGTGGCCACAGCCGGAATTCCTGCCGTAACCTTCCTAACAGAAAGTGCCTGCGGAAATTTTAGCAAGCAGAACCTTTTTGATGTTGCCGTAATGTACTCAGAAGCGCTTTTGTTTACAAACGGAATCAAGGACTGGATAAAGATAGGCGCAAGACGCGAAAGGCCTTACATGTATTTTGACGAACGCGACGAAGACGGAATAGACAGCAACGACTACAGATATTCTTTCTTGAGCGGACACACAGCAAATGCCTTTATGGGAGCAACATTCACCTCTTACGTTTTTTGCAGCTACTACCCAGACTCAAAGCTAAAGATTCCGGTAATTGCAACTTCATACCTCTTTGCAGCAGGAACCGGAGCACTGCGCATGAAAAGCGGAAACCACTTTTGCACTGATGTACTTGCAGGAGCCGCAATGGGCACCGCAGTAGGATTTGCAGTTCCATTTGTCCATCATCTTTTTGCACAAAGCAATTCAACAGAAAAGGATTCATCAAAAAAGCCACAGCTTATGTTCAGTCCGTACGGAATAAACATACACTTGAATTTCTAAAGACTTATTGCACCACTTCTTTACCGCCAAGTAAAGCCAAAGCCAACGGTAAAGAGGTGGAAAGTTGAAATATCGTCATCAAGGAATTCTTTCTCGTCAAAATAGTTTTCCAAGTTTATCTTCCAGCCAAAGTTGTAGCCAAAGTTTAGCAGAACTTTTCCAATAAGGAAGTCTGTTCCCACACCAATTTCCGGAGTCAGGTTTTCATCCGTGTGATAATTAAGCGCAACTTCAGCATAGGGACGGATGAAATTGGTTGGCATAAAATTCAAGCCACCAAAAGCACCAAAGCAGTAAGCGCTGTTTTCTTTTGACCGGTTCTTGTAATCGTAACCAAAGTCACCACCAACAAAGCCAAACTTTCCAAGTCCCAGGGAAACATTCAAAAATATGGAATTAAGCTGTATGTCCTTTGCTTCAAAATCATTCAGCATGGAATTTGTAATTCTTGTATCCGTGGAAAGGTAGACTGCACTTCTCCCCTTCTGTTCAACCTGCTTCTTTTTGTCATCAACAAGGGTAATCTGCCCCCTGGACTCTGCCCTGGCAACGGCCTTCTCCTGGCTTGTCTTCATTTCGCCCATAAGGACTCTTGCGGCAGAGTTTATGTCTGCTTCACGCTCGGATGCAGTTCTTATTTCGATGCGGGGATAGACAATAAAGGTGGTCTCCGAAAGAAAATCCTTTCCAAAAGTAAAGATTGTCTTGTTTGTGTCGGTGCGCACAAGCTCAAGCTGTTCAGGTTCAAAGCGGTATTCGGATGCTTCCTTCCACTTGCGGATTTTATATTTTAAGCGTGCATAGACAACCGGAACTGCCTGGCGGAAGAGGCTGTCATAGAGCATAATGTTTCTCTCGTACTCCTCACGCTCTTCCTTGGTCATTTTTACAAGAGACTTTACCTCTTTTCCGGTAAGAGCCTTGTAAGTCAAGGGCAAATCTATAGAGAAGAGTGACGTGTAGTTAAAAAAATTAGACTTAACGGAAATTGTCCAACGGTTGCGCAAAGAGTTGTATGCATAGCCACGCAAAACAAGAGTGTCCGTAAGTGACGTTGCCGTATAGACCTTGTTCTCCAGAACCTTGTAAGACTTATCCAGATTTACAAGCGAAGCATATTCAACAGAACTTGCATCTTGCGACCTTGATTTTTCAAAACGCATCCTGAGGATTGACCTCTTGGAAGTTTCAACCTGTTCTATGTTCTCAAGAAATTTTTCGGTGTCATCAGGATATTTTTCTGCAAGGGTAATGGCAGCTTCCCTAAAACTTATTACAGCCTCTTCTATTAAATCGTTCTGCTCGTCGGTACGCTTTTCCGAAAGCTTGCTATCTTCTTCCAAAGCCTCCGTGTCATAATATTCCTGGAGCCTATTCTGGGCATCCACGACAGGCTCAAAAATATCAGCGCTTGTTGCTTGTGCAAAAGCAGAGGAATTAAAAAGACAAAGGGCAAGTACAAAAGCCACAACGATAGAAATAATTTTCACGCTACCATTTTACACCAGACGCAGCGAATTGTCTATTGAGGAAGTTAAAAGCAGATGTGGCAAAAGTCATCTACCACCACCAGAGGTGGTGGCTTGAAATGTGAACCGCTCAAAGCGGTTAGCCTAGCCTACGGCCACAGGCTTAACTATTGTTGCCCATCTTGTCTGCGGTCTTCTTCTTCTTGGTCCCGGATGTAATTCCG
>JAGCWT010000205.1 GCA_017961705.1 Treponema sp.
AAAGGAAGTGATGATAGAAAGGCTTTTCCGCTCCGCTTCCGTGGAAGAATGGAAGTCATTCGTAACGGACTACGTAATATACCTAGCTGCAATTTTCAACAAGCAGAACGGTGGCACTCCATTTGTAACAAAGGCCCTGGAATACATGGAAAAGAATTTTACCAATCCGGACATTACCATGGCAACGGTTTCCAACTATGTCTCTGCAAACTACACATGGTTCTCCGAAAAATTCAAGGAACAGACAGGCTCCAGCTTTAATGACTACCTAAAAAAGCTAAGGATAAACAAGGCAAAGGAACTTCTTGATCTTGGAATATACATGGTATACGAGGTTTCTCAGAAGTGCGGCTACCGCGACTCCAAGCACTTCATAAAATCCTTCCACGCAACCACGGGACTAAAGCCAAGCGAGTGGGCTCAGCTAAAGTCCAACTAAAGAAAGGGGCGTGACACCCCCCTACTCCGAAGCGAGGGGTTTCCCGCCCCTTAAACCCCACCCTTCCCCGGCACGGTTTAGGGGTCTTACCCCTAAAAACCCCGTTTGTTCCACAGGCTGATTTAAAATGATTCGATTCCATTTTTTGTTAAAAAAATTAAACCATAAAAAAAGGCTTGACGAAAACAGGAATACGATGCAAAGACACCCAACTAGCTTTGCAAGAAGGTGGTGGCTACTGCAGCACAAAGGCCTGCAAAAACCGCAAGACCTATTACGTGGACAGGCACAAAGGAGCTAAAGGCAAGGGCGCCAAAAGAAATTGCCGTCGTAACAAAAGAAAGCAAGACCGCAAAAGGCTCAAGATTTTCTTCCCCATTTTGCAGGGAGGATTTTCTCTTTGAACTTTCCGCCATATAGATAATGTAGTCTAAGCCAAGACCAAAGACAAGAACTGCCCCCGTCATGCAAAAGAATTCGATTCTTGTAGAAGAAAGCACAAAGACAGCCACAATAGAAAGCACGCTCGCAAGGGGAACAAGCACAATCTTTGCAAGCTGCCTAAAGCCGTAGAAGAACTTTAGCATAATGGCAATAAGCACAAAGGCCAAAAGGAAAGTTTTTGCAATAAATTTGGAAAGCTGGTCCAGACCTTCGCTTATGTCCTCTGCCTTGTTCATAAAAAAGAGCCCCGGTATTTTTTCTGCAAACAGGCGGCATTCATCCTTGCTAAGAATCTTCCTTGGCATAAAGACTGAATAATATTTTTTGCCAATCTTTCCAAGCCAAAGATTTTCCGTTAAAGAAGAAAGTGCCGTGGGCAAGTCAGAAGGCAAAACATAAGAGTTTGCAGAAGCGGCAAATTCATTTTTTATGGCCAAAGAATTTTCCCTAAGTGAAAGTTCATCTTCAAAGCCTATATTTGAAAGCTGCCCATCAAGACCAGAAAGAAGGATTTCTACAGCAGCCCTTGATTCATCCTGAGTCTTTTTTGAAGGGGCAAACAATGATGTGCAAACCCCACCAGAAAAGCCCTGCCCTTCCTGCAAAGACAAAAGCTCTTCCGTCTGCAACACGGACTCTGCATCGTCACCGCTTACCAAAAACCATGCAGGAGATGTCTGTCCTGTTAGCCTTGCGCTAAGAATTGTATCTTCCTTTAGCCTTCCCTCCATTTTGTAGAGAGAAGCAATATCGTTTTTTATGCGCACATCCTTTCTGTGTACAAAAAGTGCCAGCAAAGAAAATGCAAAGAAGGCCAGCAAAATCAAATAGCGGTATTTTTTATTCAAATTGAATTTTGGAATTGAAAGAGGCAAACGCGTTTTAGGCAGGCTAAGACAGGGGTAAATGCAGACAGATGTAAGGAAGGAACTCATTATACCCGCAAAAGAAAAAACTGCAACCTGGCGCAAAAGTTCAAAGGGGGCAAAGAACAAAAGAAGGTAGCATATTTCCGTGCTTGCAAGAGAAAGCAAAAGTCCCGTAAAGATTTTCCTTCTTATCTCGGAACCGTTTTGCAAAGACAGGTCTGCCCGCCAGTGGATAAAAAAATGCAGGCTGTAGTCAATGCAGGAACCAATCAGCGAAGTGCCAAAGACAAGTGCCGTAAGGTGAACCTTTCCAAGCAAAAGATGCGTTGCAGAAAAAGCGGCCGCACAGGAAAGAGCCACTGCAAAAACAGAAAGTGCTATTGGCAAAAAGCTTTTGAACACAAAAAACAGAATAAGCACAACCGCAATCATGCTAAGAATGCCGATTACAGAAATTTCCTTGGAAGCAGAAAGAGAACTTTTGTAGCTGTGAAAAGGAGTGCCGGAAAAAACAAAGCGGCAACCATCCTTTTCCAAAGGAAGACATTCCTTGTAAACAAGTGCAACTCCGTTTTTGCCGCCGCCAAGAGAAGAACCCTTTTTGCTCATTCCACCCCGAATGGCCACGTACCAAAGACCGTCCAGCTCTGCGGCAAGCACACCCTCTTTTGGAGAAAGCAAGGACCCGGAAGAAGAAAGAAGCGAAAGGTAGCCGCGCAGAATAATGTCGTCCAGCATAAAGGGATCGCTTTCCATATTCTCAAGCGGGGCAAGGCTAAAGGCACCGTAAATTTTGGCAAGAGCCTCTTCACCAAAAGAAGATGCCGCGTTATCAGAAGATTTTATTTCATCCACAGTAGCTTTTGGCAAAAGATTAAAGCGCCGGCTGTGAACAAAAGAAGTTATTTCTTCGGAAGAAAAAGATGAAGCGTTCACTTCAAGAAAGGAAAATTCATCGTGGACGGAAAGTTTTTCAAAAGCCTTAAGTGCAGCATCCTTTGCCTTGGAAAATTCAGCGTTGCCTGCAAAAATAAAAAAATTGTTCCCTGTCCGCTCAGACAATATGGAATCCGCAGCCTGAATTTCTTTTGCGGAAAGGGATGAAGGCATCATGGAAAAAAGATTAGACTCTACATTCAGCCCCTTGCCAAAAAAAACAGAAGCTAAAAATCCTATAAAAACAACTGCGTGAAAAAAGCCCCAAAGACAAACAAAAAATTTATTTTGCCTCAAAATAATATTTTTCTTCATCAGAAAGAATCTCTTTTACCTGCTGCTTTGTAAGTGTGTATTTTATGTCTTCCCCGTTCTGCTGAAAAAGAGTTACGCTGTCCAGCCTGGAGTCACCGTTCAGGTTAACCCCAACAAGCTCTATTTTTTTCATGAAGGAAGCAAGATTTTCGTTTTTTGGAAGCAGGAAAATTTTCCATTCACCGGAAGAAGAATCCTCGTAGACAACATTGAAATTTGAATTCAGGTTTTTCATGTCGCCCTTAAAAATTGAAGAAAAGGAAGCAGAAAAATTGGAAAAATCATTGTTTTCTGGAATATCAAGGACGGATCTTCTGCCGTCTGAATTTGTTAGGATTATCTGGCCGTCCGTAATTGTAGAAATTGAACGCACAGGCTTTAGTGTGTTCCAGACAATGCCCTGGGTTGAAATTATAAAAGTCCCTGATGACTTTAAAAGGCGCTTTTTGCCGTTAACAACGACGCTTTTTTCCTGAACAAATTCTCCAACTGTATTTGCGTGGCTGGTAAGATTTTTTAGCACGTCATTCACAGACATGTCTTTTGCAAAGCTATTTATGCCTAAAAATAAAAATAATATTGAAAAAACACGTATAAAATAATTTTTCATAGAAACCTTCTGTCGTTATAACAAAGAATATAACAATTTGTTACAAATTTCAATATGAAATTTCAATATTAATTTATTTCTTTTGGCAAGGGCTCTACGCTAAACGGAACTCAATTTTGGGCTTCACTCCCAGAAA
The DNA here is from genome assembly GCA_017961705.1 of Treponema sp. GTDB lineage: Bacteria > Spirochaetota > Spirochaetia > Treponematales > Treponemataceae > Treponema_D. The sequence goes on from JAGCWT010000205.1 coordinate 3,750, forward strand.
AAATTGTCTGAAAAGCCACAGTTGCGCGTACAAGGTATTGAGGTCGCTGTCGCTCCCCCGCGCAAAGCGTCTTTTCAGCCAATTTTTTCTTCCGTTACGCCCAAAATTGATTTCCTGTTACCTTGCATAAAGAGAAATTTGAAAAAATTGATTTTCATGTAAAAATCTACTTTTCCCCTCCTGCAATCTCGTTAAAGAGGGCCTGGTAAAGGGTGGCCTTGTCCCGGTTTGTGTTGCGGATTGTAGATGCCATGCGCCTGGCCAGCACCAAAAGAACCCTGTAGCCCAAAACCGGCTCCTTTTTGCAAAGGGCATGGAATTTCTTGCTGGAAAAAACAAGAACCGTGCAGTCTGTAAGTGCCGTAACGGTTGCGCTTCTTACGTCATTGCTTATGAGGGCTGTTTCACCAAAGAAGATGTTCATAGAATCATCAAGGTCGGCAAGGGCAATTGGGTCTCCGTCCGGAGTGTTTCTTGAAATATGCACCGAGCCGGAATTCAGTATGAAGAATTCATCCCCTTCTTCACCTTCTTTGATTATTACGTGACCTTTCTTGAATTTTTTAAGAGAGATGTTTTCGTAAATCTGCGTAAGGATTTTCCTGTCTTCTTCCAAATCCGGGTTAAAGCCGGAAAAAAGCTGAATCTTAGAAAGCTTTGGCAGAATATCATTCAGGTATTTTTCTTCCATATTACTTACCCGCCTTTGTAGTCTTTATTGCCTTTATGGCCTTTCCCCGGACAAATATTGCCTTGGAATTCCTTGGGATAACAAAATCATTTTTTGGGGCAAAGAGGGGGTCGTTGCTTTTAAGCGTTTTTACCTTTTGCAGATTGTCTATAATCTTGTTTATGTCCGGATTTTTTTGTGCTTCACGGAGGGCTTCTTTTCTGCGCTGCTGGAAGTTACCGGAGTTAAGCAAAAGACCAACGATTACGCCGTTCTGCGCCCTTTTTGAAAGCTCGTAAGTCTTTAGCTCACCGTAAGTCTTTCCAATAAAATCCTTGGGGATGTTGCCAATAAGAATTCCTGAATCCGCATCGTCGCTGATGAGGGTGCTGATTACGTTACTGTAGCCAAGGCCACCGGATGCACTTGCCAGAAGAATCTGCTCGTAATCCTGGGTAAGAATAATTTCGTCGCAGTGGGCCATTTTTAGGTGGCGGTGGAATTTTGAACTGAAGAGTTCCGCAACGGCATAGACTTCCTGGTTCATGCTTCTGATTGTTAGAAGGGCAAGAACTGTGCGGGAGTCAACCTCAAGTTCAGAATAATTTTTTGAGCGGTCAGAAATAACAAGAACGCGGGCAGCCGTTTTTATGCAGGCCCTGTTCAAAACGGATTCATCGGTAAAGTCACCGGAGACAAAATTCACTTCCTTGTAGCGGGGAAGGTTCAGAAGCTGGGATGTCTGCTCAACAGCCTCATTAACTAAAACAAGCAGGTCGGTAGAAATATCGGGATTGGAACGCAATACCGTCTCTATGATTTTTTCAAAACCTGGCCGCCAACCGCAAATTATAAAATGTCCGCTAATAGATTTTAATTTTTTCAAACCTTTGTCCTTCTTTTCTTGAATGTCAACAAACACGGCAGTAACCTTACCGCGTATGTAGCTGAAAAAAAATGTTCCCGTAATCAAAAGTGTGATAGCCGCAGCACGTCCTGGCAGAGACTCGCACACGTATTCAAAGTAGCCCGCAAAAACCGCAACGCACATAAAGTAGAAGGTGTCAAACCTTGTCTCTATTCCGCTATCGGTCTTTGTTTCCACATTGTAAACGATTACAGTCATTGCAAAGATTAAGGCTATAATCGCCAAAAAGATGTATGTGGCAGGGCTCTTAAAAATTATCCTGAGCGCATGGAAAAAACGCCTTAGCTTTACGTTATCCGCTTTCTTCATTTGCTGCCTAGGCCCCCTCGTTACCAGCAATAAGGATTACCTTGCTTGACTTTGGAATTACAAAGTCAGACGGAGGTGTTAGCAGAGGCTCGTTGTATTTTTCCAGCTGCTGGTTGGATTCATCCTTTTTTAAAAGACGGTTCGCATCCGTATTAAGAAGAAGCCCAACAAGAATCATCTTTCCATCCTTCTTGTCGTAGTAGCTTTCAAGGTCGCCGTATGGCTTTCCAACAAAACCAGAAGGAAGGGTACGGATTAGGATTCCTGAATAATCATCATCACCAATCAAGGTTTTTATTACGTTGGAATATCCCATTCCGCTAGAGGCAGTTGCAAGAAGGCTGTGCTCGTATGACTGGGTAAGGATAATCTCGTTGCAGCGTGCCATCTGAAGATGCTCCTGAAGCTTTTCGTCCAGAAGTTCTGCCGCTACGTAAACCTGTGGCTTTATTGACTTCATGGTAAGAACGGCAAGTACCGTGCGGGAGTCAATTTCCATGGCTGTGGTGCCGCCTGTAAAATCAGCAATAACAAGAACACGACCAGCATTCTCTATGCCGGCGCGGTGCAGTGTTTCCGCATCAGAAAAATCGCCCGAGACATATTTTATTTCCTTAAAGCGTATGTCCTGCAAAATGGATAGAACCTGCTCACTTGGAGCCGAATTCACAAGAACGATCATGTCGGGAGTAATGTCCGAGTTGGAAGAAAGCACGTTTTCCAAAAGTTTTTCAAAACCGCTCCTCCAGCCGCAAAGCAAAAAGTGTCCTTTCATAGGCCTTATTTTTTTTAACCCCCTGTTGTTTTTGTTCTGAATATTCATTATTACGGAAGTGATTTTACCGATGATTACCGCCCAAACCGCCATGCCCAAAAGCAGAAGCAAAAGGGAGGCAAACCTTCCTGGAACAGACTTTACGTAAAAGTCATAATAAGCCGCAACAACCGCAACGATGGTATGCCAGACAGCATCGAACATTCCGGTAATGCCAGAGTCGGTTTTTGTTTCCGTTTTGTAGACCACGTAGGTTGCCGCACAGATTATGATTCCTATAAGGATAAAAATGTAGAGGAAAGGATTGTTTAGTGTGCGTTTTATCCTGCGCCAAAAATGTGGCTGATTGTTACTCTTCTTTTTATTCATTCAGCATCGCTTCCACTTTCTTTACAAAGATTTCCGGGCATACGAACATTGTTTCTCCGCTTGCAATGTCCACTCCCATCTGAGTGCTTTCCGCCTTTGTGGTAAGCTCTCCTGTTTTTTCATTGTAGAATTCATATTTTATCTTTATGCAGTTTTCCCACTCAACAAGAGTTGCAACTGCCCTTACCCTGTCCATAAAACGCAGCGAACGTACATATTTAAAATGAATGTCCACAAGGGGAAATGCCACCCCCGAAGCCTCCATGTCGTTGTAGTTGTATCCTATTTTGTTAAGAAGGGCGCAGCGTGACGCCTCCATGTATTTTACGTAATTTCCGTGCCAGACAATCCGCATTGAGTCAACATCATAAAATTCAACATTAAAAACAATCTCTTCAGAAATATTTTTTTTCATACAAATACATTATATGCGATAAAGTGCAAAAAGTCATTCATTTTTTTGGCGGTTACCTGCCGTACGGCAGGTCGGGCTATCCGCACTTCCGCTTTCGCTCCATACCTACGGTACGCCTCCGGCGGTGCTCCTATCCCTAACCGGATTTTAAGACAATCGCCTTGTTCGGAAACCGCTGTATCATTCCCGCACTGCTACGCCTCATTTTCTATGCCATGGCTTCAGCATGAAATGTCGATTCAAAAATTCAAAATGAGTCAGCGGGTCCCAACTGGCAGCGTAGCGTCGAGCCGTAACGGAAAAAATCAAGGAATCCCCCCTAAAGGGGTCCCCCCTTGCTTTTTTCCTACGTCCCACTGCCTCATTTTGAACATTTTATTTGTACAGGAGATGCAAAAGCCCTGCTTATATTTCTATCGCCAGAAGTCAAAAAAGTTGTACCACTGGAAGGGATGCTCCATGCAATACCCCTGCAAAACCTTGGCATATTCAAAAGAAAAATTCTGCAAATTCAAATCCCTGTTTTTTCTTCCGGGAAGGAATTGAACCCTGCTCTTTTTTACAAGCATATCATATTTTGAAGAAAATGTAATGTCCTTTGGCCGCAAAGCAAAAAAATAATATACTGGTGCTTCAATCATTGATGCCATTAGAAAAGTGCCGTAGGGAAAGGCCGCCTCTTTGCCAAGGAATTCCTGCTTTAGTGACCGCCCCGGAACAGAAGAGGAAACCCTGTCTCCCATAAGAACCACAAGTCCGCCAGAATCAACTTTCTGCTGAAGGTATTCAATCGTACCAGCCCCAATCTGCTCTGTAGGAAGAACTTCCATGTCTGCGCTCAAGTTTAGGGCTGCAATTGCCTTGTTGAACTTTGCGGTAGTCTTCATGTCTGCAACTGCTGTAACACCAACACGGATCGGAACACCTGTTTCGCCAAAAGATGCAAAGCTACGCAAAAGCTCAGAATTGCCAAGGTGGCTTCCTATAAGAACCGCCCCTTTTTTTTGGGCAAGGATATTCTTTAGTTCTGCTGAATCGTCATCGGAATAAATTATACTGCTGAATTTTTTCTTTCCGCACCAGCCTTCAAATTTTTCTACAAGGCAGAGTGCAAAGGAATATACCTGGGCATAAGTGTTCACGCGGACTTTCTTCTTGGCAAAAGTGCAGAGCTGTTTTTGAAAGTCAGCCGCAGCCTTTCTTGCCTTAGGACAGGAAATCCAGTAGAAGAAAGAGACTGGAAAAGCAAGCAGTGCCAAAAGCCAGTGGGGAAGAATGCGTACAAGAAAAAGCGTCAGTTTTAGAGGTGTGTCGGAAGAGGCAGTTTCTTTTTGCTCATACCAAGCGCCACCGCCATTGTTGGACTTAGCCACGGAAAATCCTCCGCAGCAAAAGTTTTGGAATGCGGACAATCATGCCTATGCAAAGACGGGTGTAGGTTAAAGAAATTGCAATGTTGTCGCGCACCATGCGGAAGTTTGAAATGCCGTCCTGGGGATAAGTAACCCTTACACCGTAATTCAAAATCTTAAAGCCAGCCCATGAAAGGTGAACAAGAATGTCTGTGTCAAAACCCATTCTTGCATTTATGTAGGCATGGCATTTTATTAGCTTTTGCAGTGCCTTTGACGGATAAACCCTGTAGCCACAAAGAACATCTTTAATAGAAGAATCCCAAGTTACAAAGCGGGCCCAGCGGTTGGAAATTTCCCTTCCGTTTTTACGCTTAAGGGGAACGCTCTCGTCATATTCAGGGTAGCCGCATATTATTTTTCCAGGATTAGCTTCCGCCTCTCCCAAAAAGAAAGCGCAGCGTGATGCATCGTGCTGACCGTCTGCGTCTATCTGGAAAACATGGGTAAAGCCAAGGGTCAGGGCTTTTTCTACACCGGCAAAAAACGCCTTACCCTTGCCGCTGTTTTTTTTAAGCGGAAGAAGAATGCAAAGTGGCGAAAGTTTGGAAGCAGAAAGAATAAGTTCCCTGTTCTTAGAATCATTTCCGTCGTCCACCAAAATCATAGGGATTTTGCAGTAGCAAAGGTTTTTAACAACAGAAGCAAGGGCTGCTCCGTGGTTGTAGACAGGTATTACAAAGCAGGGCTTGAATTTGCAAAGCGGTGTGCTTTTTACAGGCATGTTTATCTTAAAAGAATACGACGTGTCGGCAGATTCACCCGCATTAGCAGATGCCACACCTGTGTTAGCAAATGCTGCACCTGTGCTAACAGACGCGCCTGTGTTAGCAGATACACCAGTATCAGCAGATGTCGCACCAGAGTTATCAGAAAAAACCGAATTAGCAGAAGAAGCCATATTGCCAGACAAAGCAACAGTAGAAAAAGACTTAATCTTCATAAAACCGCCGTCCCGCTGGAATAGACTTTATCCTTTTGAACAGAATCGCAAAGGCAAAACGAAAGCGTTCCGTTAAGCAGGTCTTGCTCAAGGCTCAAAAGAACGGTAGCCCCCGGCAAAAGAGGAGACGGAAACTTTACCCGCTTTATTTCTTTTGCAAAGCCTTCCAGCCCAAGATATTTCTTTGCAAAGCGGTCAGCAAGATAAATCTGCGCAACAGCCGGAAAAAGCTTAAAGGCAGGAAAGTGGCCGTCAAAAAAATCCGATTCAGGAGAAATAAAAACTTCAAGGCAGACACTTTTTTTCTTAGCCTGGTCATCCGAGTTTTGGGAAACTATTCTTTCATTCTGAATCGAATGCAAATTAGCGCACATGGCCTAGTCTTCCGCCTTTTCAAAAAGGAGAGCAATGTCTTCCTTGTGTTTTTTCCCCTGAACATCGCAGGGAAGCTTTTCTACAAAACGCCATTTCTTTGGAATGACCACGTTCTCAAAATACTGCATCAAAAAGTCGTGGAAGAATTTGTTAACTTCAAGCTTTTTTACCCCGCCAAACTTCTTTTTTCCTTCATCATTGAATTCAATTGCAGCTGCAAGGTACTGGCGGCGGTCTTCAAGGGCAATAACCTTTACGTCGCGGACAAAGCCGGTCTGCAAAATACGGTTTTCGACTTCGGTCATGGAAATGCGTTTTTCTTCTATTTTAACTATGGAATCAGCCCTACCCTTAAGCAAAAAGCGTCCGTCATCCAGAATGTCCACCAGGTCTGCCGTAGCAAAGCCTTCCGGGTTCTTGATGTAGGGGGAAATTATGCGGAGGCACCCGTCGTCCCCCTTCCAAATTTTTGCGTTGTCAAAGGGAGTCCATTCAAGGCCATTCTTGCTCTGCCTGTAGGCTATACCGCTGGTCTCCGTTGAACCGTAAACTTCCAGTGGCCAAAAGCCAAAAACCTTGTCTGTCTGCTCAGCAACATCGGGAGTAAGAACGCCACCGCTGGTAAATATAAAGCAGTCTTTGGTGGGAAGCTTGCCCTCTATTTCTACGGTGCGCTTTAAAAAGGCCGGGGTTGCAATAATCATGTAGGGGCCATCGTCCAAGCTTTCAAATTCTTCCGGGTACTCAATCCTCTTTCTGCGGAAGGGAGTGCCCAGTGTAAAAGGCAAAGAAATGCCAAACAAAAAGCCGTAAATGTGGTGCTGGCTAACAGTTGTAACAAGTCTGCGGCTGCAAAAATCCTCCCCCCACTTGGAGATGATAAATTTATTGTCAAGCTCAAATTCCGTCATTCTCTGTACAACAGCCTTGGGTTTTCCAGTGCTGCCAGAAGTGTACATAAAGATTTCCGTCTTATCCGCATCAATGGCAGGGGAAGTCCTTATCTCTTTTTCAGAAGGAAGCAAAGAATCTTCTATTATATTGCTTATGCTAAAAGCCCCATCAACCTTCTGGTCGGTCAAGAATTCAACTCCGGGTGCCTTTATTTCTTTTATAAAACTGCCGCTAATGTTCTGGGTAAGCAAAACCTTTTTTCCGCACTGCAAAAGAGCCGTAAATGTGCACAAGAAATACCAGTAGTCCTCGCAATGCAAAATCCACTCTTTGCAGGCCGAGCGTGAACTGTCCAAAAGAAAAGCGCGAACCTTTGCACTTGCAGTAAGAAAGTCCAGCCAAGTCTTATACTTTTTGGAAGACCAAGTATTTTCATAGCAAAGGACATAGTCATCCTTGCGGGAATCGTTCTTAAACTTTGTGATTGAATATTCGCCGGGCATTTTTTTATTCACCTGAATCCTGATAATATATTCAACAGCAAACATAAGCCCCATCAGGGCATACGAAATACCGCCATTGTACAAAGACCAAACCGCATCGCTGCATTTTAGCGCGGTAAAAGCGGAAATGCCTGCGTTCAGGATAAAAAACAGGCACCACGCAATGCAAACCTTGCGGCAGTAACGCTCAACACTTTTTTCCTTTACCGAATTCAGAATAGACTTGTCCGCCATCGTAGCAAAGCGGAAAATTATGTTGGGCCCCCAAACAAGGGAACTTGCAAAAACAAAAAGAAATGTTGAAGTAACCGCCACCGAATAAAGCTTTAGGAAAACCGCCTGGTTGGTAAAAAAACAGGCAATCCCCGCCGCCAAAAAAAGGCTTGCCCCCAAAAAAGGCTTAAAGCGCAGCCAAAAAGACCTGCCCGCCGAAGGAGCCACCGAAGCCCCCGACGCAGCAGTCCCAGAAGCAGAAGAAGCAGAAGAAG
>JAGCWT010000206.1 GCA_017961705.1 Treponema sp.
AAACAAGCTGGAAATTCCCAAAGCCAGCATGAGGCACGCAGCCCCCAGCTCAGACGGAAAGACAGTCTTCATAAGCGACATGTACTACGCAAAAGTCTACAAGTTTGACCTTGAAAGCTTTACCATCACCGCAAAATTTTCAACCTTCCACAAGCCAAACACAATCGCCCTCTACAAAAACCGCTACCTCTTCATAAGCTGCCGAGGCCCCAACAACCCGGTAGACTACACAAGACGCAGCCCGGAAAACGGCAAAATCCAGGTCATAGACACAAAAACCATGACGCTGCTAAAAGAAATCCCCGGCGGAAACCAGCCCACAGGCCTTGCCCTAAGCCCCGACGGAACCATGCTCTGCTTCTCCAACTTCCAGGACTACAACATAGAGCTCTACAAAATTAGCATTGACCAGTAATGCCGGATGTTCTTTTGGAGCATATTTTTTGGTTTTACTGTTTCCGGCACTACGTGTCCGGAAAAATTGAACTTTTTCCCCGCTTTCCGTGGCTACGCTTCCGCTCCGGCCCGCTTCGCGGTCTTGCTTCGCAACCACTCCAATCGGGGCTAGGCTCTTTTTGCAGTAGTAAAATACAGCCTGACTCATGAGTTCCACAGATTCCGGTTCGCAGCCCGGAATGACAAAAATATTTTTACCGCGAGTTTCCACAGGAAACTCGTAGCACAAACGCAGTTTGTGCCCGTCACCCTGAACTCGATTCAGGGTCTGTACAAGTCCCAGCCGTCAGCTTCCACAGATTCCGAAACAAGTTCGGAATGACGGCAGGCTCGTCCCCCTGAGCTTGACTCAGGGTCTGTGCAAGTTCTGGCATGCATCTTCTGCACCGGCCCTTCGACGGAGCTCAGGGACCACCCTTCGAGAGCCCGCTCGAAGCTGCGCCGCGAGTTCAGGGACCGGGCGAGTTTGGGAGGGGATGACAGATGTGCTTGCGCTCCGTTCTTTCGCGCCCCTGAGGGCGCACTTTACACGGAGCGTAATTTTTTATTATTCAGACCTGGAACTCACGACACGAAAGCCGCAGTAGCTGTTGCGGGAGTACGGGAAGCTGATGTCCCGGCAGGAGACAGCGCAGCAGGACGCTTCGGCGTTCCAGCTGCCACCGCGAATGACGCGGTCGGAACCCGACGCGGCACCGTCGAAAGGAGTGCTCGCGCTTATGGTCCTGCTCCACCTGTCCCAGCACCATTCAAAAACGTTTCCGCTCATGTCGTAAAGATTTAGGGCATTCTTGGCCTTTGTCTTTACAGGATGGGTTCCATAATCGGGGCTGTCTGAACCCACATCCATCGCATTTTCGTCATACCATGCAACATCACCTATAGTAATGCTTCCGCTGTAGGTGGTCTGATTGGTATTGGTAAGGTTTCCCCCGCGCGCAAGGTATTCCCACTCCGCTTCAGTGGGCAGGCGGTAGCCGTTTGCGTTAAAGTCGCAGGTTATGCTCCCGATTATGCTGTTGCCTACGTAAGGGGTATAGCCCCACTGGTTTGTGTCCGCATTTCCGTTTACCTTATAACAAGGAGTCCTGCCCTCACCATCACTCCTTTTGTTGCAGTACATTATGGCATCGTACCAGCTTACATACTCCACCGGCCGGTTTGCACCGGAAAATTTGATTGGGTGCGCTCCCATAACAGACTGGTATTCTGCCTGCGTTACCTCGTGGTCGCAAGCAAGAAGGTTTGGTATTGTAATAGTGCGTCCTGAAATGAATACACTGGATTCGGTTACGGCTGTGGCTGTTGTTCCGTTGAATGTGGTCCCCTGTACAAGGACAAAACCTTCAGGTATGCTTGTGCTTGTGCTTCCAGAGCCACCGCCTCCAGAGCCAGAACCACCTGTACTTTCGCTACCGGAACCCAAGCCAGAAGAAATACTTCCTGACCCTGACTCAGAAGAACCACTCCCTGTGCCTGTGCTTCCGCTTCCCGCTACTGGCGTTTCGTCGTCGTCATCGGAGCCGCCACCGCCACCTCCGCAGCTTGTTGCAACAAGTGCAAGGCTTAGCCCAAAAATGGCTGCAAGAGTAAACAAAACTTTTTTCATATTTTCCTCCATTTTTATTGTTTAAAAAACAAAAAACCCGGATTCTTCCGCAAAGGGAATGCTCCGGGTGTATTTAAAATTTAAATATGGACGTACTACGCCACGACGTGAGACGTGAGACGTGAGACGTGAGACGTGAGAATTTTGACCAAATATAAAATTGCTGTCAAGGGGGAGACGCTTGTTTTTCTTACACTTTTTATCATAAAACTCTCTCTTATGTTTTTTTCAATATAATGAAAGAGGTATACTTTGTCAAGTTTGTTTTCTGTTGTTACGCAAAGTTATTTTTCAAGTCTATCGTACAAAACCAACTCTTGCCCGGTGGATTTATTAACTTTCTTTTTGTACAAGAGCGACCACTTTGCCTGGCCCTCTGAATAATCTTTATCGGCCTGCGGAAAAAAGGAGCGGCAGAAGTATTTTCCGTTTGTTTTATCTTCTGAAAGAAATGCAAAAACATTTCGAGCATGAACTTCGTTCTTCATCAGAAAATCCGCTTGTATAACCGAAAACGACTCCAGTTTTGGATTGTATTTGAAAATTGTTTCGTTAGAGTCCATGATTTGTTCTAGGTAAATCAGGTATTCGATTCTATCCTTGATTTTGTGATAGAATTCGGAAGATTCAAATAGCTGTTTTTGCAAAGTTTCTTTTAAAACTCTTCTGAATATTTGCTCTCGGCTTTCTGTTAAAACACGGCTCAAATCTTTTAGATACTGCAATCCAGCTAGATGAAAGAAGTGATGTTCCTCAAAACTTATGGCAAGAGAAAGATTCTTACCTTTCCTACCCAAAATAACCTGATATTCAACATCTAGTATTTTTTTGTAGGCTTTTGCAGCTTGAAGAATATCCGCCATTGTCTCTCCAAAAAAGAAAAAGCCCCGCGCCAATCGCAGAGCTTTCCACATTCCATTTTCCTTCAGCTGAAAAATTCAGCCTACATCTGGCTTTTGGTAAACGGAGAACCGTCGTAAGACTTTGCAAAGCACAGCCCTTCCAGATTCTACACTTTGCTTTAAAACGCCTAACAGACACTCAAGTTGCCTGCCGCCTTGATTGGCAAGGACTTATTGTATTCAATATACTGCATTTTCCTTGTACAGTCAAGAAAAATAGCCGTTACCTTCCACAGATTCCGGGTCGCAGCCCGGAATGACAAATGGCCCGTCACCACGATTGCATCCTGTCACCCTGAGCTTGACTCAGGGTCTGTATAAGTTTTACTGCCAACTTTTAAAGATCTAAAGCGAGTTCGGGATAAAAGAGTTTTTGCTACGTAATTACAGTCCTAAGACCAGCCTTGCTTCCTGCTGTCTAGGATGTTACTGCGCGGAGCGAACAAGGCGGAAGCCAAAGCTGTTGTCGCGGCTGTACGGGTAGCTGCCGTTGCGGTCCTGCACGGCACAGTAGTCCGCAGAGTCGCACCAACTGCCCCCACGTAAGACGCGGCGCGAGCCCGACGACGCACCAGTCGATGGCGTGATGGTCGTAATAGTTCCATACCAGTCCCAGCACCACTCCCATACGTTTCCGGTCATGTCGTAGAGACCTTTTACGTTAGGAGCCTTTTTCTTTACCTCGTGTGTTTTACTTCCACTATTATCGGCATACCAAGCAACGTCTCCTATTGTGTTGCTTCCGCTGTAGGTTGTCTGCCCAGAGTTAGAGGTGTTGCCACCGCGGGCTAGGTACTCCCACTCCGCTTCCGTTGGTAGGCGGTAGCCGTTGGCAGTAAAGTCGCATTCTATTTTCCCGCTTATACTGCCTCCTGTGTGCGGTGTATAGCCCCACAGTGTTGTGTCAGTCTTTTCGTCAACTGTATAACAAGGAGTTTTTCCCTCTTTTACACTCCTCTTGTTACAGTACATAATGGCATCATACCAGCTAACTTTCTCTACAGGACGGTTTGCCTGTGTTTCTCCGCTTGCAGGACTATCCTTAAAGTAACTTGGGTTAGTCCCCATAACAGACTGGTATTCTTCTTGCGTCACTTCGTGGTCACAGCACCACTTTGCATAGAGGGTTACAGTGCGACCGTCTATGAAGACCTGGGAACCTGTAATTCCACCGCTTACGCTAGAAGCAAAAATTGTACTGCCAGAAGTTCCTTCATCATCAGAGCCACCGCCACCTCCGCAACTTATAGCAGTTGCAAGAAAGACCAAGGATAAAAAAAGCAAGCTCACAAACTTAAACCTTTTCATCTACTTTCCTCCGTTTTATTTGATTTAAAAACAAAAAACCCGGATTCTTCCGCAAAAGGAATACTCCGGGTGTATTTAAAATTTAAATATGGACGTACTACGCCACGACGTGAGACGTGAGACGTGAGACGTGAGACGTGAGACGTGAGACGTGAGACGTGAGAATTTTGACCAAATATAAAATTGCTGTCAAGGGGGAGACTCTTGTTTTTCTTACACTTTTTATCATAAAACTCTCTCTTATGAGTTTTTTCAATATATTCAATATAATGAAAGAAACATGCTTTGTCAAGTTTCTTTTAAGGCAAAGTATTTTTAGTGCAAGACAATCGCCAGCCCCACTGTATAAATATTACCACGCAAAAGTTCTAAAATGCTACTGCCAGGTACCGCAATTCTGCAAATGCGAAAGTTTATAATAATTTCCTTACAGGTCCAGTGGAGTTTAGTCGGCTGTGCGCACCACGCGGAAGCCTATGTTGACGTTGCGGCCGTAGGGGCTGTAGGAGTTACGGCGGGCTACACGGCAGTCGTCCGAATCGTAGATCCAACCGCCACCGCGATCGATACGGAGAGAGCCCGACGATGCACCTGTGCTGGAAGTGCCTGTTGAAATGTTTCCGTACCAGTCCCAGCACCATTCCCATACGTTGCCGCTCATGTCGTAGAGACCTTTTGCGTTCTTTGCCTTTGTCTTTACTTCATGCGAGCCGTACCCTGCCTTACCAACACCCATAGCATACGCATTGTCTGAATACCAGGCAACGTCACCTATCGTGTCACTTCCGCTGTAGGTTGTCTGCCCGGAGTTGCCCCTGTTTCCGCCTCGTGCAAGGTATTCCCACTCCGCTTCCGTAGGCAGCCGGTAGCCGTTGGCTGTAAAGTCGCATTCTGCATTATTCCACGTTGCATTATTGTTTGCCGGGACACTTCCCCATTCAGACGGGTTCGTCTTTCCGCTAATAGAGTAGCAGGGTGTAAGTCCTTCCGCAATGCTTCTCTTGTTGCAGTATACAAGCGCATCGTACCAGCTTACGTAGTAGACAGGATAGTTTGCTCCCTTGCCGTAAGCGCTGCTGGGGGTGGTTCCGCCGTAAGTGCAATACTTTTCGTATTCCCCCTGCGTTACCTCGTGGTCGCTCGCCCACTTTACATACAGCTCCACACTTCTTCCGTCTATAAATACACTGGAGCCTGTAATCCCGCCGGACACAGCCTTAGAAGCAACTGTAGTTGAGGCATTCCCCATATATTCGGTTTGGGTAACCCCACTGGATACCGTCTGAGCAGAAACCGTAGTGCTTACACAGCTTGTTGCCACAAGGGAAAGGCTTAGCAAAAGAGCGGCTGTTAATTCAAACAAAACTTTTCTCATATTATCCTCCAATTTTATTGGCTGCAACGGAAGCGCGTCCAGCAAGACTGTCACTGCCTAGTTTAAAAACAAAAAAACCGGACTCTTCCGCAAAGGGAAATCTCCGGGTGTATTTAAAATTTGTGAAGCGTTAGAATTCTGCCCCAAGAGTTATAAAATATTATAAATCAGGAAAAACAAGCGGTCAAGTTTTAGAATGAGTCTTTTTGCTTATAGAAGCTGCTTCTTTGCAATCCCAAAAGCGGAGGGGGCTTAGCCGGGATTGGAGGGGCGCAAGTTGCCGAAGGCAATGGAGCGGGTCAGGGTCCCGCGGAACCCCGGAAAGCCCGTAACAAAAGGCCTCCCTGCCGTTTGTTGCTTATGTTTGCTACTTTTGCGCTAACAAATGACGCGCCGTCCGTGGCGCTATTGGTTCACAAAAAAAAATAGAGGCAGGGCAGTTTAAAAGGACGTGTGCTCCAGAGAAGAAGAAAAATTCAGGGAAGGCACATGGGTAACTTGTAAGGAATGATTTTCCATTGTTGACCAAAAGGGCGGTTACATATATTATAGTAGAGAATTTTTATAAGGATTAGGAGAAGAAAATGGCTCTTACGTTGGCTGAAAAAATCATACAGAACCATATTGTGAAAGGCTCGCTGGATTTTACTCCGGGGCAGCCCATTGAGCGCGGCAAGGACATCGCGATTAAGATTGACCAGACGCTTACGCAGGATGCAACAGGCACAATGGCATACCTTCAGTTTGAGACTATCGGAGTGCCCCGTGTAAAGACGGAAGTGAGCGTAAGTTACGTTGACCACAATACGCTTCAGACAGACTTTAAGAATCATGACGACCACCGCTACCTTCAGTCGGTTGCGGCAAAGTACGGTCTTTATTTTTCACGCCCGGGCAACGGTGTTTGCCACCAGGTTCACATTGAGCACTTTGGAAAGCCGGGAAAGACCCTTTTGGGTTCGGACAGCCACACTCCGACTGGCGGCGGTATTGGCATGATTGCAATTGGTGCGGGCGGTATTGACGTTGCAGTTGCAATGGGCGGTGGTGCATTCCACCTTGCAATGCCAAAGGTATTCGGTGTAAAGCTTACAGGCACTTTGCGTAAGGGTATTGGTGCCAAGGACATTATTCTTGAAGTTCTTCGCCGTGAAAGCGTAAAGGGCGGCGTTGGTGCTGTCTACGAATATTTTGGCGAGGGTGTTGAAAGCCTTACCGTTCCACAGAGGGCAACCGTTACAAACATGGGCGCAGAGCTTGGCGCAACCTGTTCCGTATTCCCTTCTGATGCTACCACAAAGAAATTCCTTAAGAGCATGGGCCGCGAAAATGACTGGACGGAGCTTAAGGCAGACGAGGGAGCTGTTTACGATAAGGTTATAGAGATAAACCTTTCAGAGCTTAATGCAATGGCTGCTTGCCCCAATTCACCGGACAACGTAAAGACATTAAAGGAGCTTAGCGGTACAAAGGTTACCCAGGTTGCAATCGGAAGCTGCACAAACTCTTCTTTGGACGACCTTGCATCCGTTGCGGCTATTGTAAAGGGTAAGCACATTGCACCGGGCGTTGAGGCAGGTATTGCACCTGGTAGCCGCACCACCCTCTTGATGGCAGACAAGGCTGGTATTCTTGGCACATTGATTAGGGCTGGATTCCGCATTTTGGAAAGCGCTTGCGGTCCTTGCATTGGCATGGGATTTGCACCAAACAGCGAGGGTGTTTCACTGCGCACATTCAACCGCAACTTTAAGGGTCGCTCTGGAACTGCTGATGCCGGCATTTACCTTGTAAGCCCAGAGACAGCAGCGGCGGCGGCTATTACTGGCGTTATGACTGATCCTTCTACCCTTGACTGGGAAGACGCATCTTGGACTGCAAACGGCCGCATTTCGCTTCTTGACGGAAAGGACAGCCGTCTTTCTGCAGAGGAAATTCTTGCAGATGCACAGGACGAGGGTATGCTTATTGCCCCGCTTCCTTTGGAAAAGGCCAAGGATGTTGAAATTGTCCGCGGTCCTAACATTAAGCCTTGCCCACCCTGCAAGGAATGTGCAGACAACCTTAAGCTGCCAGTTCTTTTGAAGGCTGCAAGCAACGTTTCTACGGACGACATTATGCCAGCAGGAACAAAGGTTCTTCCTTTTAGAAGCAACATTCCGGAAATCAGCAAGTTTACATACGAGCGCCTGGACGCAAACTTCTACAAGAAGGCAGAGGCAATCAACTTTAGCGGTTGTATCGTTGTTGGCGCAGAGAACTTTGGTCAGGGTTCAAGCCGTGAGCATGCGGCACTGGGACCAATGTACCTTGGCGTAAGGGCAATCATTACAAAGAGCTTTGCCCGCATCCACAAAGCCAACCTGATCAACTACGGAATCATCCCGATTACATTTAAGAATCCTGATGACTACGACAAAATCAGCGAGGGCGACACTGTTGAAATTTCAAACATCTTTAAGAGCCTTAAGGACGGCAGCGAATTTGACGTTACCGTGCACTCAAAGGCTGGAGACGTTAAGATTTGCGGTGTGAACGACCTTGCAGAACGCAGCCGCAACATACTTCTTGCAGGAGGCCTTGCTTCCTACACAAGGGCTGGTGGCCAGTAAACCGCGTAAAATGTCCAAAATGCTTAATTTTTACCTAAAAAATTTGCATTTTGGAGCTAACTGTTATATACTTTAAATAATTGGAGAATTCTCTAAAATTTATATTTTAGGGAATTTTCTTTATTTTGAGGCTATAACAAAGGGCGGTTGTCTATGACCGTCAGAAAGCTGCGACGGGGTTTTGCATGTTTAATATTCACAATATCATGGAAGAGCAAGTTGAAAGCCGGGTGAACCAGCTGTACGACCATGTTAAGGGGCAAAAAGCTTCTTGGCTGGATTGTGACTGCGAAAACTGCCGGAAGGACACCATCTGCTATGTGCTGAACAGGATTCCTCCGCGCTATATCCTTAGCGGGCGTGGTGTTACCCATGCATCCACGGTCTTGAACGACAGCCAGCTTCTTGCAGACATAGACCGCCTTGCATACGAGGGCATGAAGATGGTGAATTCCCTGCAGCGCCCCTACCACAAGTCAGTAGCCGCAAATTCCTCAAAAGGCCAGGAGTCTGCGTCAAACATACCTATGTTCGTATTTCCAACCTTCATAGGAAATGTTTATGACGGTTCATCGTTCGAGCCGCTTTCAAACGCATCCGTAATTCTTAAGGAAGGAAAAATTCCTGCGGAAATGATGGATGCAAGCTGGCCAAACCCATGCAGCACATACGATGCCACTAAGGGAGGCTATTCTTTCTGGGTGGCACCGGAAGTTGCGGAGGAAGCAAAGGTTAACAAGGAATTTTCCTTTACGCTGGAAGTTTCGGCGGAAGGATATGTTCCCGTAACCTATTCCTTCGATGTTCCTTTAACAAGTGAAGTGAACAACCGCAACGAGTTGAATTCAACAAGCAGTTTAAAAATAAAGGATTTGTTCCTCTTCCGCTCAGACATAAAGAATGAACTGGAATAGGATGAATCAGAAGAATCAAAGGAGAAAAAAATGGAACAGTATTCAGTAAACGGTACAAAAGCAGAAACCGGTTATGAATTCTTGGCAAAAACCTACGGATGGATGTTTCTTGCACTGGTTATAAGCGCAGCATGTGCATACCTGGCAGCTTTTTACTACCCACTAATGAAAATCATCTGGGGTTCAAAATTTGTCTTTTACGGACTTATCATTGCAGAATTTGCCCTCGTAATAGGACTTTCCGCAGCAATTAAGACACTTCCGCTTTCGCTGGCAACAGTCTTTTTCCTGCTCTACGCGGCAATAAACGGTCTTACACTGTCTTCCGTCTTCATTATCTACCAGACACAGTCTATTTGCCTTGCTTTCTTTTCTACAGCCCTTATGTTTGGCCTTATGAGCGTTTACGGTGTTACAACAAAGAAGAACCTTGCAACTGCCGGCCACTACCTTATGATGGCTCTTATTGGTCTTGTAATCGTTACCATTGTGAACAGGCTTATAACATTCTTTACGCACACACCGCTTACATGGCTTGACTGGCTGCTTTCTGTTGCTTCTGTAATCATCTTTACTGGATTGACAGCTTACGATGCACAGAAGATTGCAATGATTGGCTCTCACGACGACGGTTCTGATGCCTACAAAAAGATTTCTATCTACGGAGCCTTGCAGCTTTACCTTGACTTTATAAACATCTTCCTTTCACTTCTTAGGCTCTTTGGAAAGAAGCGCTAAGAGAGACAGTTCCCTTCGACAGGCTCAGGGAACGGGCTTGGTGGGGGTTGGTGAGCTTGCCGAACCACGCAGCGCAAGCTTCCAGCGGTTTACCGAACCAAAAACAAAAAAGCCGGTAACCTTGAATGGAAACCGGCTCTTTTTTTGGCACATTCACATGCCCTGTCTTAAATAATCATCAAGACTTATTTTGCTTCTGAAGCAGCACCTTCTGCAGCCTTCATACCGTAGCGCTTGTTGAAGCGGTCGATACGTCCTGCTGTGTCAACAAGCTTCTGCTTACCAGTAAAGAAAGGATGGCATGCTGAACAAATTTCAACATGGATGTCTTTTACTGTTGAGCGAGTTTCGATTACGTTGCCACAAACGCAAGTAATCTTTGTCAACTGGTACTCAGGATGTGTGTCCTTTTTCATAATTCAACTCCTATACTTGCCCGATATTGAAGAAATCCCGGTTAGCCCTACGGAGACCAACAAAAACAAGAACTCCGTATCATTCCCTCACCGTTAGAAATCAAGTCAATACCACAAGCTTGAAATTCAAGTTATATAAGTATATACAAAAGCATTCAAATAGTCAATAGACCTGTTACATTCCTGCAGTTCCGGCGTTCATGCTGGCAAGGAAGGCATCGTTGTCCTTTGTCTTTTTCATCTTGTCCATGATAAGTTCAAGGATGTCTGCGTCTTCCATTGGGTTAAGCACTTTGCGGAGAATCCACATCTTCTGGAGCTCGTTTTCTGTAAGCAAAAGCTCTTCCTTTCTTGTACCGCTCTTTTTGATGTTGATTGCGGGGAAGAGGCGGCGCTCGGCAAGCTTTCTGTCAAGGTCAATTTCGCTGTTGCCGGTACCCTTGAACTCTTCGAAGATAACTTCGTCCATACGGCTTCCGGTTTCTATAAGCGATGTGGAGATGATTGTAAGAGAACCACCCTCTTCTACGTTGCGTGCGGCACCAAAGAAGCGCTTTGGCTTGTGCAGGGCGTTTGAATCCACACCACCGCTCAAGACTTTGCCGGATGTTGGAACAGTCTGGTTGTATGCGCGGGCAAGGCGTGTTATGGAGTCAAGGAAGATTACAACGTCTTTCTTATGCTCTACAAGACGCTTTGCCTTTTCAAGAACCATTTCTGCAACCTGAACGTGGCGTGTGGCCTGTTCATCGAAGGTGGAAGAAATGACTTCTGCCTTTATGCTGCGCTCCATTTCCGTAACTTCCTCCGGACGCTCGTCTATAAGAAGAACGATGAGGTAGACTTCCGGATTGTTGGATGTGATTGCGTTTGCAATCTTTTGCATAAGGATCGTCTTACCAGCTTTTGGCGGGGCAACAATCAAAAGACGCTGGCCCTTTCCGATTGGGGCAAAGAGGTCAACGATTCTTGTGCTAAGTTCCGTGCTTACGGTTTCCAGGTGGAATTTTTCGTTAGGATAAAGAGGCGTAAGGTTTTCAAACGGAATGCGGGTCTGTGCCACGCGGGGTTCGTCAAAGTTTACGGTCTCTATGCGGAGAAGTGCAAAGAAGCGCTCCCCTTCTTTTGGGCTGCGTGTCTGTCCGTAGATTGTGTCTCCAGTCTTAAGGTTAAAGAGCCTAATCTGGCTTGGAGAGATGTAGATGTCGTCCGGGCCTGGAAGGTAGGAGTTCTGGGGGCTGCGCAAGAATCCGTAGCCGTCGGGAAGAATTTCCAGTGCACCGCTTGCAAAGATGATTCCGCCGTGTTCGGTGTGTGCCTTTAGGATGCAGAAGATAAGGTCCTGCTTCTTCATTGGGGCAAGGTCGTCTGCGGTAAGGCCGTACTGGGTTGCAAGCTCGCGGAGTTCGTGCATGCCCATCTTTGTAAGGTCGTTGATTAAAAGTCGGGGCTTTGACTCGTATTCTTCCGGGTTTTCTATGCGCTGTGCTGCCTCTGCCGCTTCAAGACGGGCCTGGGCGTTGCGTTCGTAGTTGCTGTTGCGGTAGTTGTTGTAGCGCCTGTTGTTATTGTAGCGGTTGTTTCCGTTGTTGTAGCGGTTGTTTCCGTTGTTGTAGCGGCCGTGGTACTGGAATTCCCTGCCTTCGCTGCGGTTTTCCTGCTGGTAATACTGCCCCTGTGACGGCTGCGGTGAAGTTTGCTGGGTGGAAGCATCTTCTTCTGACGCGGGAGCCTGTGCCGGCTGACTTACTGAGCCTTCTGCAGAGCTTTCCTGAGTTGAAGCTTCCTGAGAAGCCAGGGGTTCTTCTGCAGGACTTTCCGTGGAAGCGGCCTCTTCTTCTGCCGCAGGTTCCGCAGTCTTCTTTAAGATTCTGCGTCTGCGTGGTTTTACAGCTTTTTCCTGCAAATCAGTTCCATCTTCGATTGGTGCGTTTTCTGTGTTTTCCGGCTGTTCAACTTCGCTTGTAGCCGTAGAACGGCGTTTTGTAAAAGCCATTAGAATTTCTCCATAGTGAGTATAAATGAATTTAAATAAAACGGCTCAGATGCCGTGCTTGTAATAAATGTTAAGGAAATCAAAAAAAGTAAATCTCTTATTTAATAAGACTAATGCATTGATTACCTTATTCTATCCATAAAAAGGAATTTTTGTCAAGAGATAATTTTATAGAATTACGTGTTTCAGCCGGCTTTGACTTCCGCTACGCCCAAAACTGATTTACAATTTCTTTCTGTAGAGGGGGTACTTGATATAGAGACTACGCCCGATTGTAGGGGCGGGGGGCTTGCCCACCGTTGCCGTGAGGCAATGGAGCCGAGAGGCGGAACCCCGGAAAGCGGGGATGAAGTAGAGTTTGCCCGGCGGGCTAGCCGGGCACAGTTCACCCGGGCATGCCGTCCAGAAGAAGAAGAAGATTAATTTACAAAAGCTAAAATCTCAGTTGAATTCTGAGTTTTTGAGGACCAGGCTTTTTTTGTATTCGTCGGAAGAGATTGAGAAAATGTCCGTGTCGGGGATTTCGTCAAGCATGTTTACGGAACCTTCAAATTCCACGTTGTCTGCAATGCGGAGTTCGGGGGTGGTTATGTCTCCCTTTACCTTGCTGCCCTTGCAGAGTTCCACGCTCTTTGACGCTTCTATGTTTCCGGTTACGCGGCCGGAGACTACTACGGTGGCGGCTGTCATTTTGTCTACGTTGCAGACTGCTGACTTTTCTATTTCCAAATCGCCTGTAGCATTGATGTTTCCGTTGAATTTTCCGGTGATTACAAGGCTGTCACTAAAAGTAAGGTTGCCTTCAAATTCTGTTTCCTGACCAAATATGGTTTCATTCTTTTTTTCGCTAGCCATAGCCTATTTTACCTCATTTTTGAATTCTTTTTCAACTACCCTGCCCCTGCGGGTTGAAAATAAAGCGCAGAAAAGAGCAAGGCTTTCCAAAAGGATTCCAGCTGATGAAACAATGATTGCAAACCAGTCGCCAAATGCAGTGTAGAGGGTTTTCTTTTGCCTGCCATCTGACGGGATTTTTAGGTTGCAGCAAAGGAAATTCTGCTGGAAGGAAGGTGTTTCTGCCACCACCCGGCCGAATGAATCTACAAAGGCTGTTACCCCGCTTGCAGTGCTTCTTGCGCATGGAACACGGTTTTCTGCACAACGGAAGACGGACATTGCAAGGTGCTGCTTCTGGCAGGGGATGCTTAGAGACCAAGAGTCGTTGCTTATGTTTACGAATACTTCCGCACCACCAAGGACAAAGCGGCGGCACAAGGAGCCAAAGGTGTCTTCGAAGCAGATTGGCACGGAGAACTTTACTGAGCGCAGGTTAAAGACCACGTATTCGCTTCCGGGGGTCCAAAGGCGGTCGCTGTCCATAAGGAGCTTTTTGTAGAGGCTTGGGGCAATTTTTTTGTAGGGGAACCACTCTGCAAAGGGAACCAGGTGTATTTTTTCGTAGACCAAGGGGGTTGGCGGGATGACGTTTTCTAGGGAAGAATCAAAAACCAGGGCGGCATTGTAGTCATCTACGGAGGAAGGGCTGCTTTCTACGGTGCGCTGGTTTCCGATTACAAAAGCGCAGTCTTTTCCTGCAACAAATTCAAGCAGGCGGTTTATAATTTCCACGCGGTCAAAGTCTACGCGTTTTTGGTAGTGGTATTCAATTGGTGGAACGACGGCTGTTTCCGGCCAGACTACTATCTTTGCATCTGGATTTTGGGAAAGTGCTTCTTTGGTAAGCTCTGTAAGGGTTTTTATGTCCCTTCTGTAGACATCGATGCCGTATTTTTCTGAGTCGGTGTTGTTTTGTATGCAGAGGATTTTTACGCTTTTTATTGCGGAAGGATTTGTGCCTTTACCAAGTGCAAGGACAATTGCCCCGTAAGCAAACATCAAAATAAGGCTTGCAAGGGTGAATGCAAGGGGCAGACGGTTTGCAAAGAGGGATTTTTTTATGGCTTTGGAAAAGATTTCTTTTTCTTCTTTTTTAATTGCATGTGCGCGGAATAAGACGGATGCGGCGGATGCGGAAAAGAGGGCACATGCAAGTGAAAGCGGCCACACACCACCCCAGGCTGCGTTTTGCAGAAGCGGCAGGTTCTTCCACTGGGTGTAGCCAAGCACCCCGTAGCTAAAGCCAACAAAGCCCAGAGTCTTTAAGTATTCGTAGGAGCACCAGACTATGGCTTGGGCAAAAAAGGCAAGCAGGCAAAAGCGTCCACCGCAATAAGTGCAAAAGGCATGGTCCAAAAGCTTTAGGAGGGCAAAAACAAGGGCAAGTATTAGTCCGTAGCAGAAGAGTGCTATGTAGAGCGTGTAGGGGTTATAAGAAGCCAGCCAGTAGCAGGACAAGCCGTAAGAAAGTATTCCGTAAAAAAAGCCCTTTAGCCAGACGGTTTTGAATGATGAAGCCCTTACTGCAAGGAAAACCGGCAACAAGGCAAAAAAACCCAGCGGAAAGAATCCGTTATGAAAAAAGATATTTGGATGTGAAAGGAAAAAAAGAATAGCTCCGCCTGTTACAGCCAGCCATGAAAAAAGATGCATACCAATTAGTTGGCACCGGAGTTTTCTACAGGAAGTTCCCAAAGAGATTTTTTGAGCTCCTGTCCGGACCTAAAGGCAGCAACATAGTGTGGAGCAACGGAAAGCTGTTCACCGGTCTTGGGATTACGGGCCTTGCTTCTGCCCTTGCGCAATCTTGCTTCAAAAGTACCAAAACCGCGAAGCTCTATTGTATTGCCGCTTTTTAATGATTCTTTTAATTGAAGAAGAAGGTTCTCTACAATTTCCTGAACCAATTTTTTTTCTGCTTTCGTATTTAAGTACACTGCCTCAACTAAATCATATTTTGTTATTTTTTTAGAAGACATCAATCTACCCCTGCGAAACAGAATTGTTTTGTTTTGTTTTTCTGCAACCAACGGAAAACCCCAGTGTTGACATTGCAACTTACCCGGAGCCTCCGTTTTATAGATGCGCTTTAGTTAGCTACTGTTTTTGCAGCAAACGTTTTGTTAAGAAGAATTGCCATGCGGCTCTTCTTGCGGGAACAAGCGTTAGACTTTATAACGCCCTTGCGCTTTGCGTTGTCCAATTCAGACTGCAAGGCTCTGTAAGCTTCCTGAGCAAGATTCTGATCTTTCTGCTGGAGTGCAGCAAGAAATTTCTTTGCGCTTGTATGGCAGCGAGATTTTACAGCGCGGTTACGCATGCGGCGTACTTCGCTCTGTTCATGTCTTTTCTGTGCAGATGTTTTATTCTTAGACAAAGGATTACCCCCAATTAAAATTCAATTATAAAATCAGAACGCAATTATTTAAAATCTTTAGGTCTGCGCTCTGTACGTTTGCACTTCTGGCACTCAGCGATATTTCTAAGCCTGCCGTTTTCGAACAAGGTCTTCATAATAATTTCGCCGCCGCAATCGGGACACATAAACTTCTGAGTAGCAACTGTGGTACGAGAGTTTTTACTGGCTCCTGCCATGACGTTCCTCCATATACAAAATTCGGTATTTACTGAATATACACGAATTTATAACTTTGTGTCAAGTATGCAAGAGGAAATTCTGGCATACCGACCTATAAAAAACACAAGAAAAGCTGCAAATTTATTCAGATTTGCGCCATTCGTCCAGCTGGGCCTGGATAAGAGCCGGGGCTTCTGCCAAAATTCGCTTTTCGTCTTCCTTGGTCTGGGGTACGTCAAAAACCTTTAGCACTTTTACCCGGTAGGCTCCTTTCTTTAGGTTCTGCAGCATCATGCCTATGTGGGAAAGCTTCCAGCCGCCGTCCAGTGCGCACACAGCAACAGGAAGCTTTACGGTTTCTTCCAGCCTTCTAAAACCAGCGGAATAGAAAGTGCCAAGCTTGCCGTCTTTGCTTCTTGTTCCCTCTGGAAAAATAAGGGGGACTATGTCTTTGCTTGCGTTTACCCTGGTACCAAAGGCCTCTAGGGACTTCATTGCCTCGGAAGCACCTCCGTGGCGGGGAATCATGCAGTGGCCCTGGGTTCTTAGCATTTTTCCTACCATTGGAACTTTGGAAAGGGCGTCTTTTGCAACAAAACGCACTTCCCTTCCATTATAATACCTTTTGGAAAAGAAAAGCAGGTAAACAACTATGTCTATAAGGCTCTGGTGGTTGGAGACTACCAAGAACTTTGGTGGAAGACCTTCCAGGCTTTTTGTGTCCGCAACAAAGTCGTAGCCGCAGTAGGTCTTTAGGATGGCAAAGAAAAGCCTGTCCGTGCGGTGAGTTATGTAGTTTGACCAAAACAGTGCCCATTTTTTGCTAAAAGGATAGGTTATGGTTATCATTAGGGTGGGAAAAAGCAGCGCGCAGCTTGCAATTATAAAGGTAAATAGACTTAACATGGCTATATTATACAAAAATACGCGGTAAAAGTCCATAAAGCAGACAAGGCATTGCTTTGCATAAGAAAAAAGCCTAAATCTGCCATTTTCTATATTTTCTATTCTGCAAACAATGAATTTATCAATATAATACACAGGTCATAAAACAAGTCGCTTTCGTATATTTCATTATCATTCTTTATGATGTTATATTGGTTGTAGACTTTGTAGACCCTTTGCCCCTCAGAATCTTTTACAAGGACTACAAATGCTATGTTGTCAACAGCACTTTTTACATAACCGTCTGTTTGCACTGCACTCTCAATTTTCCGCTGAACTGCCACAAGCGGAGCCCCCTGGTAAAAAACAACTTCTTCCTTACCCCGCTTAAAAATCAACTCCATGCTGGTGTCCTCTGCAAAACAACTTATTAGCGCAAGAAAATGCAAACAAAGAACAATAAATAGCTTTTTCATCATCCCACCTCCCTCATTGCCAAGCCCACGCAGGTTACCCCCAGCAAAAACAGCATGGCTAATAGCACAACAAAGGCCTTTGTTAGAAAATCCGCCAACTTCTGGTTGCGCCAATACTTTTTGCCCACCCATTCAGAAAAAATGTATTCTGCCACAAACAACAAGGGCACTCCAATTTGCACAAAACGCTTTGGAAAATTAACGCCAAGCAGGCAAAGGAAAAAGAAAATATCTATTATTAGCAGAATCATGCATGCACCGGTTTTTCTGGACACTTCATTTACAAACACAAGCAACTCCCAAATGACCACATTTCTGCTAAAAATATACGCTATCCCTATAGAAAAAGCAATGCGCTACAAGAAAGGCAATACAAGAAGCCACAAGAAGCAAAAAAAAAATTTGCAAGACGGCAAAAAGCCAGTTATAATATTAAATTAAGAGTAAAAGGACTGCGCATGATTTCTGACATTTTTACCGTAAAATCCGCCCACGTAACTTTTCTCCTCTGGGGAGCAATATTCTGCTTTATAGCCGCAGGAATTCTTCTTCCCAGCAAGGGCATTTTAAAAGACAGAAAGACAAGCCTAATCCTAATTGAACTTTCCGTGGGAATACTCCTGTGCATGGACGCAGCAGCATGGGCATTCAGGGGTGTTCTTGGCCCGGTTGGCTACTACGTAGTAACAATAAGCAACTTTATGGTATTTTCCTTTAGCTACGCGGTGGGACTGTGGTATTCGGCATACGTAATTTCCTATGTTTTTCCAGAGACCCTTACCCCAAAGAATTTCTTTCTTCCGCTTGGCAAGAAAAAGCTTCCGCTAATGTTCTACGTGGCGGTCTGGTCTTCCCTGGCAGGCATATTGATTGCCGTTATAACCCAGTTTACGGGCTTTCTCTACTACATTGACCCCATGAACCTCTACCACAGGTCTTCCATGTACCCGACGGGCCTTTTTGTGGGAATGGTTCCAACACTGGCAGACCTAATAATTCTTATATGGTACAGAAAAAGGATTCACAAGAGGGTTTTTAAGAGCCTTCTTTCCTATATAGTACTTCCGGTTGCCGGAATGATAGCCTTAATTTTTATATACGGAATTTCCTTTGTTAACATAGGAATTGGCATTTCCGCAATGTACATCTTTTTTGTTACGGTGCGCGAACAGGACATGGCTCTTTACGAGGATGCGCAAATCATTACCACCATGCAGGAAGGCATTATCATGGACTTTGCAAACATGGTGGAATGCAGGGACAAGAACACCGGCGACCACATAAAAAGAACGTCGCTTTACGTAAAGACGATTGCAGACGAGATGATGCGCAAAAAAATCTACCGCGACGAACTTACGCAAAGGCTTATAAACAACATGGTAAAATCAGCCCCTCTGCACGACAT
>JAGCWT010000207.1 GCA_017961705.1 Treponema sp.
CAATAATGCCTGCAACAACAGAACCGCAGTTTATCCCAATGCGAATCTTAAGCTCCGTGCCAAATTCCATGTTGAATTCCTTAAGCGTACAAAGAATTTCCTTTGCAAAGGCAATGGTTTCCCTGCAATTGTCCGCGTAAGGCTCAGGAACTCCGGCTGCCGTCATGTAAGAGTCGCCAATAGTCTTTATCTTTTCTATTGAATACTTTCCAAGAAGGTCGTCTATGCGCGAAAAGAGGGTGTTCAAAAGCTTAACAGTCTTAACGGCACCAATCCTGTTGGAAATCCCAGAAAAATCAACAATGTCCAGGAACATAATCGTAACGTCTTCAAACTGCTGGGTAAAAGTGGAAGGCTCTTCGGTAAGTCGGTCTGCAATCTCCACCGGCAAAATGTTAAGCAAAAGTTCCCTTGAACGGTGGTTTGCGGCATTCAGCTTGGCAATAATGTTCATGTCCGGGTTTTCCAGTGTAAAATACATGAGCATAACCGCAATGGCCGAACCAAAGCCTACAATCAGAAGCTCCTTGTTGAACATCTGAACAAGTGCCACAAGTCCCTCCATGATGCAGAAGGAATAAATGG
This sequence comes from Treponema sp., assembly GCA_017961705.1. Classification (GTDB taxonomy): domain Bacteria; phylum Spirochaetota; class Spirochaetia; order Treponematales; family Treponemataceae; genus Treponema_D. The sequence goes on from JAGCWT010000207.1 coordinate 586, forward strand.
AAAGCTGCCTTCTAACCGGAATATGGTGCATGTTGGCAATAAGTATAATCAGCACGAAAATTACAGACGCGGTGGAAAAGAAATAAACCGTGTCGCTCGGAGGCCCGTAGGAATAAATAAAAGCCCCCTCTCCGCCGTACAAAAGCTTGGTAGAAAGAATCACCACTAGGGAAGCAATCAGTCCCGCAGTAATAATGCCCAGCTCGGCAAACTTTACCTTTCTGCGGAATTTATTCATCCCCGGATAGAATGTATTGGAAACCGTATACAAATCCACGGTGTAGATGTAAAGAATCATCAGCACAATGTAGGAAACAGAAAAAAAGTCGTTAAGCCTGGGGTACTTGCCGCGGTGAACAATCGTAATCACGCTGATTATGTCAAAGGCAAGCTCCAGAAGCGTTACAATAAGAAGAATCCTGTAAATCGTATTCTGAACGCTCTTCCACCTCTTCTTGGAAAAGAAAATCACCGTAAGGAGAAAAATAACAATAAAACCCGCTATCTGAAACTGAATATTATAAGCCACAAAGCCATTATAGTAAAAAAGCACAAACTTTTAAAGCCAGTTTGCGCACAGGCTAGTCCGCCAGAACTTACGCTGAAAATTCCCCCGGCATCTTTTACCCAAGGAGGGGTAAGTCTCCCCCTGCGCCCGCACTTCGTTGCGTTCTACCCCCTCTGCGGGCTCAAACGCCGCCCGCAACGCCTGCTCTAATCGGTATGTGTTACCATACAAATCCTGCGAGTTTCCGAAGGAAACTCGGAGAGCAAGCGTAGCTTGCGACCAACGCCCCTATATAGATTGGTGTTAGCAATAAAAACCCGCGAGTTACGAAGTAACTCGGAGAGCTCGCGCAGCGAGCGGCCAACGCCTGCTCAAATCGGTATGTGTTACCATACAAACCCCGCGAGTCTCGCAGAAACGTAAAATACTGTCCAAACCCCACAGAATTGTCATTGCCGGACTTGATCCGGCAATCTTTTGCTGCATATAATACAACAATATAGCCCATCAACTCCTTCGCAACCAAAACCCCCAGAGACCAAGCGCAGCGGCACCCAAATATATTTTTCACATAAATTCACAAAAAAAAACACAAATTCATTCAAGTTTTCCAGAGCCTCACCGATATTATAATTGTGCTTGACAAACAGTTTCTGGCGGACGGGTCATCAGACATCCAGACGGCTGCCGGAAAATAAGCACAGTATCCAAATCTTTCATAAAAACCGGAATCTAACATGCTTAACGATTCCGGCTTTTTTTTACCCCGTCACCTAGCAAAACAATTGCGAGCGGCAGGACAAGACCCTCTAGTAACTCACATCCCCACACATACACAGCTAAACATTTTAAGCTTTATTGCCGATACTCAGAATTGAGGTTCGCTATGGACAATTTTAAAGTTTCTCAGATTCGGCCCAACACGGTTTTTACAGCAGACGTATACCTGGATCCACAATTTCTCATCTCTCCTTCCGGTTGCCCCATGACCCTCGGAATTCTAAACGCATTAAAGGAATGGAATTTCGAGACCCTATCCAGCGAAGGCAAGGAAAATAAGGCAGACACGGCAAAGGAACAGGGCGTAAAAACAGAAAAGCCCGACCTTAACAACCAGAAGGCCAAGGAAATTCTCTCCAAGACGGAAGACGTAAAAGACATCGCAGCAGAAGTGGAAGAAGTCAAGGAAGAAAAAGAAGCGAATCCAGAAATCCACAAGGCCCTAGAAGAAGCCAGAAACGAAACAAAGAGCGACAAGTCCCGCATGGAAATCGTGCAGGAAATTTACGACAAGTACCTTAAGTATATAGAAAGCATCTTTACAACATACGTAACGCAAAAGAAAATCAACGCGGAGGAACTAAACGAGACCGTAAAGGAACTCTGCGTATTCATTACGGAAAACCGCCGCTACGTACTCCGCATAATCCCAAGCCTGCAGCTGCGCAACAAGAACTTCCTCGTAAGCCACACAATGCGTTCAACAGTTCTTGCAGTTACCATAGGCCTTCAGCTCAGGATGCCCCAGCCAAAGCTTATAGAGCTTGGAGTTGCAAGCGTACTCCACGAAATTGGAATGCTGCGCCTCTCCCCCAACCTCTACATGAAGGATTCTTCCCTTACTCCGGCAGAGCGCAACCAGATTCTTACGCACCCAATTATCAGCTACAATATCCTCAAGGACATGAACTTCCCGCTCAACATCCTGCTTGGCATTCTTGACCACCACGAGCGCGAAGACGGAAGCGGTTACCCGCGTCGCATAAGGGGAAACAACATCTCCCTCTACGCAAAGATTATAGCCGTTGCATGTTCATTCGAGGCTATCACTGCCCCAAGGCACTTTAAGGAAGCCCGTACAACCTACGACGCAATGATAGAAATGCTTAAGAACCCCCACCACCAGTACGACGACACGGTTCTTAAGGCATTGCTCTACAGCCTTTCAATCTACCCAATAGGTGCATTTGTCTACCTTTCAAACGGAAAGATTGCCCAGGTTATAGACGTTGCTCCGGACAACCCAAAGAACCCGATTGTCCAGATTATTGGCTCCAAGGATGCCAACGGCAACCCCGTCACTGCCCAGACAAACGACACGGACACAAAGATTGTGCGCGTCATGAACAAAAAAGAAGCAGACGACGTTGTAGCCGCCCTGCAAAAAGTCGCAGCAAAGCAGTAAGCAAAAGACCTGTTAAATTTTCATTCTCCTCATCTTCTTCCAGCGCCACGGTTCCTAAGCCTCTCGAAAGACCGCCAAGACCAGCCATGCCCGCTTACCTGCAAACAAATAACACCCGGTTCCTGAGGCTCTCGAAGGACCGTTAAAACACCCCATACCCGCTTCCCAAAGACAGTTGCAGTTTCTACACTTAATGCAAAACGCCCCCTCCACTTACGACATCAGCCTTATACGGCATGCCAAGCTTTTCCATCACTTTGTCGAGCGGTGCGTTCATCTTTTGTGCGGCAAGCTGAGGAGCAATATTAAAGTCCCTTACGGCAACCACGGCAGCATTTATGGCTCCTTCCATGGCCCCCTGAATTCTACCTTCTGCCAAGGCTTCCCTTCGTATGTCCATTTCGCGTAAATCCATTGCGGCGTAAACCTCCCGGAACTGCTCGTTCTGCTTTAGCATCTCGACCCGCTGCGTAAGGCGGACAGAAAAATCATCTTCTTTTGGGTCGTTTGTATATACGAAGTGAAGGAAATCACGAACCCTTGCGTCTTTTTCCTTTTCGTATCCACTTGCATTATAAATCACTTTCATGATTTTGTCATCGAAATTCAGGCCTGCTATCTCCTGGCACTTTGTGGTCAGGGTGTAGCGGGGAAGTCCGGGCCTCTTGCCGTTTGCATCACGGAAGGGGTCGCTCTTGCAAATGAATACTATGTAGCTTGCCTTAAGCTCTGAATAATCCTGCCCCTTTGCAAAGCTGTCCGCGTCTATCATGCTCTGGTAGTAGCGGGTTCTCTGGGGAAGAGCAACCGGTTCCCGCGACTGCATCTCAACGTCTATCACCTTGTCCGAGTCCTTTATGTACACATCAAGGCGTACCCCCTTGCTTGAAAAGAATGGCGCAATTGTTTTTTCAAGTTCCGGGTACTCAATACGGCTGACTTTTATATTAAGCAGCCTTTCAACAAGTTCTGCGCACAAGTCCGGGTCGCGCATTACTGCCTGGAACATTCCGTCATCGGTGAAGGTCAGTTCGTCTACTGGCTTCCGGTGGTACAAGTGTTTTTTCATGCCAATTAAATCTCCTCTACTTATATATATGCAGAGGAAATTCATTTTGCGACACAAATGCGCAGTTTTTTTTAAATGTCTGTTCATTTTTAGCCTAGTGGCACATACGCTGCCCTTCCATAGGCTTTCATCCAGAAGGACTGTACCTGCTAGTCTTGTGGGCGCAAAAGGCGAAAACCAACGCTGATGTATTGGTTACGCGCACAGCTGCAGTAGATGCGGAAGGACACCATGCAGCCATTGACCAGAGGATACAAGGCAACACAATCTGCGTAGAAACTACCGCCACGAACGAAGCGACAGGAAGATGATGAGGTCTCCCAAACCCAATCCCATACATTGCCACTCATGTCATATAGGCCGTAAGCATTGGCCATCTTCTGCGCTACAGGATGAGTTACATTACTACTGTTATCTTCGTACCAGCCAACTTCGTCCAAATCATAACTGCCAGAATATTTATAGATTTCGCCTCCCTTTGCGGCTTCTTCCCACTCGTCGTTTGTGGGGAGCCTATAGCCGTTTGCATAAAAATCACAGTCCACATTGGAGCCTATGCTTTCTTCCTGGTGGGGTGTGTAGCCCCAGTATACGGGGTCTGTTTCTCCGTCTACGGAATATGCGGGCGTAAGGCCTTCCATAATGCTAAGTTTGTTGCAGAAGTATACGGCATCATACCAGCTTACATTTTCCACCGGATTGTTATCTGTGGTGCCTAGTTCTTCAAGGGCTTTGCGCTCATCGTCTTTAAGTTTATCATTAGAAAGTTGATGATAGCTTGGGTTTTCATTCATAACTTTTTCGTAGAGTCGCTGTGTTACTGGGGTTTGGCCCATCCAATAGTTTGTTTTTGGAATTTTGACCAGCTTGGAGTCCGTGTCTATACCGATAGTTAAAATATCTTTAAAAGAACTTTTACCCGTGTCGTACTCAATAATAAAGGCGTAGGCTATGCGCTTCGACTTTCCGTTCTCTGGGTTGGTAAGCATTACAGCACTTTCACCAAACTCCTCCACACGGCCTGTAAATTTACCGCTTTTTGTTGTAATCTTTACGGTGTCGCCAATGCTTACGTCTTCTTCCAGTTCAGCTCTTGTCATACGGGCTCCTTGTGCAAATTAATGTTATTTCCATTGTACACCCGCTTTTGCTATGTGTAAAATGGAATTTTATGGCAGTTTTACATTTATTTTAGCAGGTATGACTTTCATTATGTGATAGAATGGAAAAAAAATTGTCGCTTCGACGGGGTCAGCGAACGGTATTATGTTGGCGGTTACTCGCGGAATTGTCTGTTAACACTCACCAATTATAGCAGGCGTTGGTCGCTCGCTTTGCGAGCTACCGAGTTACTTCGTAACTCGCGGATTTTTATTGCTAGCATTAATCAATTTTGGGGCGTTGCGGGGCTTTGCAAAGGGATTGCCCCGCAGAGGGGGTAGGCGGAAAAGGCAACAAAGCGGAACAAATGACGGAAGCGGCTTGTTTTTAGAACAGGCATGGCGTAGCGGTACAGCTTCTGAAACATGTTCAGGGTGACGGTTAACGGATTTGTGTGCTTGCCGCTTTTGGCATTTGTGGAGCGACTTGCCTTTGAAGCCGAGGGGGAGACTTCCCCCCTTGTCCATGCAAAGTCACATGCAAAGTCCATGCCTTGCCCCGAGTCAGTTTTTATGCTAATATGGTACTTCAATACAATGCCCGGTACAATCCGGTGCCGGCAAAGGAGTTTTTATTTATGGCAGAAAAAAAGGTTGACCATTCATGCACATTGGACAAGATTATTAGTCTTTGCAAGAGACGCGGCTTTGTTTACCAGGCCTCAGAGATTTACGGCGGACAGGCCGGCGCTTGGGATTACGGTCCGCTCGGTGTAGACTTTAAGCGCAACATACAGAACGAATGGTGGCACTACATGACCCAGCTGCGCGACGACGTTGTTGGTCTTGACAGCGCAATTTTCCAGCACCACAAGACATGGGAAGCTTCGGGCCACGTTGCCCACTTTTCAGACCCAATGATTGACTGTACAGAATGCAAGGCAAGGTTCCGCGCAGACCAGTTAATAGAAGACTATGTCTCTTCCCACCCGGAAACAAACCCCGGAAAACCTGTAGACACAATGAGCCACGAAGAAATGAAGGCTTTTATAGACGCTAACATCAACTGCCCAACCTGCGGCAGCAAGAACCGCAAGTACACAGCCGTACGCGAATTTAACCTTATGTTCAAGACATACCAAGGACCGGTTGCAGACGACTCACACCTTATCTACCTTCGCCCGGAAACATGCCAGGGTATTTTTACAGACTTTAAGAACATCGTCCAGTCAAACCGCATGAAGATTCCGTTCGGAGTTGCACAGGTTGGAAAGTCCTTCCGCAACGAAATCATCTTTAAGAACTTTATCTTCCGCACATGCGAATTTGAGCAGATGGAAATGGAATACTTCTGCAAGCCAGGAACAGACGACGGCATTTTTGAAGAATGGCGCAAGTACCGCTGGGCCTTCTACCTTAAGTACGGCATTGCAGAAAAGAACCTTCAGTGGCACCACCACGACAAGCTTGCCCACTATGCAAAGGACGCTTACGACATCCAGTACAACTTCCCGATTGGCTTTGAAGAAATAGAGGGTATCCACAACCGCACGGACTTTGACCTCTCACAGCACACAAAGACTAGCGGCAAGGACATGAACTACATTGACCAGGAAGACGGCAACAAGAGCTATACTCCTTACGTTATAGAAACATCCGCCGGTCTTAACCGCAACTTCCTGGCCTTCCTCTGCGAAGCTTACGAAGAGCAGAATGTTGGCACAGACGGAAAGGAAGACTACCGCACAGTCCTTCACCTTCACCCGCGCCTGGCACCAATCACGGTTGCAGTTCTTCCTCTTATGAAGAAGGACGGACTTGCAGAAAAGGCACAGGAAATCCGCACCATGCTCAAGGAAGACTTTGTTACAGACTACGACCAGAGCGGAACTGTAGGAAAGCGCTACCGCCGCCAGGACGAAGTGGGAACCCCTTACTGCATCACGGTTGACTACGAAACAATCCACGAGACAAAGGAAGACGGTTCTCCAAACCCAGACTTTGGCACAGTAACCTTGCGTTTCCGCGACAGCATGAAGCAGGAGCGCGTAAAAATCAGCGAACTCCGCGGCTTTATCCACAACGCAATCGCAAACTACAAGCCGGTAGTCCGCTAAAAAAATTGGGGTAGCATACAGTGGGGAAGGTCTTCCCCTCGCCCGCACTCCGTTGCGGGCTACCCCTTCTCCTAGGGGGTTCTGTTTCACTCCACCCCCTAAAACCCCCGCGGTTATTTTTGCCAACAGGTACATTTACTATGGAATTTATTACGCTCGGAAAAACTAACCTTCTCGTAAGCCGCACTGCTTTTGGTGCCATGAGCCTTGACTGCAAGGAAATGGAAGCCTTTGGACAGCAGGCAGAAGAAAAGGCATGCGCAA
>JAGCWT010000208.1 GCA_017961705.1 Treponema sp.
AAGAAGAAGACCGCAGACAAGATGGGCAACAATAGTTAAGCCTGTGGCCGTAGGCTAGGCTAACCGCTTTGAGCGGTTCACATTTCAAGCCACCACCTCTGGTGGTGGTAGATGACTCCGCGTATTGCCACCTTGTAGTTTCCAGCCCTAAGAGCGCTAATGGTAAGCTTTGTGCCGGGTGCAACATTTGTGTATTTTTCTATCTCTTTATTATCATCGTCTCTTATGTATACGGAATAGTTAAGAGCAGGCCACCCTGTGTCCGCAAGATGCCCTTCGCTAGAAATTGCCCTGGAAGAAGAAGAACCAGGCATTTGAATGGTAAGCGAAGCAGAATCATCATTTGCCGCACAGGAAATAACTGCAAGCGAAAAAGCCGCTGCAAGCACGCTAAAAACCTTTGCAATACATTTGACATGTGGAGTAACTCTCATAACAAACCTCCAAGAAAAAGTTCTTTCTATTCTATTATATATTATAATATGGTCTACAGAAAAATCAAGGCACAACATCTTTTATGCAAACCAACAATATCTTCCTATGCAAACCAACTGGAAATCAATTTTAGGCGTAACGGTGGTAGTGAAGCCCAAAACTGATTTCCATGTTCAAGATTCATATTAGCTTCCTCATAAAAGCATATTAGCTTCCTAACATTCGTATTGCCAGCTTTTTATAATGCGCTATAATTGTGGCTATGAAAAAACTTGCACTTGTTTTTTTAATTCTACCTTCTCTTTTGGCGGGCTGCACTGCAAGCAACAGGCGGGCCCTTTTGCGTTGGGATGCCAGCGTAAAGGATTACCTCTATTTTCCAAGCCGGGACATAGAAGCAGGAACTATTGTAAGGCAATTCAATAGCCAACCGTCTGCCAATGTGGAATCCTTTCTTTCCAAGGCATTCCATTCAAAAGACTTGCCCTCTTTTGTAAACAAGACTGGAACACAGGCGCTCATTGTTGTAAAAGGCGAGGACATCCTTGTAGAAGAATACGGCAAGGGCTATGATAAAAATTCAACCGTAACATCTTTTTCCGTTGCAAAGAGCATAGATTCAGCCATAATCGGGGCACTGATTGACCAAAATAAAATTCCAAGCGTAGAAGAAAGCATTACCACATACATTCCGGAGCTTTTGCAAAGGGACGGGCGCTTTTCCCGCATAACCATAAGGCACCTTCTTTGCATGACCTCTGGAATCGCCTACAAGGAAAACTTTCCCCGAATGGATAACACCAAAACCTATTTTGATCCAGACCTGCGGAATCTTGCCATCAATAATACCCTCATAGAAGAAGAGCCTGGGTTACATTTTCTTTACAACAATTACAACCCTCTGCTTTTGGGACTTGTAATTGAGCGTGCTTGCGGCCAATCTGTAAGTTCATATTTTTCCAAGGCAATCTGGTCAAAAATCGGGGCGGAAGAAAAGGCAAGCTGGAGCCTGGACAGCAAAAAATCTGCTTTTGAAAAAATGGAAAGCGGGGTGAATGCCCGGGCCATGGACTTTGTTCGCTTTGGTTGTATGTACCGTGACGGCGGAAAAGTTTTTGGCACAAGGGTCATTAGCAAAAAGTGGATAGACGAGTCATTGCGCGAAAGTTCTGTCTGGTCGGATTCTCTTAATGACGAATGGGGCAGGCGCATTGCAAAAGGCGTAAGTGCTCAGGGCGGCTACTACGGCTACTTTTGGTACGTAATAAAAAGAAGCGGTGCAGAAAATGATTTCTTTGCATTCGGAAACAAGGGGCAGGTAATTTACGTTTCCCCGGCTGCAAACCTTGTCTGTGCCAGATTCGGCAAAAAAGACGGAATACCTGTTTGGAACTACATCCAGGCCTTTTATGACCTGGCTTCAAAAACAATAAAGGAGGATTCAATATGAAAAGAAAAATGCTTTTGACCCTTGCACTTTTTATTGCGGCTACCATGCACTCCATTTTTTCGGAAGAAGATACTCCATTCTCTCTGGAGCTACAGACCGACTTTGCATATTACCCAAAGTCCGACTGCATAACAGGAGAAAGCCACTTTGCCCCCATAAGCTCTCCATACAAGGGCATTGAATTCCGCACTGTGCTAAATGCTTCCTACAAAGTGAACACCCCTCTTGGCAACCACTGGCTTTTAAAAGATTCAAACCTTGTTTTTACAGGCGGCCTTGAGCTAAGCCCTGTTTCTGTAAGGCCAATGGTTAGCCTAGCATTTACCCCCTTGCCATTCATGGTTCTAAGGACAGGCGCTTCCTTGGGCTGGGGCTGGAACTACTTGGGAATAGAGGGACTTTGCCGCTTGGACAAGGACACAATGGAATACGAGCATCTTTCAACCTTTAGCCATCCCTATTATGATGTCTGGGCATCTGCAACCCTTCAGTTTGACACAGGTGCTGTCATAAGCGGGGACTGGAGCCATCTTGTAATGCTTGCAACTTTTTCTAGCGCCTACTCTGGAATTGCAGGCCTGGAGGATAAAGGAATATTTGAATGGCAGTGCAGCAAGAACAAGGCATGCGGACTTTCCTATGAGTTCCAGACAATTCTTGCCTACCAGATGCCTCTTGCCTTAAGACTTGCCGGTGTAATGTACAAGATGAACGGATATTATTATGGGAATGTTTACGGAGAATACGACAAAAACTTTAACGGCTCATTCTCAGAAATTTCCATAAGCCCAGTCCTTCAGTTCAGCTTGGGTAAAAAGGACGGTCTTTTTTGCCTCTTTGATTTTTCAAGCCGCCGCAGCTTTGACAAAGAATTTGAAAGCGATGGACAATCCCTGTTGCTTAACAATACAGGGCGCGAATGGTATTTTAAGCGCTTTGCCCTAAACTGGAGCCACCGTTTTATGTAATACTTCATTTAACAGGTTCAATTTCGACTTTTGCAAATGCATGTCATTCTCTAGTTTTGCAAATGCATGTCATTCTCTAGTTTTGCAAATGCATGTCATTCTCGGGCTTGACCCGGGAATCTTTTAAAGCAGATTATCGGGTCTGGCCCGATAATGACACGGTTTGTGCCAAAAACTCGACTTTCAACCCAACGCTTTACTTTTGGAAGACAATCTTTGCGTTTGAGTAAAGCGAAAGAAAACCAATTCTGTCTCCGGTTTCAAGTATGTGGTAAATTTTGTTCAGCCGGTTTTGCACGGTTCCAAGCGTAAGTGAATAGTCTATGGCAATAGCCTCGTATTTGACCCCCTTCTGAACAAGACAAAGCCACTTTGCATCGCGTTCACTTGTTTCCGGGTAGTCTGCCAAATTCAAAACCTTGTCCGTGCAAACTTTTGCCTTCTGGTATTCATAAAGAATAAAAATCATGCAGAAGGTAACAAGGATAATTTGTATTATGTCAAAAAGCTGCTTAACAAAAAAATCAATTCCAAAGCGAAGGTTAAAGAGAAGGGGAATCAGGTAAAGCAAAATAAGTGCTGCAATCTTAACTAGCTTGTGGCTCTTAAAAAAGCTCCTGATCCATAAAAGGATGGCTGCAAGTTCCATAAAAATAATCGGGAAGGCAGGGTTTGAATTCCCTATTGAATTTGCAACGGAAAAAAAGATTAGCGATGGAACAAAAAGAGTAAGCCTTTCCGGTTTGAATATTACAAGCACAAGTATTACAAGGCTTGGTGGCCCCAGAATCAGTTCAAAAAGATGAATGTAATCCTTTTTTGCAAAAACCAGGTATGCCGCGTGGCAAGTAAGGTAGAGGAGTATGGCAATAAAAACGCAGGAGACAATCCTTATGAATAAAAAGAATGTCTTTGAATAAAATAATTTCATCTTATTTTTTAAGGGAGCTCCCTTACTCAAAGTTTGCGCACACTTCTCGCAGGGCCTTTACCAAATCCTCCATTGCTTCTTTTGTGGTGGAAAAGCCAAAGCTAAACCTAACGGCAGCTTCTTTTTCTGCCGGGCTTATATGCAAAGAGTCCAAGACTGGCCTTGCCTTGCTTTGGGAAGAACATGCGCTTCCTGTAGAAATGCAGAATCCCTTTTGGCTTAGTCCGCGTTCCATTACCTGTCCTGGTATTCCGGGGA
>JAGCWT010000209.1 GCA_017961705.1 Treponema sp.
ATTATACTTAGAACCGGAAGTAAGTTCGAGGTGCGACCATTCCGCAAGCCTTCAACAAAAGAACTTGCAGAATGTGCAATAAATCAAAAAGAGGAATCAGGAGCGGCTTAACCTATTGACAAAAAACATAGGAGGCTCAGGAACCGATTCCGGCTGCAACCTACGACCGATTGCAGATTCAGGGACAGGAGAGTTCTAGGCCGTCGTAGGCAGGTTCAACGCTTCCGCCGGATTTTACAATGGCAGCCAGGGCAGGGAATTTTTTTAGTACGGAGCAAATGTATTGCTGAATTTCCGTGTGGCTTTTGTTGTGGGTTATGTGGGTAAGCCAAGTGTGGCGGGGAGCAAGGATGTTTGCAGCCTCCAGTGCCTGTTCAAAGGAAAAGTGGGTTGAATGGGGCTTTTCGCGGAGTCCGTCTATTACAAGGTGCTCCAAAGTTCCCGCGTTTTTTGCAATTACATCGAAGGTTTCTTCTGGTATAGAGGAGCAGTCCGTAAGATAGGCTATGCTTTTTCTTTTTTGCAGGGGGGCATCTTCGTAGAGCAGGTAGCCGTTGCATTCAAGGTGGCCGTGCATAATGGGAACTGGAATTGCGCAGATGGATTTTGTGCGGATTGGGTTTTCTGCGCTAAAGGATGCGGTGTCTTCCAAAAGTATCTTGGGTTTTCCGCCGCCTTCTTTTACTGGCATAAAAATGTAGTCAAAGCGGTTTTTTGTGTCGCGGATTGTCCATGCGTTTGCATAGACAGGAAGCCCCTTGCCCTCCGTTTCTTTTGCATCCGGGTTTGAAGGGTCAACTGACTTTGTGTGGCTAAAGATGCGCACGTCGTCAAGGCCGTTAAGGTGGTCTGCATGGCTGTGGGTAACCAGAACAGAATCCAGGCTTTTTATCTTGAACCTAAGTGCCTGCATGCGGAATTCCGGGCCTGTGTCTATTACAATAGAAGCGTCTGCGCTTTGAACAAGGGCGCTTGCCCTCATGCGCTTGTCCCTACTGTCTACAGAAGTGCACACTTTGCAGTCGCATGCTATTACGGGCACGCCGTGGCTGGTTCCGCTGCCCAATATCGTCATTTTCATTGCTACAGTGTAAACTTTATTGCAATTTATGGCAACCAAGCAAATACAAAGACCCGGAAGTCAGTTTCGGGCTCCACTACCAGCAAAATCCGTCTGAAGAATCCAGTGGGTTGTTTGCAACAACCACGTGCGCGGTAATAGGACTCTGACTCGCTTCGCTCGCTCCGCGCAAATGGATTTTCAGCCAGATTTTGCTTCCCGTTGCGCCCGAAACTGACTTCCAGCTGCTTTATATCGGGCCCTTCACAACAAAGTTTCCTGCCTCCATTCCAGTGCTTCCAATTCTTTTTTCTATAGCTTTTTTCCTCTCGTTACGCCCATACACCGTAGCAAGGCGTGCGGTGTACCCGAAGGGTGATTTCCTATATTATAATTACACTGTTTGCCAGAAGAGTAAGTTCACACTGTCTACAAAAATATACAAAGGGTAAAATGGGGTGGGCGTCTACTATTGTAGACAAAAGGGTGAAAAAGGTGTCAAAATTTGTTCAAAAAAGTTCAAAACCGAAAAAAAACTCCAAAAAAATTACACCTTTTGGGGAAATTAGAAATTTATCTTAAAAGTAAGGAAAGCAGGCCTCAGATTTCCCCAAAAAGTCCTTGCTTTCAAAATTGAATTTAAGAAATTCAGACAATTTTTAACTCTTGAAAATAAAAGGAATTAGACAAGCCATATTTTTTCCTGCCGCAAAAACAAAAAATTCAAGGGCCTTGTCTTGCAAAATCATTCCGCAAAAAATTCATTCTGGAAAGCAAAGGCAGGCGTATTTTCTTCCCTGGCAAGAACAAATGATTCTATGCAAAGAAATCTTGGCAAAGACAAAAAGTTGGCACGGAATTTGCTATAAAATAAATGAAGTTTATAGTTACAAAGTGAAGTAAGAAAAAACAGGAGAAACAAATGAAAAGTGAGGTTAACAAAAATTATATTTCGCAGATCCAGAAATACCCGCTTTTAAGTGCCCAAGAAGAGCTTGAGCTTGCAGATAAAATTCAGGGGGGTGACAAGAATGCCCTCAATAGTTTGATAAACAGCAACCTTCGCTTGGTTGTAAGCATTGCATACCGCTTTTATTCAGCAAACATGTCCATCATGGATTTGATTCAGGAAGGAAACATGGGGCTTATCACTGCAGCTGGAAAATTCAAGAGCTGCTTTAACACAAGGTTTTCCACCTACGCCTACCCCTGGATTGTGCAGTACATGAACCGCTACGCTTCTTCTAGAATGGCATTCATTCCCCTGCCCCACCGCAAGGAAGACATGATCCGCAAAATAAAGGAAGCCGCAGCCTACCTTTCCGGCCAGAACGGTACAGAACCTTCAAGCGCAGAAATTGCAGTATTCCTTAGCATTCCCGAAGAAAAAATTGACCGCTACATGAGCTACGAATACAGCGTATCTTCTCTTGATTCAGAAACAAATTCAGAAGATTCTGGCACATCTATTATAGACTTTCTTGCAGACTTTACATACAACCCGGAAGAGAATTATCTGGAAAAGGAAAAGAGGGCTCACATAAGAAGCCTTGTAGACATTCTTCCATCCGCAGAAAAGAACGTAATTTACATGCGCTACAACTTTAACGGAGAAAAGAACGCAAAAACCTTGCGCGAAATTTCCAAGGTTGTAGGAATAAGCCCGGAAGCTGTCCGCCAGATAGAGATTCGTGCGCTAAAGCATTTAAGAACGGACTTCTCCACCCAGGAAAAGGCTGTTGCTAGGATGTAGGAACCATAAAACCTACGCCACCACGGATAAAAATTGCATCCGTGCAATTTTTACCCTACAAGTTTTCTGACGAAAACTTGCAGTTTTTTCTAAACACAAATGACGCGCCCTCCATGGCGCTGCTTGTTTGAAAAACGGCGGTGACGAAAGTAATATTAAAGTAGTAGAGAAATTGCATGGTAGAGCAAAAAAACTACCGTCCAAATAAAAATACAAGAGCTAAAAAAGCAAGTGGACAGAGGAGAGAGTTAAGCACTGTCCAATAAAAAAAGGGAGCAGTAAAAAAGTTAATAAAGACTTTGGGCAACCAGCCCCAGTAAAAGGGGTATAAAAAGGTTGTCCAAGTCTTTTAGAGGAAGCAATTCTATAAACATTCCCACAGACGCAACACAAAGTGCAATCTTTGCATTAAAGCAAACCAAAAAGCAAGAAACAAAAATGGCGGTAAAACAGGTAAGGCTTCCTGCCACGGTTTTTCCCTGGGTAAGAGGAATCTTTACTTTTCCAAAGAGTTTTCCGGCAAGACTTGCAAATCCGTCTCCAAAGGCAAGGGCATAAATTCCAATTGAAGCGGCAAAGGGTTCAAAGAGAATGGCGGCAAGTATTATTCCTGCGCACAAGGTTACAGGCCCAAGGACAAAGCGGTTTTCGTCACGCTTTCGGGCAGCGGCGGCAGTTACGGCAGAGACAAGTGGTATGGACTTTCCCTTTAGCCGCATGAATTCCGCTATAGAGTAAAGCACAAGAGCTGCGGTCAATGCAAAAAGAACGGGAAGGCGCATAAACTGCAAAAACAGCGGTATGAAAGCACTGCAAACGTGTATGGACTTTCTAAAAAGTTCCTTTGCAATGTCATTCAAGCGCTGTCTGCTTACGATTCCGTCTTTTTCGCAAGGATATTTTTTATTCAAGCCCTTCCTCGCCATCCATAAGCATAGGAATCTTTGTATAGATTTCCGGGCTGAATTCAGAACCAGGTATAGTGATATACTTGATGTTCTGTTCCGCAAGGTTTGATGAATCCAGGCGAATCATTGTCTTTTGGTTGCGGGAAAGTGCATCCCATGCGCGCAGGCTGTCCTGCAGGGCAACGATTGCTTCTCCGTTCATCTCGCTATTACCAGTCATGTTGGCAATTCTAGAAAGAGTTGCACCAAGGTTGTTGGAAGCCTTCATGTAGGTGTCCACAAAGTCGCCGTGGTCTTCGCGGATCTGCGGAAGGACAATCTTGTAGCCCTGGCGTTTTTCTTCCAGGATTTCCAACAGCTTGTCGTAGTAGCCGCGGGCAGCATAGAAGTCGTTGCGGTTCCACAGTGTGTTTGCAAGTGCAAGCAGCATGTGGGTGTCTGAAGGGGCAGCTTCCGAACCAACCATAAGAGAGGCAAGTGCTTCCTGATAGTTCTTTTTGTTGTACTGAATGTAGCCCATCTTGTAGCGGATGGACGGAATGTCATTCTTGTTTTCGATGGCATTCTTGTAGTTTTCAAAGGCACTGTCAGCGTTGCCGTCCTTAAAGTAGTAGATGTCTCCAAGGTCTGCGTAGAGCTTTCCAATATCCTGGTTTCCGGTATAGGCGTTAAGGTCCTTGTTGGATTCAAAGAGTTCAACGCCGCTTATGTATGCCTTCTGGGCCTGGATATACTGCTTTTCGCCACAGTACATCTCGCCAAGGATGCGGTAAGTATTTATGTACTTGTAGGTATCCTTTCTCTTTAGAGACTTCTTGTTCTCAAAAGCCTTGATTGCTTCTTCGCAGGTTGTTCTTGCGGAAGAGTCGGCCTTGGTCTGAACATAGTAGCGGGCAAGGTTGTAGAGTGCAACAGGATCAGACGGGTCGCGTTCTACTGCCATGGTAAGGATAGGCTTTACGTTCTCTATCTGGGAGCGCAGGTTTTCCTCTGACGGGCGCAATTCACCGTAGCGTTTGTCAAAGAGGTAGCCGCCGAGTTCCGTAACATCGGAATTCTCAACATACTTCATCTTCTTGGGATAGAAGTAATCCTTGTATGTAAGAACCGTAGCAAGGTCATCCGTGCGGATAAAGTAGCGCATCTGGCGGGCTGAATACCTGTCGTAAAGCTTGTCGTCCTTTTCGCCATAAAGTTCCACGAGAAGGTCATACTGCTTCTTTGCTTCCGGGAATTTTTCCACGTTGCCTTCTATGTCTGAGTCTGCCCATTCAAGGTAGAGGTCGCCAAGAGCAAGTATTGCATCCGGGTCGTTTATGTGGTAGTCAAGGACTTCCCTGGTAAGGATACGCTCTGCCCTTTCCCAGCGGAAAAGTTCAGCTTCCATTTCTGCCCATTCAATACCGGCCTCCTTGTCGTGGTCATAGCGCTCAAGGATAGACCTGTACATTGTAGAGGCATTGGGTCCAAGTGAATTGTCGCCTTCTTCTACATTCAGGCTTGGGGTAAACAAATTCCGCTTTCTCTTTCTGTCCGAAGGAAGTTCCGCTGAACCAAACTGCTTGTGGTCACGGTAGCCCTGGGCATACTTGAAGAACCATTTCTTTACCGGCTTTTTATCAATCGCCTCGTTGAATTTTTCAAGGGACTGAGGGTACTGCTCGCGTTCCAAGAGGCTGTAGCCTTCCTTGTACAAGTTGTTTGCCCAAATTGGACAAACGATGAAGGTCCATACAATCATCAAGATGCTAAAGATGAATATTGCAGCAATGGCACTGAGTATTGCACCAGGAATAATCTGGTTCTTGAGCTTGTATTCAACAGACTGCTTGTATGCTTCGTATTCGGCGGCGGTACGCAACTCAAAGTCACGCGGAACGTCCAGCTGAATGTCCAGCATTTTTTCAAGCTGACCGGCAAGCTGTCTGGCTGGAACCTTGCGCAGAACCATTTCAAGTACGCTAAAGAGGGCGTCGTCTGTAAGTTCGTTCTTTACAACAATGTCTTCCAGTGCTATGCGAACGTTAAGCGGGTATTCTGCAAGATTCTTCTGGAAAAGACGGTATTCGGCATCCGTAAATGAATTCTTTGGCTTCTGGGATTCGTCCTCTTCTTCTTCTGATGAAGATGAAAGTGAAACGAGAGGCTTTTTCTTTTTGCCAAGGTCTGCTTCTTTTGTGTCGCTAAAGCCCGGAATGCTAAATTCGTCATCACCGCCTTCAGAGTCGGTAATATCGCCAAGTTCAAAGCCGGTGTCTTCTCCCTTCTTGGAAAAGTCGGTGTCGTCAAGGTCGTCCATTCCGCTTGTGTCAAACACTTCGGCAGGACCACTTTCCTCTTCGCCAAGAGCGTCTTCTGAAAGGGCATTGCCGTCTGATGCTGAACCGTCTGCGCCAAACTCAGGAAGGTCAAGTGCACCGCCATCGTCAGAAGAAGCAACGGTGGTTTCTGCTGGGGAGTCAAAAGAAGTTGTGCCGTCAGATGCGGCAGAGTCTGTTACCGGAGGAACAACCTCGTCGGAAGAAAGGGATGAATCTTCGTCCTGACCAGAAGCATCCATTCCAAAAGTGGGAAGGTCAAGGTCTCCCATGTTAAACTCATCAGATTCGCCTTCAGGAGATGAAGCAAGAGTGTCCTGTGAAAGGATATCCTTGTCGGAAGAAGAATCCGCTGAATCCTGGTTGAATACAGGAAGGTCTAGGCCATCGATGTTAAATTCGTCGCCAGATGAATTGTCTGCTCCAAAAGAAGTGAACAAGTCGCTTCCGGAAGAATCAGAGCTGTCCTGCATAGAAGGTGCACCCTGGCTTTCCATTATGCGCTCGCTTTCAAATGCAGTCTCTTCGTCCAAAGGCATGTCAGAAGGAAGGTCGTTGGACGGAGGATTATATTTTGGCTCATCAAATGACGGCATTTCAAATGAAGACAAATCAGCTGTGGGCACATCGGAGGAAGTGGCCGGTGCCTCAGTCTCTACCGGCTGGGCAAAAAGGTCTTCCGTAGAAACTTCTTCAAAGGTAGAAGGAGTCTCCACTACGGTTTCTGCAGCCACGTCATGCTTCTTTACGGGATTGAGTGTGCCGTTTCCTGGAACTTCGTTAAATTCAGTTGGAATTCCGTCGTTCATGTTTACGGCATTGTCGGACGGGAAGTTCTTGTTTTCTGCATCAATGTCAAATGAAGGAAGCACAGCACTCAAGTCGTCTTCTTTTTTGGCAGGAGCAATTGTTGCTGATGTAACTGGAGCTGATGCAACTGGCTCTGGTGCAGGAGAGTCATTTATTGTGTTTGATACGGCAGACTTTGCACTTCCATGCAAGAATGAATCCATATCTATGTCTTCTGATGATTCCTCGGAAACAACAGGCTTTGGCTTTGACAAAGAAGGGCGTACGTAGCGCTGTTCCGGCTGCTGCTCAACAACCGGCTCTTCTTCTGGAGCACTGTCCCCAGATGCGAGAAGGGAATCCAAATCCATGTCCTCAAGAGGAATTTCTTCTTCTTCCTCCTCTTCCGGCTCTTCCTGGGCTGGCTCTTCAAATTCGCTAAGGTCAAGGTCGCTAAGGCTCAAATCCGGAGGCGGCGAAAGCAAATCCTTTACGTCAGGCGCTTTTTGAGAAGAAGCGAGGGAACTTGCCACGGAAGACTCATCCCCGGATGATTCCCCGGTTATATCTGAAAAATCATGAGCTGCCTTTTCCATTTCTGCGGCAGCGGCATCCGCTTGCTCCAGTTCTTCTTCTGAAATCTGAGGCATACCGTTTACAAAATCTTCCGAATCGTCAACGTCAGGAATCTTTTTGGGGATAGGAACAGTAACGGGTTTTTCACCGCGTGCCGAACGAATCTTTACTTCGTCCCCGAGATTCAAGAGGTCTGCGTTAAACTGCTTTAGCTGGCTTAATCCTGGCATAATTAATGATTATACTCCGCATTTGAATAATAAGGAACACCTAAAAATAAAAATTTTTAAATCCCCTATTTCTCCTTTACTTATCGGAATAAAAAAAGGTCAGTTTAGAAAATAAAAACTAAAATCAACAGACGTATTCCGCAGGGTAAAGGCCGTTCTTGATTATGATTGAATAAATCATCATGGTAAGGCAAGTATACTCCAGAGCCATGCCGCTAGAACGGTTTGCCATGTCCGTATGCGCAAGAAGGGATAATATAGAAGAAACATTACCGGCACCCCAGACCCGCGATGCTTTTTCGTAGCGCTCACGGTTCTTTTTACCGGAAAAACCAGCCGCCTTAAGCTGAACTTCCGTGGGGTTGGCCCCCTTTTGGTGAAGCATGTGCCAGGCCCTAAGCTGCCGGAAGCAATATGAAAGCCCCGCAATCAGTGCAACCGAATTGGACTCGCGAGAAAGGCGTATCTTCTGGAGGATTTCCATGGAAGATTCAAGACGCTGCCTGGGAGACTTTGTGGAATCGGCCATCTCTTCAAAAAGTGTAAAGGCGTTTTCCGTCCTGTTGTGGGAGATTACCTTTTCCACATCGGAAGGACTTACGGTGCTACCCTGGGGCATGCAGTAGAAAAAGCGTGAACACTCTGTCTTTAGCGCATCGGTATTGTTTTCCACCATATCCAGGATTTGCTCTACGGCTTCGTCTGTTATTCCAAAACCGTTCTTCCTAAAATATGACTGAACCCACTGGCTCTTTCGGTTCTCGAACATTTCCCAGAACATCTTCTTGTGCTGGGAAGGAACTGCTGAATCAAGCTTCTTTTCAACGGAATTTTCGTCGCTAACAAGGATAAGGGTGTTTGGGCTTTCGGCCGCACTCTTGCACCAGGAAGCCAAAAGCTCTGCATCTTTGCCCTTTACAAGTTCCGCGTTTTTTAGCACGATGAATGTGGCGGAAGAAAAAAGGCTCTCGTTTTGCAGTTGGGCAACAATGTCCGGTATCCTTGTCTCGGAGGCATAGTAGCTGTAATAGTCCAGCTGACCGTTGGCCTTCTCTGCCCTTGCGCGTATTGTTTCTATTGCTTCTTTTTTATCCCCAGCTTCTGGGCCCGTAAAAAGATATACTTCAGCTTCTGCCATTATATTCTACTTTTTTACCACAGCCGTCCGCAAAACAGCAGAAAGTTTTCCTGCCACGCGCACGTCCTGACTGTAAACAGGCTTAAATTTTGGATTGTCACCCTTAAGGCAAATCCTTGCTTCTTCCTTAAAATAGCGCCGGATAAGAGAATCAGCACCGCCTTCAATTACAGCGGCAACAACTTCCCCGTCCGCAACGTCGCTGGCAGAAACATCCGTCTGTACAAAAACCAGGCAGTCCCCGGGATAAATACCAGAACCGGTAAGGCTTTGGTCCTGAACAATCATGCAAAAATAAGAATTACCAGAAGAAACAAAAGGTTCGGAAAGAGTTATGTAATACCCAACATTGTTGGCCGTAAAAAGCTTTTTTCCCGCAAGAAGTGACTTTACAACCGGAATCGTAGTGGTAAAGAGCTGCTTTTTGTCGCTGCGCATATCCTTAAGCACACGGAGGGAGCGTGAATGCTTCTGCGTTACGGCAAGAACCCCCTTCTTCTGCAATGCGGCTATATGGTCCTGAACGGCTCTGAGAGAAATCTGAAAATGCTCGCCAATTTCCCTAACGGTTGGCGGAAAGACATTTTCTTCTGTAAACTGCGCAATAAAATCCAGAACCTCTTTTTGGCGGTCAGTTAGATTTTTCATACAGACAGTCCTTATTCTTCTTCGAACTTTGACTCAAATAGGTTAAAAATTGCGTCACAGGCTTCCCTTTCGTCCGGACCGTCGGCCTTAAGCGTAAGAGTTGTATTGTAGCCTGCCGCCATGGTGATTACGCCCATGATGGACTTTGCATTCACCGTAGAATTGTCTTTTTCCAAAGAAATCTCGGAAGAAAATTTGTTTGCGGTCTGTGCTATAAGTGCTGCCGGACGCGCGTGAATTCCTGCCCTGTTTCGGACTGTCAAAATCTTTTCAATCATTGTTTCCTCTTTATAAAAATTGCCCTGAAAATGCTTCTCTATGGAAGGCAAAAACAGCGCATTCTTTGTCAGTATACATCCTCATTGCCGTAGTAGGCTGCCTGTGCCTCTCCGGATTCAATCCACTTAAGCACGTTCTGGTTGAATTCCTTGGCGGAATAATGCCCCAGAGACTTAAGGCGTTCATTCATTGCTGCCGCCTCGATAATAATCGGCAGGTTGCGCCCAGGCTTTACAGGAATAACGATATAGCGTATCTTTACCCCAAGCAAGTCTGCGGTATGGTTTTCCATGCCAAGACGGTCGTAAACCTTTTTCTGGTCCCAGGTCTCAAGCTTAACAACCAGCTGTATTTCCTTTTGTTCGCGGATTGCACGTACGCCGTAAAGCTGTGAAACGTCTATAATACCCAAACCCCTTATTTCCATGTGGTGGCTTATAAGCTTGTTGGGCCCCTGTCCCATAATCGTATTTCCGTTAACACAGCGAACCTCCACCGTATCGTCTGCAACAAGACGGTGGCCGCGTTCAACCAGTTCAAGGGCAGTCTCACTCTTACCAACACCGCTGTCTCCGATAAGCAGGATGCCAATTCCGTAAACTTCAACCAAAACTCCGTGAAGAATCTTCTTTGGGGCAAAAATGTTGGAAAAAGCGCGTACAAATCTTATGGAAAACTCTGTTGAATCCAAGTCGGTCTGCAAAACAGGCGTTCCCGTAGCCTCTGCAATGGAAAGGAATGTCTCGTTTGGCATAAGGGAGCGGGTAAAAATGCAGCAGGGAATCTGGTAGGAAAAAAAGCGTTCAAGGGAATCGCTCCTGTCTTCATCGTGAAGCTTCTTAAGGTAGGCAAATTCCCCACGGCCAAAAAGCTGAACCCGGGCATAGACAAAAGACTCGTAAAAACCCGAAAGCGCAAGCCCAGGCCTGTTAACGTCCGCAATGGAAAGCTCACGGGAAAGTCCGCGGCGGCCTGCAATACAGCGCAGATTAAGAGAATCATGTCCTTTTAAGTCCAAATCAAGCAGGTCCAAGACCGTAAATTTCCTTTCAGACATATGTTTAGTATACACATTAGCAGTTGGAAAGTCAAACAGAAGAATTTCCTTTCCCCTACTATATTCAGGATATTCTGGACGATGCTTTTATGGACGAAGTCCTAATTGCTCTACCATATTATTCCCTGGCTAATTCGACCGCACGCCCCTATGCGCCACCGCCGTTCCGCACTTCGGTAACCCTCATCCCGCTACGCGGGACTAAAGGTGCTCCATGGCGGCGTACATTGCAAAAAAACTCACCCCTTAACAAATTGAACAAAACTTAAAACGTACAAGCTATAAATTTCACAGGAATTTTTGAAAAAATTTCAATAACCTTGCAAAAAAAATGCGAAGGAGAGTTGAATTTGCAACCCTTTTGCATCATAATCTAAATATGCTGAGAGAGATAAAACTTACAACAATCGACGGAACTCTTAGACTTACAAACAACGGATCTCTGGAAATGTTCTTCCTTGGAACGGGAAGTGCCTTTGTTAAGAAAAATTTTCAGAACAACGTAATTGTCATAAAAGGAAAAGACCATCTTCTCATTGACTGCGGCTCACAATGCCCGGGCGCGCTTACCTCATACAATTTGTCGGTTCTTAACATTCAAAATGTTTTTGCATCGCACAGCCACTCAGACCATATTGGCGGAATGGAAGAACTTGCCCTTATGCACCGCTACGTGGACAAGACCCGCGCAAAAATAGTAATCACAGACGAATACAAAAAGCTTCTCTGGGAAGAAAGCCTTAAGGGAGGCTTGGCATACGGAGAAAACAGACCCACTCCCTACAATGCAGGTTCACCAGGTGGCTTCCTTACCTTTGACGACTACTTTGAACAAATTTCGCCAAAACTTTTGGAATCCGAACCCCGCCCCCTTTGGGAAGCAAACGTTGGTTCCATAAACCTAAAGATTTTCCGCACAATGCACATGCCGGACAGCGTTCCTTCTTGGAGGGAAAGCGCATGGAGCACAGGAGTCCTTATAGACAACCGCATCCTCTTCCCCGGCGACACCCGCTTTGACAAGGAACTTTTGGACTACATGCAGAAAAAGTACAACATCGAATGGATTTTCCACGACGTTCAGGGCTACACAGGCGGTGTTCACGCAGGAATTGAAGAACTAAAGACTCTGGACAGCGAGACCAAGAAAAAGATGATTCTCTGCCACTATGCAGACAACTTTGCAACTTACGACGTAAAGGCAGACGGATTTGCGGCTCTTGCCAAAAGGGGAATCTACTACGACTTTGGATTTTCAGAAGAGCCTGTAAAGCAGGAAGAAGAAAAAGTTTCCGAGATGGCAGGCTGAAAAAATCTGGCCTCTGTTTGCAAAAAACAAGCTAGAACTTATTCATTTCGCATTGCAGACAGTGTTGGCATACGGCTCAGCTGGGCGCCTGTTTGCAAAACCAAGCTAATTTAGACGCGAGAGATTTTTAGCTTCAATTCCGACTTTTACAAATTCATGCCATTCTCTGGCTCGTAGTTCGACTGGGCTCACCAACCATGGTTCGACTAAGCTCACCAACCACCCGATAACGGTAGGTTTGCTTAATCTGTGTTACCTAGCGCCGGCCGAATGCCTCAAGATTGGCAAGTCCCCTCTTAAACTGGGGGATTCGTGCGCATGCTGTAGTAGAAAGTGGACTTCTGTCGCCCCGCTTAAGAAGATGGTATGCCACCCCCGCAATCATAGCGCCGTTGTCTCCGCAAAGCTTTAGCGGTGGGAAGATGCACTTTATTTCCCTATGTTCTGCAAGCATTGCCCTTAGCCGTGAATTTGCCGCAACGCCTCCACCCGCCACAACAGTCGTAAGCCCGGTTGCCCTTACCGCCCGCAATAGCCTGCTTACCAAAGTCTTACATGCCGTTTCCTGGAAAGAAGCCGCAATGTTTTCCACGGATTTTTCGTAGCCTTCATTCAGGAACATCTCTGCCTGGTGGATAACCGCAGTCTTTAGGCCGCTAAAAGAAACGTCAAATTCATGGTCGCCCTTGTCCAGCTTGGGAAGGGGAAAGCTGAATGCCCTTGCATCGCCTTTATGCGAAAGCTTGTCTATTATAACTCCACCCGGATAGCCCAAGTCGTAGAATTTGGAAACCTTGTCAAAAGCCTCACCAACGCTGTCATCGATAGTGGTTCCAAGGATTTCAAAGTCGTCAAAGCCCTTAACCCTGGCAATTATGCTGTGGCCTCCGCTAACAAGAAGCCCAATGTAGGGGTAGGAAATGTCGTTTTCAAGGTGAGCAGCATACATGTGCCCCATCATGTGGTTAACCGCAAGGAAGGGTTTGTTTGCAGCCCAAGCCAGAGTCTTTCCAAAGGTAAGTCCAACCAGCAGTGAACCCATAAGGCCCGGCCTGTTTGTGGCAGCAATGGCATCCACATCGTCCAGCTTAAGGTTTGCCTCTGAAAGCGCCTGCCTTACCACGGGAAGAATCCATTCGGCATGCTTACGGCTTGCAATTTCTGGCACAACGCCTTTGTAAATCTGATGAAAAGGAATCTGGGTTGCAACCACGTTGCTAAGAATCTTCTTTCCGTCCTCAACAATAGCGCAAGCTGTTTCATCACAAGAACTTTCTATTCCCAATACTTTCATATCATGCCCCGTAAAAGCAAAATCAACTCAATATAAAACCACTCTGCCTACAAGCGCGACGGAGTGGTAAAAACATAGCCCTTTGCAACAAGCTCAGGATACAATTCCTCCAAAAGCTTTGGCAAAACCGCAGCGGACTTGTCCACATGGCCTATGATTACCGCAAATCCATCCCTGTTTGCAACCTCTAGCCCCTTGTAGATTTCTGCCAGCATTTCCTCACGGTTAACTGCATTGTCCAAAAAAGGAGCATTTCTTTCTATTATATGTGTGTCCAGTTCAAGGGCAGCCTGTCTTGCCTGGGTTTGGCTCGTAGTGCGGGAATCCAAAAAAAACAAGCCCTTCTGCATGGCAAGGTCTATGATAAATGTCATCTTAACCTTGTCTTCTGTAATCAGGGAACCTTCGTGGTTGTTAAAGCCCTTAACCCCAGGCCCAAGTTCGCCCAAGTTTTTTTCTATAATCTGCTGAATCCCCCAGCTGTCCATATCCGGTGTAATCGCTCCGGGTCCGGGATTTATGCCCAGGTTCTTAGCCTGCATTGGCTGGTGAAGCATAAGCTCCTTCCCGTCCCTGCGTACAAGTGCCGCACATTCTGCTGTATGGGGAAGCCCCGGAAGAACCGCCACCGTTATGGGAAAAGGAAGCGCAGTGTATTTTTTTACGTTTGCAGGGCTCATGCCGCCGTCGTCAATAACAAAGGCAAGCTTTGCAGCATTTTTTGCAGGCGGAATGTTGAATTTTGGCCTTGTTTCCTGAATCCCACCGTCAGGTCCATGTGGTTTCTGAACAGAAGCCAGCCCTTGGTCTGTATTTACAGCTGCACCATGCCCGCCAGAAGCATTTTGTCCGCTACCAGCACCGCCAGCATTGCCGCCAATGCCTTCTTTATAGCCAGCATTTTCTTTGCCAACATTTGCATTGCTTTCGACAGCCCCCGCATTTCCAGCAGAAGTCCCAGCAGCATTTCCCGCAGAAGACGCACTCCCATTGCCAGTCTTTGCCGAGCCATTTGAATCCGAAGAAGCAGTAGAAGGCCTTGTCCCAGCCCCGCTTTTGCCAGCCGCCTTGCCAACCTTTTTTTCCGGTGCAGAAAGGCTTGCTATGTCCCCCTCTTGAACAGTCTCTTGCTTTGAGCCAACAGAAGAACCGCCGCCACCGTTAAGCAAAAACGTGGTTCCGAGTAAGACTGCACAGAAAAATACAATGGAAGCGCACAAGATGCAGACATACTTACTGTTAAGAAGCACCTTTGGCTTTTTTCTGCGCGGAGAGGAGCGTTTTTTCTTGGAGCGCACCGTATTTTTGTTACCCTTCGATTCCCTTTTTGCACACATTTGCCCGATTATACAAAAAAAGAGCCCTTTGTTCAATTAACCGCAACATAGTGTTTTCTGAAAAACTATATAATTACAACTAATACAAATAATTAAACAGTATTCAAAAGCATAAAAGTGCAGGGGAAAATGCCAAAACCACCGAAAAGCTTGCACTTAACTCCTAAGAGACACTCTATATCCAGATAAAAATTACTGTGAATAAAAGAATCTGGGTTCTTAGGCATATCGCGATACGTTGAGCGATATGGCCCTAAGCCGTGCCGGGAAAGGGAGGGGTTTAAGGGGAACTTGCAACGAAGTTTCCAGCAGGGAAAAACCTCGCTTCGGAGTAGGCAACTTTTTTAACGTTAAAAAAGTTGTCCCTCCCCTTAAGTTTGGGGTCCAAGGGCTCTCCCTTGAAAAGAGTTTTTCAGTAAACACGACCTACGTCCACAAGTAACTTGAATGCAGCCCCTTAAGGTAGCCCAGTGAACCAGACAAAAACATGGCCACCCCCACGGTCAGACAAAAGTAATTGTCTGCATTGCAAAGAATTAAATAGCCAGCCATCATAAGAACATAGCTTGCAAGAATCAGTGCTGAACTATTGGACTTTGACTGGTTGTAGTGCATAAAAAGCGTAATCCCGGTAGCAAGCACAACCATAATAATGTAAATAATAAGAATCCCCCGGTAGCCGCACAAAATAGTGCAGGTAGTGGAAAATTCCAGGCTGTTCATAGGCAAAACAAGCCCCAAGAAAGCAGAAACTATCAGCATTATAAGAAAATTGCGCTCAAAATTCTGCCTCTGCTCGTTCTCCCTCAAAATAGCCGCAAACAGAAGGCTCATCGGGCACAAAATCCGCCCGGTAAGCACAATCCTAGCCATAAAAAGCAGGA
>JAGCWT010000210.1 GCA_017961705.1 Treponema sp.
CTGATGCTGAGCGGAAGAGGCGTTCTATCATCACTTCCTTGCTGTGAAGGTAGGCGTCGTTTTGCCTTATGGAAAGGTAGCGGCGGAAAAGGCTTTCCAGAATCTTTTCGTAGAGGTAGAGCAGCTTTGCAGGCTTTTCATCTTCGTCCATTCTGCTAAAGTCAAAGAGGGTTTTTATGGACTTTAACACGCTTTCAAAATCGTGGAGCTCAACAAAGGAAATGCATTTTTCCCAGTTGGCCTCTATGTCTGCAAAAATGTCCGCTGATGCTTCTGCCTTGAATTTAAAAATGCCAGTGTGCTTTTGCGGAAAGTAGCAGGAAAGAAGTGCCTCTTGTGCCTGGGCCTTTATCTTCTTTAAATTTGACTGGGCTTCCGGGGCTGAATAGAGGGGGCTTATTCCTGTGTACATGTTGGCAAGTTCGTCTGAGCCGGTTATTTTTTCCAGTGCCTCGCAGGGGATTATAAAAAAGCGGCACAGTGAATTTTCGCTAAGGAAGAAGCAGGGGGAGCTTCCCGTAATCCTGTTCAGTGTTTCGCGGGAATTCTTTCCGTATATTGCCAGACAGTAAAGTCCGTCTGGAAACTGTTCGCGCGGGAAAGAGAGTGGGTTTGAGTCGCTGTTGTTTGCAATTTCCTGCATAAGGGATTCATTCATTTTTTTGCGGCTTTCCTTTACTAGCTGGATTCCCTTGTTTACCGCAGAAATAAATTCTTCCCTGTCCACAGGCTTTAGAACGTATGCCAAGGCTCCGCTTGTGATTGCCGCCTTTGCATAGGAAAAGTCATCGTAGCCGCTAAGCACAATCATGTAGGGCTTTTTTGTTGCCGAAGAAATTTTTTCCATAAGCATAACGCCGTCTGTTCCGGGCATGCGTATGTCTGTAATCAGAAGGTCGGGAAATTCGCTCATGCAAAGGGTGTAGGCCTCTTCCCCATTCCTTGCTTCAAGAATGGAAACTTCTTCCTTTATGTTCGTGAGGATGATTTTTTTTATTCCTGCGCGGATTGTCTTTTCGTCGTCAGCAAGTAAAATCTTAAACACTTAGGTCTCCTTTTGGAACTGGAATTTTTATGAGCGTGCCCTTTCCCTTTTCCGATTCAATTTGAATTTTGTATCCGTCACCGTAGAACATAAAAAGTCTCTGCTGAATGTTTTTTATGCCGATGTGCCCGGTTGTCTCTTCTTCTGCGCTTTCTTTTTTTAGGTATTCAAGGATTGCATCAATCTGCTTTTCTTCCATGCCGCAGCCAAAGTCTTCTACGCAAAGATAGAGTATGTCTCCGTCTTCTTTGGTAAAGACTTTTATTACGGAATCCTTTGCCTCGCCTTCAATTGCATGGTAAAAGGCATTTTCCACTAGCGGCTGCAAAACCATCTTTGGAATGTTAAGGTGAAGGAATTTTTCGTCCACTTGGGTTTCCAAAGTGATTGTGTAGTCGTTCCTCAAATTTAAAAGATATATGTAGGATTCAATGTATTCTATTTCCTTGCTAAGTTCAACAAAATGAACCCTCCACCTAAGGCAGTAGTGCATCATCTTTCCAAGGACTGCAATGGTCTGGGCAATGGTGTCTTCGTCCGCAAGAACCGCCTGCATCCTTATTGTCTCCAGCACGTTAAAGAGGAAGTGGGCGTTTATCTGGTTCTGCATGGCCTTTAGCTCTGTTTCTGCAATAAGCTGCTGTTCTTTTTTTATCTGGGCAATCTGGTTCTGAAGCTGCCGGGTCATCTTGTTGAATGTCTTTTGTGCCTGGCCAACTTCATCGTCTCCTTCTACGCTTATCTGCACACCAAGTTCACCCAACTGAACCTTTCGCATTCCCCTGATTACGGAGAAAACACCACGCATCATTTTTTCCGTGGTGAATTTTATTAGGTAGAAAAGAAGCACCGCAGAGAATGAAAGGGTAAGCACAAGCACTACTGTAATTCCAGCAACGGCCTTTGAGATTACGGAAGTGGAGCATGTGTGCACAAAAATGGTACCAAGTTCCCTGGACTTTTGCCAGATGATGATTTTGCCCTTGTAAACCGTGCAGTGGATTACCTCTTTGTTTGCCGCCCTAAAGTATTCCTTTTCCAGGTGGTTGATGTATTTTTCGCCAAGTTCCTGCTGGGTAAGTTTTATGGAGTCATTCGTTATGTTAAAGAAGTGGCTGCCAGATCCGCTTCTTCCCAAGGTAAAAACATAGTCGTTTTCGTATGTGCTGTTCCTTTTGTAGAGGAAGGGGAAGAAGGTCTTCATTGAATATGAAATTTGCAGGTAGCCAATGGAGCGCTTTCCCAAAAGCATTTCTCTTGTTGCGCAGACGGAAAGTTCTTCGTTGCGCCTGTCGTTTATGTACTTTGCAGAATAGTTGAATTCCCATGGCTTTAGTGCGGGAAGGTTTGTGCGCGGAAAGCGGAGGATTACAGGCCAGCGTTCAGGGATTATGGTTCGCGGTGTAAAGATGCGGATTGCGTTGAAGGGTTCCAGGGTAAGCATGCGTTCAAAGTCGGAAGCCTTTCTTCTTGTAATGTCCACAATCTGTGAGTCCGTGTAGTTTTCCGGCATGGCAAGCATAAGGTTAAGCTCGTTGTCCGAAAAGACCATGGTTTCCATTCTGTTTACGGTGTCTATTTTTTGCGCGATTGAATCTACGTTCTGCTGCATGTAGAGGCTGCAAATGTCTATGAGTTCCTGCCTTTGCCTTGTGATTGTCTTGCTTATGATGTAGGTAAAGAGAAGGGCAACTGGTATAAAAACAAGGCAGGTGTATACGAGTACGACCTTTGTGGAAAAACTGAATTTTATCCGCCGCAAGAGTTCGCGGATTTTGTTTGAAAGCGTGTTTTTCATGCCTTAAATTTTACCCTACATCCCCAGCTTTTTTTTGTTGCTTTTCATTATCTGAGTCTGGAGCTGCACAAGCTTTTTGTATTTTTCTGTCTGCTTGATCTGTCTGTATTCGTCAAGAATAATGTCAAAGTCTTCGTCGCTTTCCGAAAGTATAAGGTTTTGCAGCGTTGTTCCCCAGCGTCGGAGCACTTCCTGGTAGGTAAGGTTTTCGTCTGAATTTGGCGGCAGGGATATTGTGTCGTAGCCAAAATATTTTACCACATAGGGGCGGGTCCAAAGTTCAGGCTGTGAAATTGCAGGAGAAAGCTTTTGGTTCCACTGGGCTTCCCATGCTGAATCCATGAGCATCCAGTAAGTGTAAAGCACACCGAACCTGTCTTCCAGGGCATCTTTGTCTGTAAGCGATAGAGTCTGCACGTGGGGCAAAAGCTGGGGCTTTCCGTTTACCATGGAATAGGTTATGTCTTCTTCCCCAAAGTATGTGTCCATCTGGCCTTCTTCGGAGATGAGGTATGTAAGGAACTGGATTGCGCGTGCGGGGTCCTTGCATTTCTTGGAGATAAGGGTAACTGTCCATCCAGAAATTCCACCGCAGGAAAGTGTGTGGCTTTCTCCATTTGTATTGCTTGGGCCTTTTACCGCAATGTATGATCCGTCTGTGTTGTGCTTGTAGAGCTTGTTCTGGGCGTTCTGCATGTCCCAGTTGTAGTAGAGCAGGGCAAAGTAGAGTCCCTTACCAGCCTTTTCTTCTATCTGCGCCCTCTTGTCCACAAAAACTTCCCTTGGCATAAGAGAAAGTTCGTGGGCTTTGCGGAAGGTCTTTAGCCACTTTATGTATTCATCGTTTTCCGTAAGGCCTGTCGTGTAGTCCAAAAAAATTCCGTCTTTTTCCGGCGGAATGGCAAGGAAGTGGCAGAGGGTTTCCTGTAGTTTTGAGCATCCTGTTGCGGTAAATTCATCCGTGCCAAAAGGAATGAGGGCTTCTCCGTTTACAAAAGGGAATTTTTCTTTTGCCATTTTTAGCGCATTGATAAATCCTTCCGGTGTGGACATGTCCGGTGAGCCAATTGCTTCGTAGATGTCTTTTCGCACAAGGAATGTTTCGTGGGAGGTAAGGCTTCCCTTGTATTTGTTAAAGTCTTCCAGGGTAAATGATGCATTGGGGTAGCCGTAAACATGGCCGTCTTCCTGCGTGTACCAGTTTAGCTTTGCCCTTGATGCAACCCTAAAGAAATATGGGTCGTATTCTTTTGCAAGGTATTCAAGCGGGTAGACCATGCGGGAATTTATCATGTCTGTAATCTGGTTTTCCCTACAGTCAATGGTTATTATGTCCGGCATGGAATCTGAGTGTATCATTGAATTCAATTCTTCGTATTCGTCACCACTGGGAACAAGGAATTCTATGCTTACGCCTGTTTTTTTTGTGATGTATTTTGATACGGATGAAGTGCCCCAGCTTCTTTTGAACCAGCTGTAGTTTATGTACCATTTGAATGTTACCGGTTTGTCTGCGTTGAGCGTCCAGCCTGGAACTTCTGCGCTGCCTTTTACAGCCTGCGTTTCTACCCCGTCTTTTTTGCAGGAGGCTACAAGTCCTGCCGCCATTGTTACGGAAAGGATTGCGGTGAATGCAAGTGCAAGCGTGTGTGCAAGCGCATGCGCATGAGCGTGAGCGTGTGCGTTAGCATGTGCACGTGTAGGTGCAATTCCTTTTGAGCTTCTTCTTTTTACGACAGAAAGTGTTTTCTTGTTCATGATGAATCTCTAGCTTTTTCCAAAAAGCCATTCCCCAAACGGCATATTTTTTTACTTTTTTTTCTATTATATATGGTAAATATTGTATTTGCAATATGAGATTTGAAATTTCAGTACGGTGTTAATTGTTCGGTTTTTGCGACTTTGCATTTGACACAGAAGGCATTGTGCTTTACTGTAAAAAAAAGGAAAAAAAGCTGTAGAAATTTTACCTTTTTTACCAGAAAAAGCATATTTTGTAATGTAGGCTGCGTAAGGGAAATTTGACACGTGAAACATTCTGCACAAGCGTAAGCGCGGGGAACCGCAGTGTAACTTCGGGCGAGCCGTTTCGCGTTTCAAATTTCCCTGAGAGCAGCCGGTTTACAAAAGAATGTTTTGAAAAAATTTGGAGGCATGGCTATGGCGGGCAATGAGAACTTTGTAAAGATTAACGGTGAACTCTTTTACAAAATAGAAGACTATGACTTGATGGAAGACTTCTTTATGACAATAACAAGCTCTTCGGACGTGTGGAACTTTTGCTGGTCCCAGGGCGGAGTTACGGCTGGAAGAATGGATGCAAACCATGCAGTCTTTCCCTACTACACGGCAGACAAAGTTTCCGATGCAAAGACGGTAACAGGCCCCTATACCATTGTGGCGGTAAGCGAGGGAAGCAGCATTTCCTTGTGGGAACCCTTTGCCTCTCTTTCTTCCACACCCGCAGTCCGCGCCGCAAAAAATCCGTCAATTTCCCGCGCCATCTACAAAAACACCAACGGTACGGAAGTCATATTCGAAGAAAAGAATGCAGACCTTGGCCTAACCTTCCGCTATGCCTGGACAAGTTCAGACAAATTTGGAATCGTGCGCCGTGCCCAAATAGAAAACAATGGTGCTAAGCCCGTGGAGTTTTCCATACTTGACGGCTGCCAGAACATAATGCCTGCCGGAGCCGGTACGGAACTGCAAAACAATTCCAGCGTACTTTTGGATGCCTACAAGCAGTCAGACATGGACAGGGAAAGTTCCCTTGCTCTCTTTTCGCTTTCTTCCGTTGTTTCCGACAAGGCAGAACCAAGCGAATGTCTTGTTGCAAACACCTGCTGGTTCACGAGTGGAATAACAATGATTTCCCCCGATTCCCCAATGAAATTTGCCATGCTTGCAAAAAAATCACTTCCCCAGCCCCAGGACCTTGCCGGAGAAGACGTTGTAAAGGGAAAAAGGGCCTCCTGCTTTGTATGCAAAAAAGAAACCCTTTCCCCTGGAGCAAAGGAAAGCTGGAGCCAGGTATTTGACACCTTCCTTGATTCCTCACGCGTTGCAAACCTAAAGAAGCTGCTTGCAAACAGAGACGAAGCTGCAAGGCTTTTGGAAGAAGACATAGCAGTCTGCAAGCGCGAAATGGACAGCTTTATAGCCCAAGCCGACGGTATGCAGGACACCGCAGACAAAATGAGCTGCGTTCACCACAGCGCAAACGTAATGTTCAACATAATGAGGGGTGGAATCTTTGCAGACGGAGGAAAAATCAGCCTGGAAGACTTTATGCGTTTTGTTTCCCAGCGCAACACAAGCCTTATTCCTTCCGCAGAAAAAATGCTTGCCCAGTTTGCAGACAAAAAACTGATAAAGCACTTTGAACTTGTTGAAGCCGCCCAAAAATCAGCAGACCCCCTGCTTTTAAAGCTTGCAATGGAATACATGCCGCTTACCTTCTCCAGAAGGCACGGAGACCCAAGCCGCCCTTGGAACAAATTCAACATAAAGCTCCGCGACGAATTTGGCAACAAAATCCTAAACTACGAGGGCAACTGGCGCGACATCTTCCAGAACTGGGAGGCACTTTCATATTCTTACCCTGAATACACACCGTCAATGATATGCGCCTTCCTTAACAACATGACCTTTGACGGATTCAACCCCTACAGAATATTCCGCGGTGGCCTTGACTGGGAAGTTCCCGATCCAAACAATCCCTGGGCCTTCATTGGCTATTGGGGCGACCACCAGGTAATCTACCTTCAGAAGCTTTTGGAAAGGCAGAACGAACTGGACAAAAACTTCCTGCTTACAGCCCTTGGCACAAAGTTCTTTAGCTCTGCTGCAGTTCCATACAGAATCAAGGACTTTGCAAGCATACTAAAAAATCCCCGCGACACTATAGCCTTTGACCGCGAGACAAGCAACGCCCTCATCAAAGCCGCAAAAGAAAGGGGAGGGGATGCAAAGCTTGTTTCCACAAAAGACGGAAGCATAGCCCTTGTTACCCTTACGCAGAAATTGCTTCAGATTGTAATAAGCAAAGCCGCAAACCTTGTCCCTGGCGGTGGAATTTGGCTTAACACCCAGAGACCTGAATGGAACGATGCAAACAATGCGCTTGCCGGCTGGGGACTTTCCGTAGTAACAAGCTGCTACCTTAACCGCTTCATAACATTCCTCCAGACCCTCTTTGCCCAGTCCCAGGACAAAACCTTTAGCCTAACGGAAGAAACTGCACTTGCATTCAAGAGCCTAACCGAACACTTTGCTGAATACGAAAACTATACAGGTCCTCTTTCCGGCAGCCAGCTCTACGAATTTGTATGCAAATCAGGCCTTATCTTTGAAAAGCAAAGAAATTCCCTCTATAATAACGGCTTTGGAAAAGACTCATCCCTTTCCAAAGAAGAAATCCTTAGGGGACTAAGCCTTATAAAAGCTGCGGTCGTCTACACCGTAAGGCTAAACAAAAGAAGCGACGGCCTTTACCATTCCTACAACGTGCTTGTTCCCGAAGAAAAATCCTTTGGAATAAAGTACCTGCAGGAAATGCTTGAAGGGCAGGTTGCAGTTCTTTCTTCCCACCTGCTTGGCGGAAAAGAATGTGTGGACCTGCTTAAGGCCCTTCGTTCAAGCCGCATTTACGAACAAAGGCAGAATTCCTACATGCTCTACCCCAACAAGGAACTTCCCAAGTTTGAAGAAAAGAACAACGTCCCTGCAAGTGATGTGCAAAATCTTAATGAATTTATTGGCCGCTCAAAGGGAACGGTTATTTCTTCGGATGCAAACGGAGTCTTCCACTTTAACCCTTCATTCCTCAATGCCCGCATAATGCAGGATTTCTTTGCAAACATGCCGGGGGAAATGAAGCCCAACGCAAGCGAAGAAAAGGAACTTCTTTCCCTCTACGAAAAGACCTTCAACCACTCAAGCTTTACAGGCCGCTCTGGAACCTTCTACGCCTACGAAGGCCTTGGCAGCATTTATTGGCACATGGTTTCAAAACTGCTCCTTGCGGTACAGGAAAACGTTGATGCCGCGGTTGCTTCGGCAGACAACCAGAACGCAAAAGAACTTGCTTCCATTTATTACGACGTGCGCTCAGGCCTTGGCTTTAACAAGACACCCCAGCTTTACGGAGCCTTCCCCCAGGATCCTTATTCGCATACGCCGTCAATGCAGGGGGCAAAACAGCCGGGTATGACGGGACAGGTAAAAGAAGAAGTCATTACCCGAAACGGAGAGCTTGGAGTCCGCGTTGAACATTCATGTCTTGCCTTTAAGAGCCTGCTTTTGCGCAAAAACGAATTTAAGGATGATTCAACACTGGAATTTACTGTCTGCGGTACCAAGGTAAAATACATCCTTTCCGACCAAGACAAAATTGAACTTGAATTTGACCAGAAAACCGAAGAGCGCAGCGGAACTTCCCTTACCCCCCAGGAAAGCCAAAGCATCTTTGCCCGCGACGGAAAAATCAAGTGCATAAAAGTCTTTACTACGCTAAAGGATTCTTTGGTTTAAGAGAATATAAAGCATTCTTTTTCTTTTCTGGACGAAAGCTCTCTTTGCTAACCGCCCTCGCTTGAAACTTCGTTGCGAGAACCGCCCTTCGGTAACCCTCATCCCGCTTGCGCGGGACTAAAGGGGCTACACGGCGGCGTAGGCTCTTTGGCAAGTACGCAAAAGAAACTGTTATTTAACAAAAAAAATGTCCCCCTGAACCGCAAACCGTCACCCTGAACTGCTGCGCCATATTCGCACGCACTTGCTACGAATGTGGATTCAGGGTCTGTACCGATAAGCCCTGCATTCATCTTCCACAGATTCCGGGTCGGAGCCCGGAATGACGGTCGCACCCTGAGCTTGTCGTAGGGTGTGGTGTTTACAAAGAAGTGCTGGGCTTGGCATTTCCTTAAGTATTTTAAATAATTCTGCCGAAAAATTAGACATGCACCTTTTTGTGCATTATATTTACAGAAGAGAGAGAGCTGTTAAGGAGAATATTAACATGAAAAGAACATTTGCTTTTGCAGCGGCAGCCATGAGTGTGGCTTTTGCATTCGCTGGTGGCGTAGAAAACAAGACAAACATGAGCACAGGATATTTGCGCAACCCAAGCCGCAACGCAGAATTCCAGCGCCCGGAAGCTGCATTCTACAACATTGCAGGTACAGCCTTTTTGCAGGACGGCCTTTGGATAGAAGCCGGCAACCAGTTTGTATTTAAGGAATACAAGCATGAGATTCAAATAGATGACGCTACAACTCAGGCTGCATTTGATAATTTGCATATAGATACTTCTTCTTCTGATAAAACAACCGTATGGCTTTATCCGGATTTTGACGCAGTTTACCACCAGGGAGACTTTGCTGTATTCATGAACTTTGGCATTTATGCTGGAGGTGGTACACTTAATTATGATGATGGTTCTTCTGCAATTTCAGGATTGTTCTTGAAAAAAGCTGCTGGATTAGCTACTAATCCTCCTGCAGGAATGCCGGCTCAACAGATTCAGGCGCTTGGAGCTGGTCTTCAAGGTGGTGCGGCAGATCATAGTCTTAAAGTGGATTCCATTACTTATGGAGGAGAGCTTGGTGGTTCATATAAATTTCTTGATGGTATGATTTCCGTGGGAGCTGCTTTCCGCATGGTTTATGGAACACAATCAATGGAACTTACTTCTAGCAATTCAAACTTCAAGACTGCAAACGGTGGCGATACAATCGGATACGATGCAAAGGCAACTGGCTTTGGTGGTGTTTTTGGTGTTCATGCCCGTCCAATCGACAAGCTTGACCTTTCCGTTCAGTACTCTACAATCAACAAGATTAAGTATAAGGTAGACAATGTGGACGGAAACTTTGCAAAAGAAATGGGCATTGAGGACGGAAAAAAATTCAATACAGACCTTCCTGCGACACTTTCCTTTGGCGCTTCCTACAGCGTAATTGACCCGCTCCTTCTTTCCTTTAGCTGCAACTACTACTTTAACAAGCAGTCAAAGATGAATTCTGTGCTTGGCGAAACAGACTACGACAACTCAATCGAATTTGCCCTTGGCGCAGACTACAGAATCAACGAAATGTTTAGCACAAGCCTTGGCTTTTCATACTCAAAGCAGGGAACAAACGACGAATCAAACAGCCTCTTTGCTCCTGTTTTGGATAGCTTCTGCATTGGTGGAGGCGTAGAAGTAACACCCATCGAAAACCTTACTTTGACGGCTGCCGGTATGTGGGTTAACTACTTTGACAATGATGATTATGTTATGAGCGGAAAATCTTTCAACCTTTCAAAGGACCTCTTTATGGCTAGCCTTGGTGTAACATACCGCTTGCCATTCTAAAAAACTTCTAATCGGAGACGAGTAGCGCAGTCTGCACACCCAGGCTGCGCTTTTTTTATGCAAAGTTTTGCAAAGTTATGTCATTGCAGTAATTTGCAGAATTGTGTCATTGCTGTGCGGTTGGTGAGCATAGTCGAACCATGACCCGATAATCTGCTTAATAAGATTTCTCACGTTCTTCGCAACAAAGTTTCCTGCGGACTCGAGAATGACGGTATTTTTTATAAAAGTTCTTTGCTTAAATCATAAAAGCTTGGATTGTTCTTTTTTATTAATTCATCTTTCCATTCTCGCTTCCACTTTTTTAAATTCCTTTCCCTTTGAATTGCGGATTTTATATCTGTGGTTTCTTCAAAATATACAAGCTTGTTTACATTGTATTTTGATGAAAATCCACTTATGAGTTTGTTTTTGTGTTCATATATCCTACGCTTTAAATCATTTGTTACACCTATATAAAGTGTGGAATTTGTATAATTCGACAGAATATAAACATAATATATTTGCATGAATGAAAAGTAATAAATTGGATTGTCACCGTCAAGAAAAAAGTTGTTTATAAGGTTATAAAATTGTCATTATCGGGCTGGCTGAAAACTTCGTTGCGAAGAACACGATAATCTGTTTAATAAGATTGCCGGGTCAAGCCCGGCAATGACACAGAGGGGTATTGATTGTTCAAGTCAAGCAATGACAGAGCGAATGGAGAATGCTTAACACCAGTTTTGCAATGACAGAGCGAATGGAGAATGCTTAACACCAGTTTTGCAATGACAGATAGTGGGGAGTTTTCTTAACGCCAGTTCTGCAATGACGAAGAGGGATGAATGCTTACGTCTCTTCGGTAATGATAAAGATAGATTGGTTGTTTATGTGGTTTGCGCTAGGCTATGGAGAGGTGGCCGGAGGCCAGCCACCGCAAGCGAACGAAGTGAGTGCGGAGGCCGCGCGTTAGCAAGCCTCGGAACAGCCGGCCTGCCGAATGGCAGGAAGCGCCCATATAATTATAAAATTTATGAATCTATTTATCCATAATCGTAATTTCTACGCGGCGGTTTTTTGCCTTTCCTTCTTCCGTGTTGTTGGGGGCGATTGGCTTTTTGTCTCCAAAGCCCTGGGTAAAGATGTGGTAGTTGTCTTTTACGCCAAGCTGGATTAGGTAGTCGGCAACTGCTTTTGCGCGTGCTTCGCTAAGTTCCTGGGGGTCGCGGCCTTTGCCGGTTGCAGTGTGTCCGCTTACAAGTATGTCGTTGTCCGGGTAGGCTTCGAGAATCTGGGCAAGCTTTTTTAGCTTTTCCGTTTCGCTGGGCATGAGCTGGGAACTTTCCGCCTTGAACTGGATGTTTTCCATGCTAAGGGTAAGGCCCTTTTCGCTTTTTTTGACGGTAACGTTTTCTATGCCAAGGTCCTTGATCTGCTCTTCAACTGCCCTAAGCTCGTCGTCTGTTCCGGTGCGGATAAAGTCAGTAACTTCTGCGTGTGCCGTTCCGCGGAATTCGTAAATGTTGCCGTAGGCGGTTTCTATGAGAATCCTAAAGTTTTCTACGTAATGGTCAATTGCGCCTTTTTCTGCATCCCAGTAGATTAGTTCGTCGCTAAAGCCCATGGTTGTCTGGGGGTAGTCGCCGTAGTAGTTTGCGGACGGTCTTTGCGGGGCCTGGGTGTAGAGCGAATATTTTACGTGGAAGACGTGGAGTACGTTTCCCTCTTTTTTGATTACCTGGTTGTTCCTCTGCTTGCTGATTGAGGCTGCGGCATAGCTCATCTGCTTTACCTCGCGCTTTTCGCGGCCAACGGTTCCGAGGTATTTGTATGTGGCGGTGAAGGGGACTATGTAGGGCTTTTCCAGTCCAAAGTTCTTTCTTAGGTCGTGGGCTTCGTGTCCTTCCTGAACCCATGTGTCGCCTGGTTTTATTGCGTGGTCGGGGAAGATCGGGACGTCGCGGACGGTTGGCATGAAGTATTCGTTGCCTATTGTGTAGCGGCCAAGGGGGGTGCGCTCAAAGATGCTTTTGTATTCTTCACCCCAGCTGAAGGTTTTGCCTCCGCCAAGTCCAAAGGCGTTTTCTGTTGTCATGAAGGTGCATTCGTTTGTGCCTGAGCCGGAAGATGCGTCAACTTCGGTAACTTCTGCACTTACGCGGTTTACAATTTCGCCGTGGTGGTCGTAGCGCATGTTTACGAATACGTCTTCGTCTACCGTGGAAAGTATGGCATACCTGTCGCCCTTCTGGTATTTGAATTTGAATTCTATGCTTTTGCCGCTTGTGTCTATGGCAGAAGTGTCAAGCTGCTTTAGACCGAGGGAAGTTTCCTCTTTTACCCCGGCAGACTGGTTGGCAGGGGCTGCTTGCTGTCCACGTGGAGCTTTGTTGGACGGAAGGGCTTGCGCAAAAAGGGCAGGAGAAATCAACGCGAAAACTAAAGGATAGGCTTTTTTTAGCATAAAACACCTCTTCTTATAAATCGGCAGGACTTGGCAATTGCATTAGCGTCTTGGCCAGTCCTTCCTTAAGTGACCCAAAAGTGCTAAACTGCATTTATGGGAACAAATTCACCTTTTCAGGACCTTGAGTTGGAGCAAATCCTGACATTCATAAAAACAAATATTGCTCTTTTTGTTACAGCTGCGGCGCTACTTGCATTTTTTTTGATTCTTGGCATATTGATTGGGCGCTCCATACAGAAAGCGGCGGATTCGTTTGTGCTAAAAAGGGCCCGTGAGGATGCGGTAAAGCGGAGCCGTTCGGTTCTTGGCGGACAGGCGGCTGAACAGCTTGCTCCTTATTTGCCCGGTTTTCCTTGCAATCCAGCAGATGCTCGTTTTGTTGGCAAGCCCATAGAGTTTGTGGCTTTTCCCGGTGCCGCTGAGGGTAAGGAAATACGCGAGGTTCTTTTTGTGGAGGTAAAAACCGGCTCTTCCACCTTAAGTGCCCGTGAAAAGCAGATAAAAGATGCCGTTAAATCTGGCCGGGTGCGGTATGTGGAGATGCGCCTGGGGGACAGGTCTTAGGGGGTGGCAAGGGGAGCCTTTTGCAGTTCCTTTACTTCGTCCAGAGAAAGGGAGCAGCACTTTGCTATCATTTCGGGGGCAATTCCTTCTGCCAGAAGATTTTTTGCTGTTTCTACCGCATTTTTGTGCATGCCTTGCACAAGACCTTGCTCTATACCTTGTTCAATGCCCTCTGCACGCCCCCTTCTTTCTGCCGCCAAGAGGCCGCTTGTGTAGTCGCGTTTTTTTCCCTCTATCTGCCCCTGTATTACCCAGCGCCAGCCGTCGTCGCTTATATTTTTTAGGGTGTCGCTTGCCTTCATAATGCCTTCC
>JAGCWT010000211.1 GCA_017961705.1 Treponema sp.
AAATGTAATGTAGGGGTAGGAGCCTGCAAAGCGCAAGTTTGTCCAGACAGCCTTTTTTTCGTCCCCGGTAGCGTTGTCCTTGTTTACCGTAATGTAGACTCCAGCTGCCAGTGGGGAGGCAAATTTTACCGTGTATGCAATTCCCGCGCCGTACTGCTCGTTGAAGGGGGAAGTTCCAAGCCCTTTGTAGGATTCTGTAAGTGGGGATGCTATGCTTTGTATGCCGAACTGCCTCTGAAGGAATATGTCTGAGCCAGCACCTTCAAAGTTGCCCAGGAATGCGCTAAAGAAGTGGGTGGATGCAGTGTGGTTGTAGGTGTAGGTTGCAGAAAGCTCGTTAAGGTTAAGCACCGTGTTAAGGTCTTCCTTTCGTTTAAGGGGGCTTGTTTCAAGAAGGTCGTCTGTTTGCATCTGGAATTCGCCCCTAAAGATGAGTTTTCCGCCAAAATCAAGCTGGCCTGCTACAAAACCCTCAGAATAGAGCTCTTTTTTTGCCGGTACGTCCGCCAAAAGCCCCAGGTAGCCGCTAAAGGTTGAATCTTCGAATGCAAAAAGGCTTGTGCACAAAAATATTGCTGAATATAATAGAAAAAATTTCTTTTTCATCAGGAACTCCAAGAAATAAATATGAGGCCTAAAAAAATACAGCCCACTCATTTCTTGATTTATCGGTATTTTAAAATGCGAATAAAAGGGGAACTTGGCCTACAATTTTTTTACATTTTATCTGGAAATTTTTTTGAAACTAAGCTATAATAAATTAAGATTAAAAAAGTTGCAAAAATCAGTCGTTTTGACTTGACTTATGTTTGGAAGAGGTTAAAATAGATAATATGAGTGATTATCTTGACGCTAATAACGAGGAACTTCTCAAAGATTTCTTTTCTGAAGCTGAGCAGCAGTACGAGACTTTGGAAAGCAACATTCTTGTTATAGAAAATGACCCTTCAAATCATGATGCTATAGATGAAATTTTCCGTGCGGCTCATACCTTAAAGGGTGGTTCTGCCACTGTTGAGATGACCGAGCTTTCTTCATTTTGTCATGACGTGGAAGACCTTCTTGATGCCCTTAGAAGCAATTTGGTTCAGGTAACAGGGCCTATCGTAGACACGCTCCTTTCTTCTTTGGATACAATAAAGGCTATGCTTGACGCAAGAAGCAATGGTTCCGTGTACCAGGAAGACGTTTCCGAAATTGTTAATAAGATAAAGTCCTTTATTCCCCAGAAAGCTGGAAAGAAAAAGGCTCCTGTAAAGGCTCCGGCCGGTATGGTTGGCGCTCCAAAGCCAGCAGCACCAAAGGCCGCCCCTAAGCAAGCTGCCCCTGCCGCTGCGGACAACGGAATGCCTCCTGTTAAACCGCTTTCGGACAGCGAATTCAATGAGCTTAAGCAGGCTTGCCCGGAAGGACAGAAGCTTTGGTATGTAAACGTCACTTTTGACGAATCAAATCCTATGAACAGCGTAGGAGGAATTCAGGTTTTTGCAGCCCTCAAGAACTGCGGTACGGTTTTAAAGACTGTCCCGGACTTTGAGGCTCTCTACGAAGATGAATTCCATCCACAGGTAGTTTATTACGTTGCAACCTCATCTGACGGTTCAGCTTTGGAAGATACGGCTTTCTTGGACGACGTTACTCTTGCTGCGGATGCACATTGCATGGAAGCAGATGCTTCTTCGGCTTCTTCTGCAGCAGAAAGTGCTCCTGTGGAAGCTGCTGCGGAGGCACAGGTGGAAGAAGAGACAAAGGAAGAGTCTGTTCCAGAACAGGCTGCGGAAGTTTCAACATCTGCACCGGCAACACAGGCAAATCTTCAGCAGGCAAAGAAATCTGCCGCACAGGGCTCAGGCCATGCGGTTAACCAGAGCGGTTCAATACTCCGTGTAGACAGCACGCGCGTAGACACCCTGATGAACCTCGTCAGCGAAACTGTTATTACAAAAGCTGCATTTAACCAGCTGGGACTTCATCTTGCAGACCTGCAGGTAATGCTCCAGGGGCTCAACTCCAGCTACAAGGAAAAGCAGCATCATATTATGGAAGAAATTCCAAAGATCCTCCAGCAGATAGAGGCCGGTGCTTCCCAGAAGGAAATCCGCCAGAGAATAAGCGAAATCTGCCAGGGAATGTCCACAATCTTTGATGCCTTTGAAAACGACATAAAGTTAACGGCAAGCAAATACCGCTCAACTACGCAGAACTTGGGCCGCATCTCTAGCGAACTCCAGGAAGGCGTAATGAAAATCCGCATGGTTCCGATTGGTACCATATTCAACCGCTTCCCGCGCGTTGTGCGTGACTTGAGCCGCGATCTTGGCCGCAAGGTTAACCTTGTAATAGAAGGTGAAGACACAGAACTTGACAAGACTGTTGTAGACGACCTTCTTGACCCAATCATGCACTGTGTCCGCAACTCCGTTGACCACGGCATTGAAACTCCGGAAGAGCGCAAGGCTCACGGAAAGGATGAAACTGGTAAGCTTATCCTTAAAGCCGCAAACGAAGGCAACACAATCGTAATAGACATAATTGACGACGGTCAGGGTATAGAAGTAGAAAAGGTACGCGAAAAGGCCATTAAGAAGGGTCTTATTAGCCCCAACAAGGTTATGTCCGACCAGGATGCCTTTAACCTTATCTTCCTTCCTGGATTCTCTACCAGCGACAAGATAAGCAATGTTTCCGGCCGCGGTGTAGGCTTGGATGTTGTTAAGACCATGGTGGAAAAGCTTAAGGGTACCATTACGGTTACCAGTGAGCGCCACAAGGGTTCAAAATTCAGCATCAGGCTTCCGCTCACTTTGGCCATTATCCAGGGTCTTTTGATCCGTGTCGGAAAAGAGGTATACTCTATCCCGATTACAAATGTTATAGAAAGCCAGCGCGTAAAGCGTGACAGCATCAATACAATCGATAACTACGAAGTACTTAACGTGCGCAACGAGGTTATCTCTATCCTGAGACTTGACCGCCTCTTTAACATCAAGGACGCGGTGGAAAGCGAATACTGCTTCATAGTAATCGTTGGTTCTCAGGAAAAGAAGATTGGTGTTATGGTAGATGCCCTTATTGGAGAGGAAGACGTCGTAATCAAGCCTTTGCGTGATCAGTTTACAACATCACCGGGTATTGCGGGTGCTTCAATTTTGGGTGACGGTTCAGTTTCTCTTATCATCGATGTTAACCAGCTTTTGGAGTTGGGCGTAAAACAGGAAATCAATGCGCAGAAAACACGTGAAGAGATAGCCTTGAAGAGCACAGTCAGAGGGTAGGCAGATGGGAACGATACAAGATAAACTTAACATACTTGCAAGCACAACAGAAGCCGCTGTTCAAAGCCTTTCCCAGGAGGAACTGGAAGAAGAGAAGAAGAACGCCAGCGTTGTTGACTACAAGATGGTAACCTTTTCTCTTGCAGGTAAGGATTATGCCATAGACATTATGAAGGTTAAGGAAATTGCCAAGGCTGGTAATTTTACTTATGTGCCTAACACACTTCCTTTTGTTCTGGGCGTATACAACCTCCGCGGTGAAATTATCCCGATAATTGACCTGAGGCTCTTCTTTAACATAGAAATTCCTCCGCATGACGCAAATGTCTTGGAAAACATGTTGATTGTCCAGGTTGGCGAACAGTTCTTTGGCGTTGTAGTAGACGTAATCGACAAGGTTGTCGGTATTCAGAAGTCATCTATTCAGCCGCCGCATCCTCTTTTTGGCGATATAAACATCAAATATATCAGCGGTGTTGTGGAAGCCCAGAGGCATCTTTACATTCTTTTAGACATAGACAAGATTTTTGGTCTTCGCACTCCGGAAGAAGAAAGGCTTTTGGCAGAGACAGCCCGTGCCCAGCTTGAAGACAGGCAGGCAGCAGCAGCAGAAATTGCCGCTAGGGAAGAAGCCGCAAGGCAGGCAGAGGAAGCTGCAAAGAGCTCCGGTAAGAAAAATGCCGCAAAGAAGGTTGAAGAACCTGCAAAAGAAGAGAAAAAGGCCGTAGACTTGAATTTCATTTATGATTCACTTAAGAATCTTAAGAAATTCTATGTTTCTGCCGTAAACGAAGAATGGGTAAAGACCCGCTATGAACAGTGGGAAAAGGAGCGTGGAGAAGGAAACACCCAGCTTCAGAACGAAAGCGATGCTGACGAATTCCTTAAGCCCTTCTTTTCTAAGTTCAACGGTACTTGGTGGAGCGAACCCTATGCCAGCGGAATTGCAAAGGCATTGCCGGACAACCCTGCTAAGAACATCGTTGTGTGGAATCCGGGCTGCGGCAAAGGCTTTGAGTCTTACTCACTTGCATGTTTGCTAAAAAAGCGTTATCCTAATGCACATATACGTATTTATGCTCACGACATTGACTTGCTCAATGTTTCTAATGCCCCGCTTATGACGGTAAGCAACGAGGTAAGTACGGAC
This sequence comes from Treponema sp., assembly GCA_017961705.1. Classification (GTDB taxonomy): domain Bacteria; phylum Spirochaetota; class Spirochaetia; order Treponematales; family Treponemataceae; genus Treponema_D. The sequence continues at coordinate 4,426 of JAGCWT010000211.1, forward strand.
TGGTACCAGCCTTATGTTACAAAGACATCTGGCGGAAGCTATACCTTTACCAAAGAGATAAAGGACATGATTATGTTTGAATACCACGACTGTGTTCATACTAATAATCTGCCTCCAATCGATTTGGTTTTTGCCCGGGATCTTTTCTCTTTCCTTCCGGAAGCATCACAAAAGTCAATTTTGGATGATTTTGGCGAGAAAGTTAAGGGAAATGGTGTTATAATAGTTGGTGAAAATGAGAATATTGCAATTCCAGGCTGGAATAAAAAACAGACTGGATCTGTTGCGGTATATTCAAAATAAAAATTGGAATAATCTGGTTAGTTAATAAAACTGCAGGGGGATTTTAATGAGAGTAGAGTACATTAACCCATTTGTTGAAACTTCATACAGGGTTCTGAAAGAAGTTTTGGGTGATGCAGACGTAAAGCGTGGCGATTTGTATCTTAAGTCAACAGCAATGCCAGTTATGGGTGTTGCAGCATTGGTTGGCCTTGCCGGTGATGTTGAAGGTCGTGTCTTGTTTGATATGACTTATGATACGGCTCTTGCAATAGCTTCCCGTATGAACGGAGAAAAGCTTCCAGAATTTGATGATTTGGCAAAGGCTACTATTAGCGAATTGGCAAACTTAATTACTGCTCAGGCTGTTACAAAACTCCACGAGCTTGGTTTTAAGTTTGACCTTACCCCTCCGGCCCTTTTTGCCGGTGAAAAAATGGAAATTGCAGCATTGGGTGGCAATGATGAGGAGAATGTTGAAGCTCTGATTGTTCCGCTCATTACTGAATTTGGAAAAATAGAAGTCAACGTCGCTATCCGCGAACGTACATAAGGAGCATAAAGGTATGAAAACAAAAGATGATTTTGCGCAGATAAATGATCGTCCGCCAGAAGGTGTTAAGGCCGACGGAAGCAAATTCCGCGTTTTGGTCGTTGACGATTCAATGTTCGTCGCAAAGCAGTTGACTCAGATTTTGAGCAGCGACGGATATGAGATTGTTGCTACAGCTCAGGATGGTAAAGAAGGCGTTGATAAATATAAGGAACTTTGCCCGAATGTTGACTTGGTAACAATGGATATTACAATGCCTCGCATGGACGGTATTACAGCACTTGAGCAGATTGTTGCTTTTGACAAGAACGCCCGTGTTGTTATGGTTAGCGCCCTTGGTAAGGAAGAGCTTGTTAAGAAGTCACTTCTTGCCGGTGCAAAGAACTATATCGTAAAACCATTGGATCGCAAGAAGGTTCTGGAAAGAATCAGCTCTGCACTTAAATAGTTTTAGGCTTGGCATATTTCCACAGACAATAGGCAGTTAATTCTGATGAATCTGTGGAAGACTATTTTTATTTTTTCTCAAATTAGATTTATTCATTAAAATCTTGCCTTGTAGGGGATTGGTGGGTTTTTTACAGGGCTAACTTTATATCCGCAGTATTTTTGTTATCCGATTATCCGATAATTTTCATGGGACTCCTTAAAGCTTGCCTTTTTGGGGTTCCATTGAATTTTATCTGATGAATTTTGTCCGAGTGGGGGAATAATTTATGTATGAGGATGAAGCCAGTGAGCTTTGTGGTGACAATGTAGAAACCTACAAGGCCTTGGACAGTGCTGCTACCTGGCGTTTCTTTTGGGACGGGCAGGAATCTCTTTCTGACGATGAATTTGACTTGCTAAAGGATTTGTGCTACAAGAATTCCAATACAAAAGACGAGCGCGATTTGCTAACCAAGCTTGTAAACCGCGAGTTGACGCTCCGCATAAAGAACCAGAGGGAATCTGAAGTGTCTGCAATTGCTAGTTAAGCTTTTTAATAAAGTACATGCTAAAATCTTTAATGCGGTTAACAAAGGCCGTGTTCACGCGTTTTTTTACAAAAAAGGAAACGTCTGTCTTTACGGCTCCAGCTCCGTAGAGTATCCAGTAGTCACCCTGCCTAAAGAGCACAATCCCGCATTCCATCTTTCCTGCTTTTACCGCGTCAAAAATCTTATACTCAATAGCCTCTTTGTTTACGGTTGCAAAATAGAGTGTGTCTCCAATTTGCGTGGTGGAAACCTGGGCCTTGAACTGGGTAAACGGTGGCATCCTAAAGACTGCATTGTATACGCTTGTAAGGTTTCCCCGGCTGCACGAAAGCACCTCCGACTTTGTGAACATTGCGGCCCATGCTCCCTGCCTCTCCGTGTAGTAGGGAATCTGCCTGTAGTTCTTTATGTCAGAAACAAGTTCCTCCAGCTCTTTGATAAGGTTTTCGTGATCCTTGTATGGGCGCACCTGTATTACCTCTGCAAAGTGGGTGGGGGATATTGACTTTAGTTCATTTACAAATTTGTTGGCGTAGACGTTGCTGGTGCTAAGGCTTGTCTCTTTTGCTGATTTTAGGTTCCTTATGATGACTTTTCCGCTTTTTAGATCCTCAATTTGTGAATCCGTAAGGTTTGGGTTAAAGCATGACAAAAAATCCTGGCAAAAAGCACTTGGCGCAAATAGACAAAAAAAGGCCACGCCTAGAGCCATAAAAATTTTTTTCATAAAATTCCCCTGCCATTCTATTGAGATTCAAAAGCATTTAATTATACAATAAAGGAAGATTTTTGTCATTCTCTTTTTGGTTATTTTAAGACTTTTAGTTTTTTACAGGGGAATCTTATGGAAGACACAAGGCATCTGGCAGTTTTTACCACCCTACTTGTTGAGCGCTCTCCGCAGGCCTTGCCTATGGGTGCTGCTTGCGTTGCTTCTGCCGTAAAAAGCAGTCCCCTTACAAAAAATCTTGTGAGGACGGAACTTCTTACTCTAAGCATGGAAGACGGCATTCTTTGCGCTCTGTCCGATGACAAAAAGGCGGAAATGCTTGCAGAAAGAATCCTTTCGGAGTTTCCAGAAGTGGGCTGCGTTTGCATGAGCGTTTACGTCTGGAGCAAGACCATACTAGAAAAGGCTGCCCTTTTGCTAAAGGAAAAAAAAGGCGGCATAGTGATTGTTGCCGGTGGACCAGAAATTACAGCCAATCCGCTTGGAATGAAAGGAGTTGATTTTTCTGTTGCGGGGGAAGGGGAAGTTGCAGTTCCTGAGCTTTTGCATTCGATTTTTTCTTCTTCATCTTCCGGGCTGAATGAAAGTTCTTTTGGAATTTTGGGTGTGTATTCCTTGCGTGGAAGTGGTGGCTTTGTAAAAGGAACATCTGTTGGCGCAAAGGCCATTCCTGCACCGCTTGATGAGCTTTCTTCTCCATGGCTAGACGGAACCATACGCGCTGGGGATTATGGCGGGGCTTTGTGGGAACTTGCAAGGGGCTGTCCCTTCAAGTGTTCATACTGCTACGAAAGCAAGGGCTACGCAAAGATACGGCGCTTTCCCCAGGAGAGGCTGGACGCAGAACTTGAACTCTTTGCAAAAGAAAAAATTCCCCAGGTATTCGTGCTTGACCCAACCTACAATGCAGACAAAAAGCGTGCCCTGGACATGCTTAGAAAAATAAGGCGGACCTGCCCCGAAACCTTCTTCTATTTTGAAGCAAGGGCTGAATTCATAGATGCAGAGATTGCAAGGGCCTTTGCGTCCATAAATTGCAGCGTGCAGTTTGGCTTGCAGAGCAGCGACCCGGCTGTGCTAAAGAACGTGAACCGAAGCTTTAACAAGAACCAGTTCAAGAAAAACGTCTCCCTTCTTAACGAGCAGGGCGTTGTCTTTGGCTTTGACCTTATATACGGACTTCCCGGAGACAGCCTTTCTGGATTTAAGGATAGCATTGACTTTGCGCTTGGCCTTTACCCCAACAACCTTGAGCTTTTTTGCCTTAGCGTTCTTCCCGGAACAAAACTTTTTGAAGACGCCAAGTCTTTTGGTCTTGAATGGCAGGATTTTCCCCCTTACCATGTGCTGAACAGTCCAAGCTTTCCAAGCGGCGATTTGAATAAGGCTGAAAGGCTTTCGCATGCGGTGAACCTCTTTTACACTGAGGGCAGGGCTGTTCCCTGGTTCAATGCAGTGGTGGGACTGGTGCGCGAAAAACCGTCTGTCTTTTTTGAAGGCTTTGCAGGCTTTCTGGAGAACAAGCAGGAGCTTAGGGGCCTTTCGGATGGGCTTTCACTATTGCAGATAGAGGCTTTGCAGAAGGAATATGTCTTTCTTAGGCTGAAGTCCAAGGGGCTTCAAAAGTACACGGCACTGGTTGGGGACATAATTTCGCTTAACGGAGCCCTTTCCCGCTGCCAGGGTGAAGGGGAGGAATGTACGCTGGAACTTTCTTGGCACCCGGATGACCTTATGAGCCAGTATGCGGCAGACATTCCCTTTTTCTTTGCAAACTGCGGCAGGGAGAAGAATAGGACTCATGTTTTTAACGGTCCAAATGGTCCTGACTGGGCTGTGCTTTGACCTTTGCAGTACTTTTCAGGCTTTTGTGCAAGTGAAAACTTACACCTGCAAAAAATCCCACAAAAAGCCATTAGCGTGATATAATACAAGTAATATGACTAACACGATCAATACAAAAGGCATTCATTCTTTAAGGACAAGAATTTCTGTCCTGCTTGTGCTTGCAGCCTTGATGCTTGCGGCTTCAATCTCCTTTGTTGCCTTGGGGCTTTTTACGGTGCACACCCGCTCCTCCCACTTAAAGATGGCAAAAGGAGTGGCAATCCTTGCAGCAGAGGCAATAGACGCAGACAGCATTGAACTTTACAAGCAGGAGGGAAAGACAGTCAGCGGCTACGAGGAAACTTTCCGCCGCCTAAAGAGCCTTAGGCAGTACATACCGGACATCACCTACCTTTACGCCTACCAAATCCGCGAGGACGGCTGCCACGTGATTTTTGACATGGACGAAGAAAATTCATCCTATAACATTGACGACCTGATAGAATTTGACCCAACCTTCCTTCCCCTTGTCCCAGACCTGCTAAAAGGAAAAGAGATTGAACCCATAGAATCAAACGACCAGTACGGCTGGCTCCTAACCTATTACCATCCGGTTTTCAACTCCCAGGGAAAATGTGCCTGCTACGTTGGCGTTGACATTTCCATGGATCTCTTGCGCACATACAGGCTGCACTTCCTTCTAAGGACAATCATCCTGTCATTTTTGGTGGTGGCCGTAATAGTGGGCCTTGGACTTTTGATTTCTACAAAGTTCCTTGTTAACCCCATAAACAGAATCTCAAGGCACGCAATTTCCTTTATGCAGCAGCAGGGCAACGTGGACGGCATGAGCAAATGCGTCTCAGAAATAAAGGGACTGGACGTTAGAACTGGCGACGAGGTGGAAAACCTTTACATCTCCTTTAGCAACATGACGGAGAACACCGTACGCAACATCATCAGCATAAACCGTATGCAGTCCGAAAGGTTGCACATGATGAAAAAGTACAACGAAGAGCTAGAACTAAAGGTGAATGAGCGCACAAAGGAACTTAGGATTGCCAACGAAAAGGCAGAGAACCTCCTTTTGAACATACTGCCAAAAGACATAGCGGAAGAACTAAAGCACCACCCCGGCAAGACGGTTGCAAAGCACTATCCCAACACAACTGTTCTATTTACGGACATAGTCGGCTTTACCAAGATGAGCGGCAGGATGACGGCAAAAAACTTGGTTGCAATGCTCAACCTTATAATTTCACGCTTTGACGAAAGGGCCAAGCGCGAGGGAATAGAAAAAATAAAGACAATTGGAGACGCATACATGGCGGCTTGCGGTCTGTGCGAAAATCCGCGCGGAGACGAGGCAGTACGCATGGTAAGGTTTGCAAAGGGACTCATCTCGGACGTGGCGGCATTCAATGAGCGCTACAAGATAAACCTTCAAATCCGTGTGGGAATAAACAGCGGAAACCTTGTGGCGGGGGTAATCGGAAAGTCAAAATTCATCTATGACATCTGGGGCGACACCGTAAACGTTGCAAGCAGGATGGAAAGCACCGGCGTTCCTATGAAGATACACGTTAGCGGTACAACCTACGAGCAGACAAAAAGCGCCTTCCCCTATGGCGAGCCGGTGAGCGTGGAAGTAAAGGGCAAGGGGCAGATGCAGACCTACCTTCTTTAATATGGACGGTAGTTTTTAGGACGGTAGCTCTGAAAGCTCTACCATCTTATTCTTTGGCTAATTCGACCGCCCATGCCTTTCGTCACCCGCTTTCCGTGGTTCCGCGCCTATGCGCTCCATTCCCTTCCGGGAACGGCTTCGCCGCCACTCCAATCGGGCGTAGGCTTCTTCTTGCTTCTATTGAAAAATAATGCTTTTTGGAATAAAATATTTAATATGAGAAACAGAGACAGGCATTCAAAACACCGGGGCAACAACTGGAAGAATAGTTCCCGCAACGAAAACGGAACTTACGCAGGCAATTCTTCTTCCCAGCAAAAGAGGCATTTTGTTCCGCCCAAGGCAGTTACAGCCGAACAGATAAAGCATGACGAAGAAGCCATCAGGGCTTTTAAGAGCGAGAATAGACCCGTTTGTGCCCACTGTGGCCAGCCAATAACAGACATGGCATCAGCCCTTGCACTGGAAAACGGAAATCCCATTCACTTTGACTGTGCACTTGAAATTCTTGACGGACGTGAAAAGCTTGGCGAAGGGGAAAAGATTTCCTACATTGGCCAGGGCAGGTTTGGCATTGTGTATTTTCCCAACGCTCATGACGTTAAGCATTTTACAATACGCAAGATAATCGAGTGGGAGGACAAGGAACACAGGCTTCCATGGCGTGATGAAATGTCCGAGCTTTATTCGCACGTAAAATAGCATTTGAAATAATAACAACATTTTCTAATTCAAATCTGTAACACTCTGCGAGCAAAAATCGTTATATTTTTAAATAAAATATGACGGTTAAAAATGGCGGTCTGATGCGCAAGAGACTTTTTGTCCGCGGTTTGCGCTACGGATTGCAATTTCAATCTGAACTAATGATTTCAGGAGGTTTGATTTTATGAAACCGGTAGTAAAAAATATTCTAGCTGGGGCTCTTACAGCCGTCGTTTCTTTTGGCCTTTTGGCAATTTCCTGCAAGGCAAACAAGGGCTCTGCAAACGTGGCTTTTGCACAGGGCACTCCAAAGGCGGCAGTTCCCATTCCTGCGGATTCCCTTGCTACAACCCAGGCTTTGCAGAACACATTCCGCTCCATAAGCAGCCAGGTTCTTCCAGCTGTTGTAGAAGTGGACGTTACGGAAAAAACCAAGGTAAAGACATACAATCCCTTTAAGGACTTTCCATTCTTCTTTGGAAACCCGGAAGGCGAGGGTGGCGGAAGCGGTGAGCGCGAATACGAGAACAAGGGCTTGGGTTCAGGCGTAATTGTTCGCAGGACGGGCAAGACCAACTACGTTCTTACCAACAACCACGTTGCGGGCAAGGCTACCACAATCAAGATTAAGCTGAACGACGAGCGGGAATTTGAAGGTAAGCTTGTTGGTGCAGACGAGCGCATGGACATAGCACTTGTTTCTTTTGAAAGCGACGACACAAACATAACTATTGCAAAGCTTGGCGACAGTGACAAAGTGCAGCAGGGCGACATTGTTCTTGCACTGGGAAGCCCACTCGGCTACTTTGCTTCCGTAACACAGGGTATTGTTAGCGCAACCGGCAGAAGCGGCGGACAGATTGGCTCCATAAGCGACTTTATCCAGACAGATGCCGCTATTAACCAGGGCAACTCTGGCGGTCCTCTCGTAAACATCTGGGGAGAAGTCATAGGAATCAACACTTGGATTGCATCCCAGTCAGGTGGCAGCCAGGGTCTTGGATTCTCCATCCCGATTAACAACATAAAGACTGCAATAGACCAGTTCATCAGCAAGGGAAAGATAACCTACGGCTGGATGGGCGTAAGCCTTGTGGATGTTAGCGATGAATACAAGAAGGAGCTTGGCGTAGGAAATTCCAGCGGAGCTTTTGCTGGCGAGATATTCCTTAACAGCCCGGCAATGAAGGGCGGTTTGCAGGCCGGCGACTTTATTGTTGCAATAAACGGTAACGACGTAAAGAGCGTAGATCAGCTTGTCCGCGAAGTGGGCAACATTCCTGCCGGTCAGACAGCATTGCTTACGGTTCTGCGCGGAAAGAACAAGCTTGACCTTAGCGTTAAGATTGAAGAGCGCACGGAGAAGGTTTCTTCGGACAACAGCCTCTTGTGGCCAGGCTTCATTGCATCTCCGCTTACAGACGAAGTAAAGAAGAAGATTAAGCTTGAAGACAAGAAGGTTAAGGGCGTAGTTGTTTCCGGCGTACAGGAAAAGTCTCCTGCAGCGGCATTGCGTCTTCAGGATGGCGACGTTATTACTGCTGTTAACGACAAGAAGGTGGAAAGCGTAGAGGAATTCTACGAGGCCTTGGACACTTCACGCAACAAGGAAGTCTGGTTTGACGTGTATTCTGCAGGTCACACCATCAGCACAGGCCGTTACAAGCTTAACAAATAAATTGTGGCTTTCCGCAGCAAGTGCGGGAAAATTAATGGCAAAAAAATAAATTATTTTGTAACTACTTGGGGAGCTGGTGGTTACATATATAGAAAGCAGGTTTGATGACCGCCTGCCTTTCTTCATAGAAACTCCTTGATACTAAAAGCGGGTCCCGGTGTTACCGGGGCCTGTTTTTTTTACCTTATTATGATAAAAAAGTCACGGAGATTAGTTTCATCATTATAACAGTAAATCGCTGAGAACCAATTTTTGTTCTTAGCAAATTAATAGTCGGGAAATTAGGGAAACGCTGATTAATCCAGAACAATGTCATTATCGGGCTCGCTGGAAACTTCGTTGCGAAAGACCCGATAATCTATTTGTTTGCATTATTGATATTTATGGATTGCCGGGTCGAGTCTGGCAATGATACGATGCTATTAATCAGTGGTTCCTTAGTTTTCGTCTGCTTGCTTCTACAGTATTTTGTAGTCCGGTGAATCAGATCCTGCAAAGACCTTTACGCGGCACATTTCCATTGCCGTGCTGTCCGCAAAGCGCGCTATGTCCTGAGAGTAGGGAGAAAGTATGTCGTCGGGGTTGTAGGAAGTCTGAATTATGGACTCCTGGCCTTCCTGGGCAACGCGAGAAAATGCCCCGTTAAGCTGAACCAAGTCCTTTACCGCCGCAAAGAGATGCTCCTTGTGCTTTTCCTCAAACTTCTGCGAAAGAAAGCTAAGCTGCATTTTTTCTATCTCTGTGTGGGGAGCATTTTCCGGTATGTAGTCTGTAATAAATGAACAGTTGTTGCACTGCTGCCATTCGTCAAAGTCGGAGAAAAAGGCCGAAGGGTAAACCTTAAGCGCCTTTGTTACCGAATTGAACCAGGGAACAGCCCTGCCGCAAGTGTAGAAGGTTCTGCAAGCAAAAGAAATGCCCCTGGAAAAGTCCAGGTCCTTGGATGAATAAGTGCCGGTTGGTTTTGGGGAAGCGCCGCCAGCTGCCTCGTCTGCAAACTGGGGAAAGTTTATGTGGTTGGGGTAAAGCGTAAGTGCAAAATCCAGCCTGTCGCGGAAGGCCTTAAAGCTGTCCCCCTGCTGAATGCCGTAGCCTGCTAAAAAACCGAATACGATTCCCGCATTGTTAAGAAGAGCCGCCTTGGTGGAATAAAGCTTTTTGTCAAAGAGTAGGGCTGGCGAATCCTGCCCCTGCTTTACGCTTCCTTCAAGCGGAATGTCCACCGAGCAATAGGTTTCCATAAGAAGCTCCACAAGCGGACTGTCTATAATCCTTGCCTCCAGCGGAAAGGATATGAACATACCCGGGCACTGGCTTTGAACTGTTTTGCAAAGGGATGTTATGAATTTCTTGTTGCCTGCAAGATGAATGTCTTCCACAGAAAATTCCGTTATGCCCCTTTTTGCCAAAACTGGAAGCTTGTTTAAGAGGTCTGCGGTCTTTACGTGGACAAATTCATCCTGCATAGCCAATTCCTTTATATAAGACTACAAAAGTAAGACTACAAAAGGTTTATCTTTGCCTTTTTGCAGCTGTCACGCATGTCCTGTGGCCAAGAGCTTACCTGGATTTCTCCAATGTGGGCCTTGCGGAGGAAGTACATGCAGAGACGGCTCTGGCCAATTCCGCCACCCATGGTAAGGGAAAGCTTTCCGTCTAGCAGGGCAGAATGGAATACCAGCTTTGAGCGTTCAGGGCAGCCCCTTTCTTCCAGCTGTGCCTTAAGAGACTGTGGGCTTACGCGGATTCCCATGGAAGAAAGCTCCATTGCGTTGTTAAGAACCGGGTTCCAAACCATAAGGTCTCCGTTCAATCCCCTGTGGCCGTCACCTGTTTCCGTAATCCAGTCATCGTAGTCTGGTGCGCGTCCGTCGTGAATGCTTCCGTCTGGCAGCTTGCCGCCAATTCCTATGATAAAGATTGCACCGTACTTCTTGCAGGCCTCATATTCACGTTCCTTTGGAGTCTTGTCCGGGAACTGTCTCTGCAGGTCGTCAGAATAGATGAAGGTGATGTCCTGGGGAAGGATTGGCTTTATCTGCTCGTAGCGGTCGTAGATGTAGAATTCCGTGCGCTTAAGGCAGCGGAAAATCTTTTTAACCGTGTCCTTCAGGTAGCTTATGCTGCGGTCGTTTGCATCAATGCACTGCTCCCAGTCCCACTGGTCAACATAAAGCGAATGGAGGTTGTCCAGCTCTTCGTCTGCGCGGATTGCGTTCATGTCGGTGTAGATTCCAAAGCCGGGCATAAGACCCATCTCGGAAACCTTGAGCCTCTTCCACTTAGCCAGGGAATGGACAATCTCCATCTGGGTGTCGCCCATATCCTTTACGTTGAATTTTACAGCGCGCTCTACGCCGTTAAGGTCATCATTCACACCCGTACCGGAGCGCACAAAAAGCGGTGCCGTAACGCGGGTAAGGTTCAGTTCTGTGGAAAGAGCCATCTGGAAAAAGTCTTTAACCATAACAATAGCATGTTCGGTCTCTTTTTCGTTCAGCAGGGGATCGTACCCTTTTGGAATGTAAAGTTCAGACATATAAATACCTACTTGCCAAGCGGTGGCTTGGAAAACCCGCACTTGCCGGGCATAATCCTTCGTTTTCCGCTTAAAGCACGATTACCATTATGCGAATGTGTTGATAAATTTCAAGAAGGAAGCCTTGCCGTCAGGATTCCTTTTGTAAACGCCAGCATCTTCAAGAACCCTTGCAAAGACGTGTCCGGTCTCTTCCTTTAGAATCTGCCTTATGTTTTCCGTATCCACACTGGCATATTTTGGAAGAAATTCCTGAACCCATTCATAGTGCTTGCCAATCTTCGGGTCATCAGAAAAATCCTTGCCCTCAAGAATTGCCCCCGCAAGCAAGTTAAGCTCATCCTTAAGCCTGGAAGGAAGAACTGCAAGACCCATAACTTCAATAAGGCCAATGTTCTCCTTCTTAATGTGGTGAAGCTCTGCATGGGGGTGGAAAACACCAAGCGGGTGTTCAGCCGTTGTAATGTTGTTCCTAAGCACAAGATCCATCTCGTAGTCGCCGTTCCTCATCCTTACGATAGGCGTAATCGTATTGTGGGCCTCTCCGTTGGTCTGTGCGTAAATAAAAGCCCCCTCGTCCGTATAGGTGCGCCAGCTTTTAAGAATCCTGTCCGCAAGATCAATGATTCTGTCCGTACTCCTGCCGCTAAGCCTGATTACGCTCATAGGCCACTTTATAATGCCGCACTGAATGTCCTCCGAACCCTTAATCTGGAACTTCTGCTCCATTGGTGCCCTTGCCATGGGGAACTCGTAGCAGCCGCCCTGGAAGTGGTTGTGGGTAAGGATTGAACCGCCAACAATCGGAAGGTCTGCGTTGCTTCCTATGGTGTAGTGGGGGAAAAGCTTAAGAAAGTCAAAGAGATCCATAAAGGTTTCTCTGTTTATCTTCATTGGTGTGTGCTGTGCGTTAAAGACAATGCAGTGCTCGTTGTAGTACACGTATGGCGAATACTGGAAAGCCCAGCTCTTTCCCGCAAGCTTTAGCGGAATAATGCGGTGGTTCTGCCTGGCCGGGTGGTTTATCCTTCCAGCGTAGCCCTCGTTCTGCTTGCACAAAAGACATTCCGGATAGCCACCCTGCTTAGCGTTCCTTGCCTCTGCAATAGCCTTGGGGTCCTTCTCCGGCTTGGAAAGATTTATCGTAATGTCAAGGTCGCCGTATTCCGTGCGGGACTTCCACTTTATGTCCTTGCAAATTCTGTAGCGCCTAATGTAGTCCGTGTCCTGGCTAAACTTGTAGAACCAGTCCGTAGCTTCCTTGGGCGATTTCTTATAGTTCTCCAAAAATTGCGCCTGCACCTCAGATGGCCTGGGAACAAGGCAGCCCATAATCTTGGTGTCAAAAAGGTCGCGGTAAACAATACCGTTTTCAGAAAGAATTCCCCTCTCGGCAGCCTGGTTCAGCAGTTCATTTAAAATAGTTTCAAGGTCTTCTGCCTTAACCGTAGGAATATCGCTTGCCTGCTCCGTACTTTCAAAACCGTCAAGCCTAAAAAGCTCAAGCAGCCGGTTCTGGGTGTAAATTATGTCTTCTTCGTGAATAAGGCCTGTAACAAGACCGTATGACGTAAGGGCATTTATATTTTGGTAGATGTTCATGCCTTACATAATAAAATGAAAATTTACGCGTGTCAATTGCTTATTTTATGCGGATAGTGCATATTTTTCGGCATGATTTTCTTCCTCTTTGGACGGAAGTTTTGTATGTTCTACCATTTTGCTTTTTGGCTAATTCGACCGAATAGGCCTTTGCGCCACCGCCGTTCCGCACTTCGCTATCCGCTCATACCGCCCTGCGTGCGGTACTAAAGGTGCTCCATGGCGGCGTAGGCTTATCGGGCGGATTCAATTACCAACATTAAAATTCATAAATACCTGAAAATTCGTTTGCATCAAAATACAGGGGTTCTCCATCCCAAATTTGATGAAATCGAATTATTGAACTTTCATTAAAATCTAATTGCAAAAACACAATAAATTTTTTATTGGGGAATTCAGTTTCTAATTTTTTCTTTAAATTTTGTGCAATTTTAAATCCCAATAATTTATATTTATTTTGATCTTTTTTCTTTATTTTATCCCATAAGTGAATATGATTTTCAAATGCTTCCAAAGCTGTTTTATCTTTTTGAAAAGCTATTATTTTATTATCAATTTTTTCTGATGTTTTAATAAAAACATATTCATTTCCTTGTGTATCCTTATTTACATAAAACTCAGGAAATATCACTTCTTCTAAATCGAAAATTAAATTTTTCATTATTTGTCTCTCTTCGTCCGAATCCCAAACTTTACTGCGCTAAGTGCAAATAAAATTCTTTGCCGCCATCCCTTACAACTATAAGGCGGTCAGGGCTGCAATGTTTTACTCTAATTAATCCTTGGTAAACCACCGCCTATGGCGGTGGACTGACAGAGCTTGGCAGTTACGGCAATAGAAAGAAAACCTAAAAGCCCATAGAATCAACGTGTGAACCGCTCAAAGTTACACACGGAGGAAATCTATGGACT
>JAGCWT010000212.1 GCA_017961705.1 Treponema sp.
AGTCCATAGATTTCCTCCGTGTGTAACTTTGAGCGGTTCACACGTTGATTCTATGGGCTTTTAGGTTTTCTTTCTATTGCCGTAACTGCCAAGCTCTGTCAGTCCACCGCCATAGGCGGTGGTTTACCAAGGATTAATTACGCACAAAGCACCTATATAATAAAGGCTGTCATCTTTCTTTAAAACAGATATTGCCCCAACCGGATTTGAATCAACGTATGCAATGAATTTTGGAAGTTCATCAATTGACTTAGCCATGTCGCCAACAGACCTTCCGTAACCAGGACATTCGCCATATTTTACAAAATCCTCGTAGAAGGCTTTGTTGTATATGCCAACGAGAACCTTTGCATCTTGGGCTGCGGCTTTTTTAATTTGCAAATCCAAAGTTCAAATCCACCTGTCGGGCAAAAAACTACAGAAGCTTCTGGTAGCGCTTTTCTATGTCTTTTATGAGCTTGTATTCAATTGAATCAACTATGGCAAGCCAAGAAGCCTCTACAACGTCGCAGCTTACACCCATGGTAGTCCAGCTGTCCTTACCGTCGGAGCTTTCTATTAGTACGCGGACACGGCTGGCAGTTGCGCTCTTTCCGTCTAGAACACGTACCTTGTAGTCAATAAGGTGAATCTCTGTCACCGAAGGATAGAATGGCATGAGGGCCTGGCGCAGGGCATTGTCCAAAGCGTTAACAGGACCGTTACCCTCTCCCGCCGCAATCTGGAAGTGGCCGTCTACGTCTATCTTTATCTGGGCAAATGAATAGAGGTCTTTTTCTATGCGGGGGTTTTCGCCGGAAGTCTTGTAGTAGCAAAGGTTAAAGAAGGGCCTGTACTTGCCAATTTCCTTGCGTACAAGAAGCTCAAAGCTGCCGTCGGCACCTTCAAACTGGTAGCCTTCGTGTTCAAGTTCCTTGACTTTTTTTACGATGTCCGCAACAACAGGCGAATTCTTTGTGATTGAAGAGTCAAACTTCTTGATTTTTTCTATTATCATGCTGCGGCCCGCAACTTCGCTCATAAGGAAGATGCGTTCGTTTCCAACTGAATCCGGGCTAATGTGCTCATAGGCAGAGGGATTTTTAAGAACGGCATCTATGTGCATACCGGCCTTGTGGGCAAATGCGTTCTGGCCAACATAAGGCATTCCTGCTTCCAGAGGAATGTTTGTTATTTCCGCAATGCGCTTGCAGATGGGGGTAAGCATCTTTATGTTTTCTTGGGGAATGCAGCGGCAGTCCATCTTTAGCTGAAGGTCTGCAATTATTGTGCTAAGGTTTGCGTTTCCTGTGCGCTCGCCAAAGCCAAGGAGCACTCCCTGTACATGGGTAGCACCTTCTTCCACCGCAATGATTGAATTTGCAACTGCAAGTCCAGAATCGTTGTGGGTATGTATTCCGATTATTGCACCGCTTGAATATTCATGAACAACTTCTGCAACGGCCTTTCTTACGTCCCCCGGCATACAGCCGCCCTTTGTTTCGCAAAGGTTCAAGACCGTGGCTCCTCCGTCCAGGGCTGCACGAAGGGACTTTAGCGCATAGTCGCGGTTCTGCTGGAAACCAGTAAAGAAATGTTCTGCGTCAAAGATTACGTTGCGGTTGTGCTTTGTAAGATACTCGCAAGTGTCGCGAATCATCTCCAGGTTCTGGTCCAGGCTTGCATGGAGGATTTCTGTTGCCTGAAAGTCCCAGCTCTTGCCGAATATAACAACGTCTTTTGTTTCTGCCGCAAGAAGGCTCTGAAGGTTTGCGTCTTCTGCACAAGATGAATCCTTGCGCCGTGTGGAACCAAATGCAACCAGGCTTGAATTCTTAAGCTTAAGGTCTCTGGCAAGGGCAAAAAATTCCATGTCCTTGGGGTTGCTGCCGGGATTGCCTGCCTCTATGTACTTAACCCCAAGTTCATCAAGTGCCTGCACAATATGAATCTTGTCCTGAACGGAATAGCTTATTCCTTCTCCTTGGGAACCGTCCCTTAAAGTTGAGTCCAAGATGTCTATGTTTTTCATATTTTCCTCCGCAGTCACTTTCTAAAAATAACGTTTAGAAATTATACTTAAAAAACAGGCTTTATGCAACGATTGGATTTTTTGTGCAGACATTAATTCTTATAAATTGAATATATTCGATTAGCTTCTTCTTCGCAACGGCTTTTGTTTTTATCAAGGCTAAAGTCATAGAGGATTGGATTCTTGAGTATCAAGCACAGACTTATAAATTCTTTGTCTGACAATTCGCTATATGATTTTGAACAATAAAATTCTGAAGCGGCAGAAAGACCGTATTGGGAATTACCAAAATATATTTTTGAAAACAAATAATTGTAGCAGCTTGCATAATCAATTTTTTTCATAATGTATCTTGTAGTCGCAAGAATGATTATATGCCGATCAATACTGTTTACCTGCCTAAGTTTTTCGTGGCTTTCAAGATAAGACTCCGCCGTAAGCTCAGCAACAATATTTCTTTTTGAAGGCGAATCATTTAGAAAAAAGAAATAGACATGAAATTTTGGATTACTGTTCTTATTAAGAACAAGGCTTGCCATCTTTATTTGTTCATCAGACAAAGAAATTGTGGACTCATTCAGCAATTCATTTTCATCAACCACAACCTCTTTTGCTTTTACAAAAATATTAAAGGCAACATATACAGCAAGGCTTAGTGAAAAAATTACAATCAACAGACACTTTAAAAACTTTAGTAACAAGTTAATTACCTATTTTAAAGAATTGAAAAAAAATTATGCCAAACTGATTCAGAATAAGACATGTTTTGAGGCATGAAATTCCAAACCAGTTTGGCATTAAAGAATGATTTTTATTTTAGCTTGTTAAGGATGCGGCTTACTTCTCCGTCCAGGATTGTTGCAACCTGCTTGTCGGGGAGGGAGCTGATTAGGCCACGCATGTAGGTAAAGACGATTTCGATCATGTCTACGATGCTCTGTTCCTTGCGGACATCCTCGTTCTTTATGCCTATTTCCTTGCGCCACAAATCTGCGGTGGAAAGGAGGCCAGCGGCTCCGCTCAACTTTTTGATTATGTATTCAAGCTGCAAGTGCTCCTTGCTCATGAGGAAGCGTTCCTTTTCTTCTTCCGGCAGGAATTCGCTCAGGGACTTTAGCTCGCGGAACATGCTTGCCGTGTCCTTGAACTTCTTTGCAATTTCGTTGTCGTTGAGTATCTTTACAAAGTCGGAAAGGGTCTTTGCGGTCTTGTTGAGGAGTGACAAATCCTGCTGAACAAGGTTAAGGTCGTCCTGCTCAATTTCCGGCTGGGCAAAGTCTTCCACTGACGTGTCTTCTTCAAGTACGGTTTCGTCAAGAGGAACGTCTACTTCTGTGTCAAGCGCCTGGTCTAAGTCTGACGGAACGTCTTCTGTCATGCCGCCTGCACTTAGCTCTTCTTCCGGCATAACTTCTTCTGCCATGTCGTCTACTGGAAGCGGGGCTGCTTCCAAATCCGGGTCTCCGTCCACAGGAAGCTTTAGTGTCTCCGGTGAATTTTCATCCGCAATTTCGTCTATCTCGGGGAACTCGTAGTCTTCTGCATCTGGCTCCGGTTCTGGAATAATAACAGGCTCTTCCTGGATTTCCGCCTCACCGTTTCCTTCACCCTCAATTCCGTCCAGGCCAAGTTCATCGCCCATAGGAATCTGAACCTTTGGAGAGTCATCGTCATCGTTAAAGAATTCGTCGGCAGAAATTGTCTCCATTCCGTCGGAATTGTCTTCAACAGCTTCTGTCTGCGGAGTAATGTCTTCCACCTCTGGGAATTCAAAGTCGCTTGCACTTTCGGCAGGTGGCTCGGGAACAAACCTCTGCGGCTCTTCTTCTACCGGAAGTTCTACCTGAGGCTCTTCTTCCGGCTCTATGTCTATTTCGTCATCAATGCTTGCGTCTGCCGGGAATTCAAGGTCTTCGTATTCCATCTGGGGAAGCACTTCGTCAAGTTCTGGCTCTGTGTCAAGCTGGTCTTCGCTTTCAAATGCATTGCCCTCTCCAAGCAGGCTTTCTTCACCATCGAGGCTTTCGTCCACGTCAAGGCCTGCAAGCGGATCAAATTCACCGCCTGCGCTTTCTGTTTGGTCTTCAAAGCTTTCGTCCTGAAGGGGAACGCTTTCTGTAACCTCTTCTTCCAAAGGCTCTTGGGCAGACTGAGCTACAGGTTCTGCATTCTGGGAGTCAAAGCCATAGGAACTTCCGTCTTCAACAGGAGCTTCTTCCTCGTACATTCCGTCGCTAACGTCCATTGAGGAAACAGGCTTTTCGTCTGAGCGTATGTCTTCCGTCTCGAAGGCACTTTCAAAGTCGTCGCTTGGCCTTGGTTCGTGTCCGCGGCTTGCGCCAAAGGGATTGTTCTTTAATATGCTTTCCTCGTCCTCTTCCTCAAAAACAGGGGTGTCTGGAACAAGGTCGTCCAAGTCCATGTAGTTTTCCGTGCGGTCTGCAAGGATTTCGTCGTCCAAGGTCTTGTCGAATGGTGAGGCACCGGTCTCGTCGTTGTGGGTAAGCTTTTCAAAGCTAAAGTCATCGTTGTGCCTGAATTCCTGGGAGTCTGCCTGTGAAAGGTCAAGGTCAGAAACCTTCATGTCCGGATTTTCTTCCGGCATTACCACAACTTCCTCTTCGTTTACGGAAGCATCCGGGTCCCCGCCCTTTCCAAGTACGGACAAATCAACTTCACCCTGATCGGCTTCAAGAGCGTTCTTGCCACTGTTAAGGGCTGAAAGGCTTGTTCTTACGCTACCGATTCGTTCGCGGTAGAGGCGGTTGTCCTTGTCCACGGAGCCAAGCTTTTCGTAGGCATTGTAGGCATCCTGTATGCGGTTCTGCTTTTCGTAGCCTTCCGCAAGCATGGCGATTGCAGCTGCATCTTCGGAGTTGGTTTCCAGATACTTCTTTAGGTCTTCCTCCGCTTTCTTGAAGTTGCCCTTCTGGCTGTAGCGGCGTGCGCTGTCCCTGTAGTATGCGGTATAGTCCGGGTCTGCAATCTTTATCTTTTCAAAGCATGAGTCTGCCTTGTCGTCTTCTCCGCAGCAAATGTAATACTGGCCAAGAAGGTTCAAAGCCTGAATGTCTTCCGGGTTTTCGTCAAGAATCTGGTTAATCTTTTTGTTTGCGGCGGAAAGCTTGTCTGCGGTCAAGAGAATCTTTGCATACTGCTTGAGCATTTCCTTATTTTCCGGATCAAGCTTTTCGTAGTGGCTCATCGTGTGGATGGCATCTTTGGACTTTCCGTGGAGGTCGTATACGTCTGCCAGTGAGGAAAGAACCCTCTTGTTGTCCGGATCCCACTTTAGCGCCGTGTTGTATTCCGCTTCTGCATCATCGTATCCGTTCTGCCTTGTGTAGACGTCGCCCATCTTTGCGTGCATCTTTACGTTCTGCGGGTTGAGCATTATTGCCTGTCCAACAAGGTCGGCGGCATTCTTTGTCATGTTCCTTGAAAGCATCAGGTCTGCATAGGAATCTATTGCCTCCAGCCAGCCCGGTTTTGAGCGCAGGGATGCCTCGTATTCGTTGGCAGCAAGGTCAAGGCGGCCAAGCTTTTCGTAGCTCTTTGCAAGGTTAAGGTGAAGGATTGGATGGTTGGGGTCAACCTTAAGACCACGCTGGTATGAAGAAACTGCATCCTCGTGCTTGTTCTGCAAAGCGTAGATTGAACCAAGGTGGTTGTAGGCAAGTACGTCTTCCTGGTTTTCTTCCACTACGCGGTTAAAGCACTGCAAGGCTTCTTCGTAGTTGCCCATGAGCTTGTAGGTAAAGCCCAGGTTGTAGAAGGACTGGATGTTGTTTTCGTCCGCAATGATTGCCTTTTCCAGAACGTCAATTGACTGGTCAAATTTCTTAAGGCGGCGGTAAATTCCACCCAGATGGTTCAAAGCGTCAACATTGTCCGGGGACCCGCTTATAATCTGCTTGTAAAGGGGAATTGCATCGGCATCGCGTCCACTCTTCTGGTAGAGGCTGCCAAGGTCGTTAAGCAAATCCTCATTCGTCGGGTCGTCTTTTAGAAGATTCTTATACAAACGAGCGGCAAGCATATAGTCATGCGCCAATACAGCAGCCTTTGCCCTGTCCAAAATCAACTTATTGTCTGTCTTTGTTTCGCCCATATTATGACCCCTGTTTTTGTTTCCGCACTTTTTTCTATAAAATAGCTTATAGGTCTCAAAACAAGCCTATTATTTTCTTAGAGGGCGTGCGTACACTTCCTTAGAAAGTATGCCCATAATCTTACCGTCGCTCTTTGAATAGGATGCAACCGCAAAATAATATATCTTACCGTTTTTAAGGCCTGTAAATTTCATCCTGCAAACATTGCCCACGTCCAGCGGAGATGCTCCCTCGTAGGCTTCCTGTCCAAGGTATTCACCCGGTCTGTCTCCATAGAACACTATGTAGCCGCCAGTCTGGTCATCAACAGAATAGCTCCAGGAAAGCGTAACTTCTCCATCCCCTGCATCTGCAAATACGGAGAAAGGTGGAAGTGGAAGCGGAACTTCCGTGTAGGCAAGCTTTATTTCCGTAACGGAAGGTGTACTAGAACCGCCGCCGTCCGGGTAAAGGTCGCCAGAAATCTGGAAGTACTGGCCTGTTACGCCAACAATCTGCTCGTGGTTCTTTACCGGAATCCACTTGGGGTAGTCGTCTGTCCAGTCAAAGCGGTTGTCTCCACCGCGTACATAGAAAGCCACGTCCGTTTGCGAAGGAGTGTTCACGATTGCGTCAAGGCGCTCAAGTTTTGCCCCGCGTGAAATAAGAATCGGCTGGGTTACAAAGCGTCCACCGTTGCTCTTGTATGTGTCGTAGCGCAGGGAGCTTGCAGTTTCGCTCTCAGATGTGCGCTGAATCCTAAAGTCGTCTATAAAGCCTGTGTACTTGGGGCAGATTTCTATGTTTGCCTTAACGCCAAGCAAAGGTGTGCATACGCTTCCGCCGTGCTCGTGGCCGTTTGAAGTTATGTACTGGAGGGCTTCAATCTTACCGTCAATCCTGTATTCCAAAAGGCCTGTGTCGTCGTCAAAGCTGATTGAATGGTGGGCCCATACACCGGGGATTATGGTGCGGAGGCAGGAAAGTGTAACTGTTCCGTTGTCCTTCTTCCATCCATTGAAAACATTGATGAATTCCCAGCGCAAGTGGTTGCTAAAGAAGCTTGCAGAAATCATCTGGTAAAGGAGGTAGTCGTTTTCCATTCTTGAAGAGCGCCAGGAAAATACAATCTCGCCGTTCTCTGCAATTGAAGGGCAAAGCCAGAATTCAATAAGGAAAGAACCCTTGCTGCCGCTGCTGCCAAAAAGGGAGTCCGGGCTTCCGCTAAGACTTATTCCTCCGTTTCCGCGGCTCATTGCTGACCTCTTGCCCATCTTTACCTTGGAAGAGCTAACAAAAGCCTTTTCCTCCACGGAATAATTGCCTGCATTGTCCGCAAAAGAAGCGTCCGGTTCCTCAAAGTCAAGGAGAAGGTCCGTTACCGCACTCTTGTCCGGGTCAATTGAGCGGCTGTTGGTTGCAAGCTCAAGGCTCCTGTAGCCAAAGCGACCGTTTCCGTAGGCAAGACCGTCCATAGACTTAAGCTTGTCCCACCCGGTTTTACCGCCAAGCACCAGTGTCTTTTCCTCAGAAAAAGAAAGACCTGCAAAGAGTAGACAAAATATAGCTAAAAAAAGTATTCTTATCTTATGCATAGTTCCGACCAGCAATTAAATTCAGATTCACCGCAGCTTTCACCGCAGCCCGATCCAAGAGAAATCCTTCACCAGACCGCCCTAAAAGCCCCGTCCCAAAGCGGTGTCTATATGTGGAAGAACGCCGAAGGAACAGTCATTTACGTAGGCAAGGCAAAAAACCTCAAGAACCGCCTTTCTTCCTATTTTAGCGGAAGCAAGGACATCAAGACAAGGCTGTTGGTCCACAACGCCCGCTCAATTGAATACATAACCACTAACAATGAGTATGAAGCATTTTTACTGGAAAACAACCTCATAAAAAAATTTTCCCCCCGCTACAACATAGATTTGAAGGACGGAAAATCATACCCAGTGCTTCGCGTAACGAACGAAAAGTTCCCGAGGGTCTACAAAACAAGGAGAATTGTCCAGGATGGCTCCAAATACTTTGGTCCCTTCCCCGATGCAACTGCTCTGGATGTTTTTACCGACACCCTCTACGAAATTTATCCGCTGCGCCACTGCAAAACCTTTAAAAAAAAGGCCTCGCCGTGCATGTATTACCACATCGGCAGATGCATGGCTCCCTGCTGCAAACAGGTAGACCACTCCACCTATACTGAATTTATCGAAGAAATCTGTACACTTCTTGAGAACAAAGGAGAAGAAACGGCAAAAAAACTTGAAAGCGAAATGAAGGCCGCCGCCCAGTCTCTCAATTTTGAAAAAGCCGCAAGACTCCGCGACGGTCTAAGGGCGCTATCCGTGCTCAAAAACCAGAACATAGTGGAAAGCTTCGACGGAAGTGACCGCGACTACATAGCCTCCTGGCGTGAAGGGGAACTGGTAAGCTTTACCGTGCTAAGAATCAGAAGCGGAAAACTCCTTGGCAGGGACAACTACCGCACGATAACCCTAAACGAAGACACGGAAATCCTTGGCGAATTCATGGCATCCTACTACAGCTCCAAAGAAGACATTCCACCTTCAATATATGTTGTAACGGAAGACGGAATGGAAATAATGAAGAGGTGGTTCAGCGAAACCTACAAAATAGACTGCCAGATTATAGTTGCAAAGCCCACGATCCCACAGGCAAAGCTGCACCTGGCCGCAATACAGATGGCACAGGAAAACGCACGCGAAGACATAATCCGCCGGGTACGCGAAAGGGGCGACTTCCCCGCAATGGAAGAACTGCAGAAGGTTTTGGGACTCCCACGCCTGCCTGTTAGAATAGAAGGCTTCGACATAGCCCACATTGGCGGAAAATTCCCAGTGGCATCGCTAATCAGCTTCTACAACGGAAACCCGGACAAAAAAAACTACCGCTACTTCCGCCTAAAGACAACCGACGGCTACATAGACGACTTCCAGTCAATGAGGGAAGCAACATCAAGGCGCTACACAAGGCTAATAAACGAAAAGCAACCCCTACCCGACCTGCTGCTAATAGACGGTGGCATTGGACAGGTTAACGCAGTAGACGGAATACTCAAAGCACTTGGAGCCGAAATCCCCATAGCTGGACTTGCCAAAAGGGACGAAGAAATCTGGCGGCCCCACACATCAGCACCGGTATGCCTGCCCAAAAGAAGCGACGCTTTAAGACTGCTTCAACGTGTACGCGACGAAACCCACCGCTTTGCCACCAGCCGCAACCAGAACCTGCGCACAAAGGAAAACACGGTCTCGCCATTCATAAAACTGCCCGGAATCGGAAAGGAAAGGGACAAAATCCTGATGAAAAAATACGGAAGCCTACAAGCCCTTGCCCAAGCCCCGGAAGCCGAACTTGCCCAGCTGCTGCATTTTAGGGCAGATGCCGCAACAGCCCTGCTACTTGCCGCAAAAAATGAGCTTGAAAAGCAGAACCAGAGGAAGGAAAAGCAGGCACTTTCGCTTGGTGAGGCAGGAACAACATGGCAAAAAGCCGCACACGCGCAGATGCTCTCGGACCTTGCACGCCAGGCTGCAGACGAGGAATACGAACTGGACGAAAGTATTGAAGAAGACGGAATGATGGCGGCAGAACCGGAAGACTAGCAAAAAAAGCCAAAATATTTCTTATTTTTTCTTCTGGACCAGCCTGAATGGTGCTAACCCGCTTTCCAGGGCTCCGCTATCGCTCCGGCCCGCCTTTCGGCGGTCTGCTACGCCCCCTTACAATCGGGGGTAGGCTTTGTTGGCAAAAGCCCCTAGAACCTATTTTCTTACACCTATATCCTTACCGGAATTCAGCAAAAAAGATCCCACCGCAAAAAAAGCCATAAAAGCAGCAATAACAACCTGAGCTAAAATTTCAAGCATAAACTCCTCCAAAATAAAATTAAAACTCTTCCTATAAAATATCGGCCCCCAAAAAAAGCATTTAAGCCAAAAACACAAATTCAAAAATAACTTTTTATTATTTCCCCTGTTATTTCCTATGCTCTACTTCAATGTATAAGCTAAGAACTTTTCGCAAAAAGAAGTTTCACTATACATAAAAGTGGAGGTACGCTGGAATGGAGCCGGGGTTCAAGGGGAACTTGCAACGCAGTTTCTAGCAGGGAAAAACCTCGCTTCGGAGTAGGCAGATTTTTTAACGTTAAAAAATCTGGTCCCTCCCCTGGATTCGGGGGTTACAGGGCACCCCCTGTAAAATCACATTTCCCTGCATTTCCTTAAATTTTTCTTGTTTTATAGAAAATATATATTATAATGAATGATATAGCGTCGCCCTCATGGTTCTACCGTTTGGAGCGGCCTAGAAAACCTCATTTTTAGGAGCAAACTATGGGTTTGATTTCGGCAGCATTGGGTGCGGCAGGCGGAGTCCTTGCAGACCAGTGGAAAGAGTACTTTTACTGCGAAGCCTTGCCAAACGACGTGCTCATGGTAAAGGGCCAGAAGCGCGTAGGAAAACGTTCCTCCAACACAAAGGGAACGGACAACATAATATCCAAGGGCTCTGTGATTGCGGTTGCAGACGGCCAGTGCATGATTATCGTAGACAACGGAAAAGTTGCGGAAATCTGTGCAGAACCGGGCGAATTCGTATATGACTCATCAACAGAACCTTCCGTCTTTGCAGGCAACCTCGGAGAAGGCATAAAAGAATCCTTCAAGGAATTTGGACGGCGCGTTGGCTTTGGCGGAGAACCGGCAAAAGACCAGAGGGTTTACTATGTAAACACAAAGGAAATGCTCGGCCACAAATACGGAACAGCAAATGCAGTTCCTTTCCGTGTAGTAGACGAAGGTGCCGCCATTGACCTGGACATTGGAATCAAGTGCTTTGGTGTATACAGCCTCCGTGTTGCAGACCCAATCCGCTTCTACACAAACGTAAGTGGCAACGTTGCTGAAGACTTCCGCATCGACGATGATTTGGAAAACCAGCTCCGCAGCGAACTTTTGGACGCACTGCAGCCAGCCTTTGCCCGCATCTCAGAAATGGGCGTGCGCTACTCTGCAATTTCGGCACACACAACTGAACTTTCCCAGTTCCTTAAAGAGAACCTTTCCACACAATGGCTCGAAGGACGCGGTCTTGAAATTGTAAAAATAAGCATTGCATCAATGAAGGCCGACGAAGAAGTCGAAAAGGAAATCAGGGAAAAACAGGCTGCAATGACCGAAAGGCGCCAGAAGCTAAGGGCAAGAAAAGAAGAAGCAGACTTGTACGGCGGTGGAATCAACGCTTTCATGGCAACAGCCCAGATGGGAGCAATGCAGGATGCAGCAAACAATGCAAACGGTGCAGCAGCCGGCATGATGGGCATGGGCATGATGGGAATGATGGGCGGCATGATGGGTGGCGGCTACCAGCAACAGGCTCAGCAAGTCCAGCAGCAACAGCCACAGCAGCAGGCCCCGGCAGCAGGCGGATGGAAGTGTCCAAAGTGCGGCGCACAGGCAAGCGGAAAATTCTGCCCAGAATGCGGCGCACCAAAACCAGAGGCAACGGCAGGATGGACATGCTCTTGCGGAACCGTAAACCAAGGTAAATTCTGCCAGAACTGCGGTGCAAAGAAACCGGCAGGGGCACCTCTCTACAAGTGCGACAAGTGCGGCTGGGTTCCACCGGATCCACACAATCCGCCAAAATTCTGCCCAGAATGCGGTGACGTATTTGACGATTCAGATGTTCAGCAGTAAGAGGCTGTAGTAAAAATCGTAAAGCGTTAATTAAGTAAAAAGATTGCCGGGTCTTTCGCAAGGAAGTTTCCAGAGAGCCTGGCAAGGGCACACTCAAAAAATTACATGGCGGCTCCAGGTTTTTAACTTGGGGCTGCCTTTTTTTTGTTTAAAGATCCAAATAATCCTACGCCGCCGTGGAGGGGCGCGGTAGCGTTGACGCGCAGCGGCAATGACCGTTAGGGAACCCCGGAAGGGCGGTGACGCAAAGGCACATTCGGTCGAATTAGCCAAAAAAAGAGATGGTAGAGCATTTAGAAGGTTCGTCCATAAAAAGAAGAGACTAGATGTTACCGGCTATAAGTTCAGGCAGTTTTTTAACATCCTCCGCACCGTCTACAAGAAGGGCTCCCATTCCAAGTTCAAGCGGAAGGGCAAGGTCTATGTCGTAACGGTCACCAACGCTAAGGCAGGCGTCAAAGCTGGCAGAAGTTTGAGAGGCGGCAAGTTCCAGCACTTCGCGGGCAGGCTTGGACTTTTTGCAGGTGTCAAGGCCAATAATCCGCGGCAGGGTCTTGTCTATGCCTATTGCGCAAAGGGTACGCCGGGCGGCATCCACAGGATTGTTTGTTACGCAGATAAGCTCGTATTTTTTGCCCAGGCTTTCAAGCACGCTTTTTAGCTCCTCATCATGGCCAAGGTACTGCTCCGGGTGCAAAAGTGAATTGCGCCATTTTATGCTGGTTTCTATGTCCACACCAAAGGCGGTAAAGGTGTTGCCAAGGCTTATCTTTTTTCCGCCGTGCTCGTGGCTCCACTTCTTTCGGTAAGCGGCTATTTTTTCCCTGGCTTCCTGGTGGCTCATTCCGTTAAGGTCTGCAAAGTGCCTTATCTGTACGTCCACCTGTTCAAGCACAAAGGCCTGGTTTGTGTAGAGGGTTCCGTCTATGTCAAAGATTATCGTCTTTAAGTTTTTGGGTATCTTGTAAAGTTTCATCTAAAATCCTTCATGAATATACGCTAAGAAACTTCCTGAGGTTCGTAGCAGCAGTCCCTTTTGCAAACCGCGGCAGCAGCAGAATGTATGTCTTTGTAAAGTCCAAGTGCAAGGAGGGCAAAGACTGCATCTCCGGTAAGCTCTGCGTGAACAAGGCTCTGGGTGTAGACGGTGTAGCCGGTAACATTGGCCTTCATCTGGTTCCACAGGGCATTTTCCGCCTGACCGACAGTTACGGTCATCTCTGCCTTTAGCAAAGGAACTGCATCGCGTTCTGCCGCCGCCCGCCTATAAGCATTTAGGCCGTACAGCACCATCATGG
>JAGCWT010000213.1 GCA_017961705.1 Treponema sp.
AGTCCATAGATTTCCTCCGTGTGTAACTTTGAGCGGTTCACACGTTGATTCTATGGGCTTTTAGGTTTTCTTTCTATTGCCGTAACTGCCAAGCTCTGTCAGTCCACCGCCATAGGCGGTGGTTTACCAAGGATTAATTAACTCTGGCATCGTCAGGTTGTACGGTGCAGCAGATGCGTTTGTGCAAGGCGGTGTGGAAAATACAGTGAACATAAAGCTGGAGGAAGACAACAATGACGGTCTATTAGTCTTGCCGCCAGATAACTTGCAGATGGGCGGAACCATAACCGGAAGAATTAAATGTGAAAATGGAGATTCATACTCCGTCAATACATCAAACATTCAGTGGTTTGGAACAGTGACGGACAGTCCTACCGGTTATCAATGTTATTCTGTGTTTGAATCCTATTTTTTTGAACCGGGGTTCACCTATAAAATAGAAATTTCTGTGGACAGAGATGATGACGCATTCCACTATCAGTCTTCAACCTCCGCAACGGCAACCAAAGACGGTATTGTTTTCATGTGCAATTAAAAGGGCGTATTAGCAACTCAAACACTTGTCCTCTTGGCAAATATAAAACCTTCGCAAAGGCGACCAAAGACGGCATTGTTTTCACCGTTAATTAAAGCGCAGCACATCCCGCACCAAAACCAAGCCTAGCCCCGATTGGAAGGGCGGTGCAGCCGTTACCGCAAAGCGGTAATGGAGCCGGAGGCGGAACCCGGGAAAGCGGGTTAAAAAATGACCTCCTTGTCATTTTTTAACCCACAAGTTTTCTGGCGAAAACTTGCCAGACTTTTTTGCAAACAGTTGACGCGCCCCGCTGGAAGCTACGCTGCGTGAACCCATGGCGCTAATGACAAGGACACTAAAACCAGCCATGCGCTCCAAGAAAGTTTTCACAGATCCCGAAACAAGTTCGGATGACGGCTGACACTCACCTGCATTTTATATTTTGCCATTACTTGCAACTTTGCCCACTTTATTCTATATTAATCCTTATGGAAAACGAGAAACTGATTCAGCCAAAGGTTTTAAAGGGCTTTAGAGATTTTATGCCGCAGGACGAGATTCTGCGTGCCGGTTTGATAGAAAAACTTACCGCTACATTCCGCTCCTACGGTTTTGTTCCAATAGACACTCCCGTTCTTGAGTATACGGAAATTCTTCTTAGAAAG
Source organism: Treponema sp. (assembly GCA_017961705.1). Classification (GTDB taxonomy): domain Bacteria; phylum Spirochaetota; class Spirochaetia; order Treponematales; family Treponemataceae; genus Treponema_D. The sequence continues at coordinate 1,183 of JAGCWT010000213.1, forward strand.
AGTAACGGCGAGACGGAAAAGCAGGTCTTCCGCTTTGAAGATAACGGTCACAGAGACGTTGCCATGAGGTTTGACCTTACCGTTCCTTTTGCACGCTTTACCGCAGAGCACAAAGAAGAGCTTTACTTTCCATTTAAACGCTACCACATTGCAAAGGTTTGGCGCGGAGAAAAGCCACAGGCCGGCCGCTACCGCGAATTTGTCCAGTGCGACTTTGACACGGTTGGAAGCGACAGTGCCACAAGCGACTTTGAAACCCTTGCACTCATGAGGGCAGCCCTTAACGCAATCGGCGTGGAAAAGATAAAGATTCACCTTAACCACCGCGGAGTCTTCAACCGCTTTTTGCTTTCTCTGGGATGCAAGGACAAGTCAGAGGATATCCTTCGCATTGTGGACAAGCTTGCAAAAATTGGCGAAGAGGAAGTTACCAAGGAGCTTGCAGAGGTTACAGGTGATGCAGAAAAGGCTTCCAAGATTCTTGAATACATAAAGCCACTTTCTTCTTTTGAAGAGACGCTTGGCCACATTGAAGCCCTTGCCGGCGGTGAGGACGAGGACACAAAGCGCCTTAAAGACATTTTTGCCATGATGAAGGCTTCCGGCATCGAAAAGACTTATGTTCTTGACCCAAGCATAACGCGCGGACTTGACTATTACACTGGAGTTGTTTACGAGACCTTCCTGGACGACCTTCCTTCCATTGGTTCAGTTTGTTCTGGCGGACGCTACAACAACCTTGCAGGCCTTTACACCAAGGAAAAGATTCCGGGCGTTGGTTCTTCAATAGGTCTTGACCGTCTTATTGCAGGCCTTACCGAGCTTGGTCTTACCAGCGCAAAGGGCAGCTACCTTGACGCGGAGATTTACAATAGCGGCGAAGGGCTTGAAGTTTACATGGAAAAGACGGCATCTCTCTTGCGTGAGCTTGGGGTTGCGGTTGAAGTTTTCCCGGATGCGGTAAAGATGGGTAAGCAGTACGCTCTTACGGAAAAGAAGGGCGTTCCCTTTGGCATTCTTATTGGAAAGGATGACGAAAAGAACGGAACTCTTACGCTAAAGAACCTGAAGACACGCGAGCAGCAGGCAGGGCTTAGCGTTATGCAGGCAGCTTCTGTAATTATTAAGAAAAATTAGTTTCTTTTCTGGATTCTTTGAATTCTGGACCATATTTTATTTGATAACCCGCTTTGCAGGGTTCCGGCATTCGCCTCCATTG
>JAGCWT010000214.1 GCA_017961705.1 Treponema sp.
AGCCTTTGCCTGGTCTGTCATGCAGCAAGAGATTATTGTTCCCGGTGCCTTTTTAAATCCGTTTTCGTCAAACCAGACAATGTGCATGTTTTTTTCTTTTGCCGCAGAAATTACTCCCTGGGAGGCTCCTCCGCAAATTGGAAGAACAACGTCTACACCCTTGTCGCTGAGTGCCTGGCAAAGCTCCGCTCCCTTTGATGCATCGTACCAGTTGCCCACTATGCTAAAGAAGGATTCCGTTTTTGGATTTGCATCCTGTGCGCCCCTTGCAAAGTAGGGGTAGAGTATGTTGTTCATTATGGGGTATTCCTGAGCCGCAATAAGCCCCACCTTGTTTGTACTGCTGTAAAGACCCGCAATGTAGCCCGAGACATAAGCCTGGTCCCGCTGGTTGTAGCTTATGCAGTAGATTTGTTCTTCCTTGCTTCCTTCTTCCAGTGCCGCATCCAAAAAGATGAATTTCTGTTCTGGAAACTGCTTTGCTATTGGGGAAGCCAATGCCGGCATAGATGGGTTTGACGAAATGATTACGTCGTAAGTTCCTTCTGCCGCAAGTGCTGTAAGCTTGGTGCTCCATTCAGCCTGGTTTGTCCCTGCTTCCATAACGTAAAGGTTTGCCCTGCCGCCATTAGTGGCTTTTGAATCCTCCTTGCCTAAATTAAAACTGTCCACCGCCTTAGTTACTCCTTCTGCAACATGGGCGTATGTTGGCGAGTCTGCAATTATTCCCGGAATGAATACCGCAACCGATATGTCTTTTTTTGCACCTTCCTTTTTTGAGCAAGAGGGGAAAAGTGCCGTGGCTGCAATTACGCTTGCCATCATGAATGCATATATTGAGTTTTTTGTATTTGTTTTGAATTTCATTTTTTTACACCTCGAATACAAATATAGTTTTATGTAAAACTAAAGTCAAGGAGTGGCACTTAAGGAATTTTCGATGTTGCCGTTCAGTCTGCAAAGAAGGGAAAGAAGCGTCTCTTTTTCTTTTTGCGAAAAGCCTTGGTAGCATACGTCCAGCAGTTCCTTGGAAATTGATGATGTAAGCGAGTTTAGTTTTTTGCCCTTTGCGGTTAGCGTTATGTATTTAATGCGCTTGTCGTCGCTCGAACTTTCCTGCTTTACAAGCCCCTTGTCCAAAAGCTTTTTTATAAGCACCGTTGTGGTAGACTTGTCGCGGTTTATTATGGAGGCAATATCCTTCATGGTGAGTTTTTCTTTTTCTGCTAACTGGAACAATATGAATCCGTGGGAAGACACAAGCCCGTTTTCCTGGGGCAGGCGCGAGTTTGTAAATTCCGCACTCTTTGTGTGAATGCGCGAAATAAGTGCCAGCACAAAATCTGTAGAGTATTCCATAATAGTTTATTATAAAACTATTTTTGCCTTTGGTCTACTGTAGGAGAATAAGGGGACGGTTGAAAAAATAAATGCAATGGGATAAAATAGAAGAATGTTCGGATTTTTGTTTAAAAAAAATTTTTGTGATTTGTGGGATAACTTTTTTCATTTTTTTATTGTAAATGTAATCGATTTGGTCTTTGCTTTTTTGTTTGCCTTTATCTTTCTGTTTATTTCAAAGTCGCCTATTGTGGCTCAAAATTACAGGCTGCATCTTGCCTTGCTTGCTGCCCTCATCGGAACCTGTGTCCTTTGCGTGCTCGTTTTTGCGGAAGGAAAGAATGCGGCTGATGTTGCAAATTTTGGCAGCGCTAAATTGAACAAGTTTGCGGATAATATTGTTCCCAGTATAAAAATTGGATTTCAGTTTGGGCTTTTTGCATTTCTTGTGGCGGCGGTTTCTTTTATAAGCATTCCCTTCTATTTTAATATGTGGATTCCTTCTGACGGCTCCGAGGGGACTGTTATTGGCCTTGTTCTTTTAATCGTAATTTTCTGGGCTGTGCTGGTAACGGCCCTTGCCCTGCAGTGGTTCGTCCCGATAAGAAACCTTATGGGCAACAATTTTTCTAAGTGCCTAAAAAAATCCTACATCCTCTTTTTTGACAACACGGCTCTTACGATTAAGATGGGACTGGTAGGCCTTTTGAACATAGCAATTTCCATTTTTTCAATAGGAATGATTTGCAGCTTTAACGGAATGATGCTCTGCAACACCAACGCGCTCCGCCTGCTGCTCTACAAGTACGACTGGTACGAAGTGAACCCCGGAATGTCCCGCGAAGAACGGAAAGAAGTTCCCTGGGGCGAGCTTTTGCAAAAAGACAAAAAAACACTTGGCCCGCGCAACTTTAAATCTTTCTTCTTTCCATGGAAGGAGTAGAAAAAAACAAATGCCAAATAACGATGCAATTATTAAAACTGTTGGAAGCAATATCCAGGAAATTTATTCCAAACTTATAGAGAAAAAATTTATAAAAATTGCAATTTTCACTGTATACAGTGGTAAAAATTAATAAAAATTCCCTTTATAGGGTGGAATATTGTTGATTTTTGTAAAAAAACACAATACAATGAACTTATGAGCATCAGCAAAGATAAAGTCAAGGAAGTCATTCTTGAAAATCAAAGGTTCACGCAGGGGCTGAGTTTAATAAGGCGAAGTATAAGTATTCAACCAAAGTTCAATTACATATTTGTTGGTCTTCGTCGCTCGGGCAAGTCATATCTTCTTTTTCAGTGCATTCAAGATTTATTGTCTAATGGTCATGCCATAGATGAAATCCTGTACTTCAACTTTGAGGATGACCGTCTTGACGGAATTGAACTTGCGGATTTGGATTTGATTTTGCAATGTTACGGAGAAATGTTCAGCTACAAGCCTTTCATTTTTCTTGATGAAATTCAAAATATAGAGGGGTGGGAAAAATTTGCCCGTCGCTTGGCTGACAACAAATATTCTGTTTACATAACAGGGAGCAATGCCAAAATGCTTTCCAAAGAAATGGCAACGGTTCTAGGAGGCAGGTTTTTGGTGCAGAACGTGTTTCCTTTTTCTTTTGAAGAGTATCTTTCATTAAATGAGATAAAAATTGATTCCGTTTCAATGATTCGTGATAAAAATAAAATAGTGCGCGAGTTTGAGAATTATTTTTATAACGGTGGACTTCCAGAACTTCATTATGCAAAAGGTGCGGAAAAGCGTATGTGGCTAAGCAACCTTTATAATAAAATTTATTTTGGCGATTTAGTTTCGCGCTATAAAATTAGGAATGAACGTGCTGTAAAATTGCTCATAAAAAAAATCGCCGAAAGCATAAAGCAGCCAACCTCATATACAAGGCTTTCTAATATTATTTCTTCTTGCGGCTCAAAAGTAAAGTCAGAAACCGTTGCAGAATATTTGGATTATGCAGAGGAAGCATGGCTCGTGTTCCATGTGGAAAATTTTTTTGCAAAACTTTCAGAACGTGAATCTGTAAAAAAATATTACATAACAGACAATGGTATTCTAAATTTGTTTCTTACAGACCCGAACACATCTCTTTTGGAGAATCTTGTTGCCATAGCTTTGTTCAGAAGCGGAAAAGAATTTTTCTATTATCGTTCACCAGACTGCGAAGTTGATTTTGTGCTCCCCGAGGAAAAACTTGCAATGCAGGTGTGCTACAGCCTTGCGGACGCTGAAACCCAAAAACGAGAGTTCTCTGCTTTGTACGCATTATGCAAGCGGTATGAAATGGAAAATTGCATTGTAATTTCAAAGGATACAGAAGAAAGTGTTATATACAAAGGTCTTGAAATAAAAATCCTGCCTGCCTGGAAATGGATTTTGACTCAGCAAAAACAAAGAAGCGCGTAGACAAGTTCGACACAGAAAAATATTTTTTTTCTTTTTTTCTGGACCGTATTTTTTTTGCAAACCCGCTTTCCAGGGCTACGCTACCGCTCCGGCCCGCCTAGCGGCGGTCTGGCTTCGCCACCCTTCCAATCGGGGGTAGGCTTTTATTTGCTGTCGATTAAATATAGAATGCAAACTAATCCCAATCATGTTCTTGTAATTTTTTGAATCGTCCTGTCGCAAATTTCAGATACGGTTTTTAAGAGTTCCTTTTTCTCGTTGTAGATGATGTCAGAAATTGCATGAAGGTTTGTCTTTTCTTCATTCTTTAAAGATTCAATTAAAAGTTCAAAGGGCTGCCTGTGCAGGGCTTTTGCCAATTTCATAAGGGTCTTGTCGCTAATCCAAGTTTTGCAATGCTCAATGTCTGCAAGATAAGAAAGTGAAATGTCGGCATTTTCTGCCAGTTGTTCCTGAGTCAAATGCAAATCTTTTCTGAACATGCGGATATTGTTTGAAAGAATCCGACGAAGTTCTTCCGTTTCCTCTCCGTCTGTTTCTAAAAAATCTGACATGAAAAAAAGTATACGACAATATTATATGTTGACAAAATACGATAATGGCATTTATTATTAATATATGGTATTATCATTGGTTTTGAATAAATGATGGTATGCTATCTTGGATTTCTGGAGGATTTTATGGCGAATTTTTATTGTGAGTATTGTGGACAGAAGTATTCTTCTATTTCTAGTCTGACAGCCAATACTTGTTCAAGACACCCGAATGGATCTTATAAAGGTAAGCACAAACCTTATGAAGGGGATGAGAAATCAAATTATTATTGTGAGTATTGTGGACAGAAGTATTCTTCTATTTCTAGTCTAACCGCCAATAGTTGCTCAAGACATCCGAATGGATCTTATAAAGGAAATCACAAACCCTATGAAGGTTCTGAAAAATCCCAATATGAATGTAAATATTGTGGACAGAAGTATTCATCTATTTCTAGCCTGACAGCTAATACTTGTTCTAGACATCCGAAAGGCTCGTATAAAGGTAATCATTCGCCTGTGAAATAATATTTATATTTATACCCCCTCAAAGGCCTTTCGCCAGAGGGAAACATCATCTTTGCATAGAAAGGAATTAATATGAAAAAACAAACTCGCATAATAGTTTTAACGATACTTGCATCTATTGTTTTTGTATTGGGCATGGTCTGGTTCTTTGTATGGAAAACAGATGAGATTCCTGCCCAGATTATCGGTGTACTTTTTGGCTCTGTTGTTTCTGCTGTTATAACAATGCTTCTTCTTTCTGCTCAGACAAGCAGCGAGGAGGAGCATGAGGTAAGTGGAAAAATTTTTGACAAGAAAACCGATGAATATCTTAAAGTTCTTGAATCACTTGAAAAAATAATCTCCGATGGCAAGGTTGACACTATCCGCGACAACAGGCTCGATAGCAAGGATGATGAATTTTCAAGATTGCTCTTTGGACTTACGCGCCTCTCGTCTTTTGTTGAAAGGAAAAAAGACAATGGTGGCATGAATAAGTTGATAAGTGCCGTCACCGAAATAATAAAAACAACAACCGCTGAAGATACAATGATTCCTAGAAGTGATGTAAAGGAATTTTGGGATGGCAAGGGTATAAAGTCTCCTAATCAAACGCAAAATGACTATTATACGAAACTTGCAGAAAGTCTTAAGAAAATCAGTGACTTTGCGGCAGAAAACATACAGCGTGGTTCGTTTGATGAAAAAGGTCAAAATGATTTTGATTTAAAGAAATTGATTAAGGAATCAGGTCTTTTCCCAGAGAAAGAAAAGTTGGAAAACAAATCATTGGGAGCAAACAATGGTGAAACAGAAAAAACAGAAGAGAATTTGGATTACAGAATAAATTGTATTGCAAAGTGTCTTGGCGAAATGAAAAGCCAGCTTAAAGTTGAATTTGGTAACGATGTTTCTGTTGAGCGTTATGGTAATGCCGGTGATGACTACTACTGGGGAAGATGGACGGATAAGAATACATCCCCAGAGACAATAGCGGACTGGCTACTTGCAAAGCCCCGCCGTAATGAAATTGGTTTTATTGTTAAGTGGGAAGATGGTTACAAGGCAGAATTTTGTCTGTTTGGAGATGGCAAATCTTTTGCTTCATATATTTTTGCTCCAGAAAACTTGCTTGAGAAAGCACAGAATGACAAAAGAGAGGAAATAAATAAAAAATTCGGTGCTGCCGGTTGGTGGATTCCTGGTAATTTCGTTGATGCCGGCTGGATTATCGGCGGCTCATACGGTGGAGATTTTAATGGGGTGAATCTTTCATTTGATTTTAGGAACAGCAGCAATATGTCAAAAAGTGAATACGAGGCTGCCTACAAAAAGTTCAAGGAAAATGCTATTCAAGGAATAATCTCCGGCAGAGGCGACAGTATCAAAAATGCCAAGGAAGAATTGAAAGCTCTTCTTGATAAGTAATAAATTTTTCAAAAAATTTTTCTGGTATATCATTATTTGATGGTGCAGGTGGAGTAAAATCAAGAAACTACTGATTTGCAGGTTACGGAGGAAATATTTATGAAAAAACACATCAGCTATCTATTGGTTTCTTTGTTTGCTTTGATTTTGGCAACTGGGAATTTGTTTGCGCAATCAAAAAGGATTTCTGCAAATGGCGTGACTGTACCCGAATGGATGCAGAATTGTGAGATTCTTCAATCGGAATATGCCTTTGGCAGCACTCGTACGATTGGGCAAGTGCTTTCCATGCCA
>JAGCWT010000215.1 GCA_017961705.1 Treponema sp.
GGCGGATTTTGCAACAAGCACGTATATGCGAAGCTTCAAACAAATGGCGGTGTAGCAAAGTGACACAAACGGCTGTGTAGCAAAACGGTGCAAGGTTACGCAAAGCAGCGCAAATGCCACTGACGCAAACGGCTGTGTAGCAAAGTGGTGCAAGGTAACGCAACACAAACACCAGTGACGCAAAGCATCACCAGGCCATGTTAGCAAAGAAGCAATATGCCAGCGCAAACAGCCTGAGCCAAACAGGCGGTGTAAGCCGAACAGCGAAAGGCGGATTTTGCAACAAGCACGTATATGCGAAGCTTCAAACAAATGGCGGTGTAGCAAAACGGTACAAGGTGACGCAAACGGCGGTGACACAAAATATTGCAAGGTGACGTAACGCAACGCAGCACAAATGCCACTGATGCAAAGTGGTGCAAACAAAACCCCATCCACAAAACTATCCGCACACCACAAAACAAACCGCGGCACCACAAAACAAGCCGCAGCCAAAAATCAAACAGAGAACTGGTCCACCTGGCTTCCAATGCTACCGATCGATTTTTCCACAATCTCAGAAATGGAAGTCAGCGTGTGCCCAGTCTCGCTAATTTTAGACGCGCTCTTGGACATTTCTTCCATAGAGTTGCGGATGGAAGATGCCTGGTCCTTCAGAGCATTCACTTCTTCCATTACAGCCTGGCTTTCATCGCTCATCTTCTGGGATGCGGTCTGAACCCTGTAGGTACTGTCGTTCATATCGCGGAGAGAATCCGTTATTTGCACCGAACCAATTTTCTGCTCGCTCATTGCAAATTTTATCTGCTGAACAAGCTCATCCGTCTCACGTATCTCTTCTGCCAAGCGGGCATATCCACGCACGCCTTCCTGTGTAGAAGAAACAACGGCAGTAATCGTGTCCTGAATGCGCTTTAACTGCTCACCGATTGTCTTTGACTGGGCAGATGAAGTTTCCGAAAGCTTACGTATTTCGTCCGCAACAACCGCAAAGCCCTTACCCGCCTCTCCAGCATGGGCAGCCTCAATTGCAGCATTCATAGCCAAAAGGTTAGTCTGTTCAGCAATACTAGAAATTACGCTGTTTGCATCGTTAAGAAGCTTTGACTGCTCATCAATTTCCTGAATCTGAGCCTGAAGGGTTTCCTGTGTCTTGGCACCGTTTTCCGCATCACTTGCAAGGGTTCCAAAAGAAGACGCCATCTTGTCCACGGAACGGTTAACTTCGCTTATGTTACCAATCATCTCTTCTATTGCACCGGACGCCTGCTGTACAACATTCGACTGGGTTTCAACAAGAGACTCAAGTGAGCGCACGTTTGAAATAATCTCGCTCATGGTCTGTGCCGTCTGCTCAACACTTGCGTTCTGGGAAGAAATGTTGCCTTCAACACCGCCAATTGCAGACGTAATCTGAGTAATTGCAGCACCGGTATCCTGTGTTCCGCTCTTCAAAGATTCACCTGCAGAAAGAAGGGCATTCTTTGAGTGCTTCATGTTGGTGATTATATCCTGAAGCTTCTGGCTAAAGGCATTGAATCCGTCCGCAACGCTTCCAACCTCGCTCATTGCCTGAACATTGATGCGCTGCTTTAAGTCTGCCTTGCCCCGTGCCATCTGGTCAGCAAAATCAACAATGCTGCCGCTTATCTTCTTTAGAGGCCTTATGGTTTTATTAGTTACAAATGCCGTTATGCAGGCAATGATTATAGCAACGACAATGTTTACAAAAACAATCGTCAAAAGAGTTGAATGGAAAGAACGGTAGACCGTAGAAAGCGGAGAAAAAGCCGCAATTGAATAACCCGTCTTCTGATTGGTAATAACCTCCGCCAGGTATTCAGTTCCGTCAATCTTGATGCGCTTTTGTTCCTGGGTAGAAGTAATAAGTTCTCCAAGCTGGGGAATGTCCAAGTCGCTTATGTTCTTAAAATTGTTTTCCGCAGAAGAAGTGTCCGCAAGAATCGTGCCGTTTTCCTCCACCATCATAATAAAGCTACCCTCGCCAAGGTAAAGCATACGGAGCACATTGGTAAGGGTGTCCAGCGAAACTTCTATAGAAGCGTTTCCAATAAAATTGTTGTGGTCATCGTACACGCACCTGGTAATGCCAACGACCGTTGAACCAACCGTAGAAGCAAAGGCGTTTGTTAGCATTACCCTGCCAGAGCCCTTGTTTGCAGTCTCGTACCAACCCCTCTTGCGCGGATCGTAACCACCGTCCATGGAACCGTCAAAGTTTGTTGCATAGCCGCCCCATTTTGTTCCCAGATATATTTCTGCAATATCAGAATCGTGAGCGGCAAAGCGCTTGCAAAGAGAGCGGATTCTTTCTTCCGTACTGCTCTTCTGGTAGCCCAAAATCTGCACAGAACCGCTTTCGTTCACAAAGGAATGGATAGAATCATCGGCAGCCTTAACTTCCGGTGAATCGGCAAAAACGTTCAGCTCCACTTCCTTGGCATTAAAAAAGTTAGTAATGGAATCGGAAAAGACACACAGTTCTGTTTTTGCAGACTCATAAAACTTTGCAAGATTGTCATTGGAAAAAAAATAGCCGGCAATATTTACGGAAATAGCAAGAACAATAAGTACAATAAAAACCGAACCCGCAGTAAAAATCGTAGCGATAGAGATAGACTTCTTCCTCATTCGTTATATTCTCCTGTAGTCAAAAAAAAACGCAGATGGAATCCCTCAAATTTTTAGAGTTTTTCGCAGAATTTTTTAAAGGGTAGCTTAAATTATAACACATTTTACACTTTTGTATAGAAAAATTGTCCGATTTTCTTAAATTTACCTGTTTTTTTATGGACGACCTTTTGTCCGCTCTACCATATTGTTCCTTGGCTAATTCGACATCTTGCCATTTTTTACGGAGGCTAACAAGGAGCGTCTTGGTTGGCTCCCAAATCCGGTCCCAGAGGCTCCCGAAGGGCCGTGTAAAACTTAGCAAAAAAAATGTCAAGGAGGCCATTTTTTTACGGGCTTTCCGGGGTTCCGGCTCTCGCCTCCATTGCCTACGGCAACGCGTCCCGCGCCCCTCCAATCCCGCGTAGGTCGCATTAAAAAATCCTTCCATGGATTTTTTAATGATTGCAGAATCGCTACGCAATTCTGCATGCGCTAAGTCGCCCTCCATGGCTCGGTATTGCCTGGCAAGTACGAAAAAAAATCCTGCCCAGGAAAAATCCCTCCGTGGATTTTTTTTATGATTGCAGAATTGCTACGCAATTCTGCATGTGCTAACCCGCCCTCCTTGGCTCGGTATTGCCTGGCAAGTACGAAAAAAAACTCGTGGATTTTTTAATGATTGCAGAATTGCTATGCAATTCTGCATGTGCTAACCCGCCATCCATGGCTCGGTATTGCCTGGCAAGTACGAAAAAAATCCTGCCTAAAAAATCCCTGCATGCGCCAACCCGCCATCCGTGGATTTTCCGAGGTTACTGAAAAACAGTCATTCTCGGGCTCGACCCGGGAATCTATAAAAAAAGACATTTTGTTGTGTTATAATAAATTATATTACCAAATCCTTCGCAACAAAGTTTCCAGCAACCCTGGCAATGACACAAGATAAACTTTTTCAGTGACCTTGGATTTTCACGGAACCAAAGATTTGTAGAAAAATTCCCCTGCGCCAACCCGCCTGACTTTTATAAATTTCCCAATTCTTTTTCAAGGGCTTCTGCGCTGGTAAAGTGGATTGCCCTTATTCCAAGAGATGCCGCCGCTTCGCAGTTTTCCCTGCGGTCATCAATAAAAACTGCATCCTTTGCCTCAATTCCTTCCGACACAAGTATTATCTTCCAAAACTCCGTGTCCGGCTTTGAAACCCCCATCTGAAAAGAAGCATAAGTCTGGTCAAAAAGGGCATAGTCTCCCCTTTCCACGTGGTTTGCATAGTGGCTTTCCATTGTGTTTGTTCCGCATACAACCCGCTTCCCCTGGGCACGCAGCCTTTTGATTATTGCGGCAGTACCTTCGTTAAGCCTTGGGTGAAAGAGCACATGCCACCAGTCCGTCCTTGCGTGAATGCCGCTTCGCTCTTCAAAAATGTCCCAGAATTCCTTTACAGAAATTTTTCCGTCGCTAACCTTCATCAAAAGGTCGCCCCTGCCGTCCTTGTCTTCCATGCAAACCCTGCGGAATTCTTCCCTGCCAAGACCAAGCATGTCTCCAATCACCCGGCTACCGTCAGCGTCATTTGTTACCACACCACCCATGTCGAATATGTAAAGCATAAAAATTCCTCTTTAACTAATTCCATACTTCAAGACGGATATCTTTTATTCTAGAAAGATGCTCCTCATTGTTAGTTATAAGAATTGCCCCGTATTCAATAGAAGCTGAACCAATAAAAATATCTGAATCCTCAATGATATTTCCAGACTTACGCAAATCTGCGTAAACATTCGAAGCTATATCAAACGTTTCAACAGTGGTATTAACAAGGCCAAGTTTTTGAGCAAAATTCAAGAACTTTTGAAGTTTTGTACTTGCCCCAGTTGCAAGCAACCCCCGCTTTGCTTCATAGTAAGCAACCACAGGAATTTTTACTTCATGTCCGTTCGCAATAAGCTTTGCTGTCTTTGTCCGGATTTCTGAATTCCCCTTTATGATATAACTAATTATGTTAGTATCAAGAAAATATGTCATACAGTAATCCGCTCATTGAAATTTAGCTTTTTAGAAACCGTTTCATCGTATATTTTCTCTTCTTCCGGTGTAAGCATACCAAAAATATCATCAATAGCAGCTATTTTTTCATCTATTTTTTGCTGCTCCAAAGCCGAAAACTTTTTTTGCGGAATATCAATAAAGACCCTCTGGTTCGGCTCCAGTTCAAGAGGCTCCAAAGGCCTGACCGCAGTTCCGTCAAAAATACCTTCTACAACCATATCTGCACCTCCTGAACCTTATTATACCATGCCGTTCAAGATTTTTCCACAATAGTTTAATGTGAAAGAATTTGCGTAAGGTCGGAGAAGCGCTTTAACTTTGCAAGATAGGAATCTGCACTTCCAAAGCCGTAGGATGCCCACACAAAGGGAATGCCTGCCTGTTTGCAAGCATCACAGTCAGTTTGTGTGTCGCCTATGTATAGAGGGGAAGTGATTTGGTTTCGGGAAACAAGCATCATAAGGTTTTCTGCCTTGCCCCTGCCTGTGCGGCCGTAGCATTCAAAGTCGCGCACATAGGGTTCAAGTCCGGTTTTTTGCAGGGTAAGTTCTATATAACCGCTTTGACAGTTACTTACAACATAGAAATTGTTCAGGCCGGAAAGCTCTTTTACCGTTTCCACAACACCGGGATAGGTTATGTCCATGTCCAGCTTGGAAAGAGCCTCCTGTTCCTGGGCACAGCACGATGTTATAAGAATGGCGCGCTCGTCTGCATTCAGGTCTGGCCAGAGGGATTCGGCTATCTTGTCCATGGTCTTGCCAAATTCCTTCTGCAAGTCTTGGGCAACAACTTTCCTTGCGTTAAAGCCGCTCATGTCTATTGCCCTGTTCCACGCAACAGCCACAATTCCCGTCGTGTTCCAGATGGTTCCGTCTATGTCCAGAATAATTCCGTCGTACTTGATGATGTCTTCCATTCCGGCAAGTGTAGCACAAAGCTGCGGTTTATAGAATAGGCTTTTACTGTGCCGTCACCAAAGCCCAGTAGTAGTGATACTTTGAATCAGGATAATAGACGTATGCAATGCCAACTTTTGTTGCGTTAGATGCAAGAAGAATTCGCCTGTGCCCCTGGCCAGCGTAGCGCTCGTTGTCTTCCCTCCAGCCCAAGGTAACACTTTCTCCAGTGGAATATCCTGCCGCAATGCATTCACCCCTTGCGGAAAGAGAGACCCCCGCATCCTGATAGGCCGAAAAACAGTCCTGTCCATTGGGACGCGTGTGGGAAAATTTCTTTAAAAGTTCCTTTGCGCGAAGTTCTGCAACACGGCACAAGTCTTGATTAAGCTCAAATGTAGAAAGGTTGCTAAGAATCGTTTTTGTAGAATTATCCTGATTCCAATACCAAGTATAGCTTGTACCGCTAGTGCGGAAAGAATTTATAGCGTTAAAGCAGTTTATAACTTCGTCTTCACCGTAGCCGTATACCGTAACTTTTGACCAGTCAATATCATCCTCATCGTCGTCACCCTTTGAGCAAGAAGAAAAAGAAAAAAGCAGGGCGCTTGCAACAAAGGCAGTTAAAAGTAAAAACAAAAAACGTCTTTTCATGGTTAACCCCCACCCCTTATTATGGAATGGGATTCTTTATTTGTAAAGCTAGCCTATAAAATCCTTGGCATTTTTTCCTACAAGTTTTCCTGCGAAAAACTTGCCAGTCATTTTTGCCAACAAAAGACGCGACATCCATGTCGCTATCAGTTTACGCGTTATGGACATCCCGAAGGAAAATCAAGTCAGAACCGGAAACAGAAAAAGCCGCTCCCCTTTTACGGAAAACGGCCTTTCTTATAAATTAAATTCTGTTACTTAAAGTCAAAACGAAACTTATCTAACAGCGCAACTTCAAGCGTACTTGCCCACAATTTAAGCAGGCGTTGCGGGCGGCGTTTGAGCCCGCAGAGGGGGTAGCACGCAACGAAGTGCGGGCGCAGGGGGGACTCGCAGCGTAGCTTCCAGCGGACATCCCCCCCTGCACAAAGAAAATCTTACCTAGACAAAAGCGCGTTCAGTGCCTTTACAAAGTCCGCAGGATCCTTTAGCTCTGCCCCGTCAACAAGCATTGCCTGGTCAAGAAGAACCTCGCTCACCTGGCCAATAAAGGTCTCGTCGCTTTCCGCAGCAAGCTTCTTAACAATCGGATGCTCTGCGTTAATCTCGAGGATTGGCTTTACAAGGGAAGCATTGCCCTGGCCCATTGCCCTCATCATGCGCTCCATCTGAATGCTGGGGTCATTCTCGTCAATAACGATGCATGAAGGGCTGTCGCTAAGGCGCTTGCTAAGAACAACGTCCTTTACGCGGTCACCCAAAGCCTTCTTAATCTTTTCCTGAACAGGCTTAAATTCCTCTTCCTTCTTCTTAGCCTCTTCCTTGTCCACTCCAAGCTCTTCGTCGCTGCCTGCACGGTTAACAGCCTTAAGGTCAAAGTCGCCGTACTTGCCGTAAGCAGGAATTACAATGTCGTCAATCTCGTCGCAACAGATAAGAACTTCAAAGCCCTTCTTCTTGTAGGCCTCAAGAAGCGGTGATGAACGCAGGTTCTTTTCGTCAGTACCTGTAATATAGTAGATAGCCTTCTGGCCTTCCTTCATGCGCTTAACATAATCAGCAAGACTTGTCCACTTTCCGTCACCGTCACCACTTGCGTCCGTACTCTTAAAGCGGATGATGGCAGCAATCTCGTCGCGGTTTGCAAAGTCAGAATAAAGGCCTTCCTTAAGCGGGCGGTTGTAGTTCTTGATGAACTTTGTCCACTTTTCAACCTTGGCCTTTTCTTCATCAGTCAGTTCCTTTGCCTTGCCGTCAGCACCGTCTGCCGCATGATCCTTAGCAATCTTGTCCGCATCCTCACCAATCTTCTTAAATTCGCCAAGCAGCTTCTTTACAGACTGTGTCTTAATCGTTTCCAGAATCCTGTTCTGCTGCAAAATCTCGCGGCTAACGTTAAGAGGCAAATCCTCACTGTCTATAATACCGCGCACAAAACGCAGGTAGCTAGGCAAAAGCTCACGGTCATCGTCCGTAATAAAAACGCGCTTAACGTAAAGCTTAAGACCGCTCTTGTAGTCAGCCTGGTACATGTCAAAAGGCGCAACCTGTGGAACATAGAACAAAGTCGTGTATTCCTGTGTTCCCTCCGCATGGGTGTGAAGGTGCAAAAGCGGATCAGTGCCGTCGTGGCTTATGGTCTTGTAAAAGTCGTTGTAATCTGCTTCCTTAAGCTCGCTCTTGTTCTTCTTCCAAAGAGCATTTGCACTGTTAACCTGCTCAACCTTGCTCTCTTCGCCCTCAGCCTTACCGTCCTTGTCGTACTTGGTCTGGGTATAGTGAAGGTAAATGGGGAATGCAATGTGGTTTGAATACTTCTTGATAAGCTCGTCAATCTTCCAGCGTGAAGCATAATCCTTGCTGTCATCATTCAAGTGAATCTCTATAGCAGAACCAAGGGTCTCAGACTTGTCAAAACCGTAAAGCTTGGCCTTTTCGCTGGAAGAATCAATCTCTTCTATTTCGTAGGAATTAGTTCCGTCGCTGCTCCAGTGCCAAACCTTTCCGTCCCCACCGGCGCGGCGTGTGTAAACGTCAATCAGCTTTGCCGCCATAAAAGCAGAATAAAAGCCAACGCCAAACTGACCAATCAGGTCTGAATTAGGATTACCGCTCTTGGAAAGCTGCTCAATAAAAGCCTTTGTGCCGGAGCGGGCAATAGTACCAAGGTTTGCGGTAAGATCCTGCTCGCTCATACCAATACCGTTATCCTGAACCGTAAGCACCTGCTTCTTTTCGTCAAAAGTAATGTCTATGCGGGGGTTAAAAACAATGCTCTTGTAGGCATCGTCGCTCACCGTAAGGTATTTTAGCTTGTCCAGGGCATCGGATGCGTTGGAAACAATCTCGCGCAAAAAGATGTCCTTGTTTGAATACATTGAATGGATAATTAATTTTAAAAGCTGGTTTACTTCCGTCTGGAACTCATACTTTGCCATTTTTTTCCTCTAAATCATTAAAAAAATTAATTTCATTCTATAAAATAATAAAATTTTAGAAAAAGGGCAAATTTTTTTATTTTTTTGGACGGTCCTTTTCTGGACGAAGTCCTAATTGCTCTACCAGTCTACTTTTTGGCTAACTCGACCGACAAGGCATCGCGTCACGGGCTTTCCGGGGTTCCGGCATTCGCCTCCATTGCCTAGCGGCAACGGCTTACGCCGCCCCTCCAATCCCGCGTAGGACTGGCAAAAAAGCATCCCGCCATTCTTGGTTCTATTTATCGTCGTAATGGTTTTTGCACTGGATTATTGTAATTACATCATCAACAATATTGTAGACAAGACGGTTCTTTTCGTCAATTTCACGGCTCCAGAATCCAGAAAGATTCCCCTTTAAGGCTTCCGGATGCCCTATTCCCGAATAACCGTTTCTTGAAATGTCTGCAAGAAGCTTTTTGATTTTCTTGAGGGTCTTTTTGTCCTGCTCAAGCCAAAACATAAATTGTTCCCATCCGTTTTCGCTGAACTGAACTTTCATTTTGCAAGTTCCTCCAGTTCCTCAAGGGTTTTGGTAACAAATTTCATTTTACCCTCATTATAAAGCTTAACCTGTTCTTCCAAGTGCCTGATGTTTGCTGGATTGTAGAATCCGTCATCGTCCTGAGCCTGTACTTCAAAAGGAATTTTTCTGTTACGGATAACGGCTTTTGTAAAGACATTGTATGCGGCCGAAACGGTAAGCCCCATACTTTTACAAATTTCTGCGAACGCCTTCTTGTCTGAGTTGTCTATGCGTATTGTCAAATTTGCCTGTGCCATAATATTACCTCTCTTATATGTGCCTTTACATTAATTTTACATCATTTGCACTAAAATTCAAGTGCAAAGAGGCATGTGTGTAGAAAAAAAATGCGTCATTGTAGGGCTAGACCCGACAATCCTTTTAGCCACGCCGGAGCTAATCTACTATTATAGTAATACCATTTTTGCTTGCCTTGGCTGATTTTGAAAACTTTGCATACGGGTCACCATTAAATTTTACGGAAATATCAAAATTGTAGGTAAAACCAGGTTCAAAGAAGTAATTATAAGGCCCCAAACTTCGTTGCCCATCAATGTCAGAAACACTTCCTTCATAAAGTTCAACAGTTTGGTTGGAAGACATATAAGAATCTCCATTTTTGCAGGTAATAACCCAACTCAAGTTAAAAGCAGAATAAGCATCTATTCCTGATGTATCGCGGAAAAGCATTATGCTATCTTCTTCTACATCCCCCAGCACTATCTTGGCAGAGTTTTCCGTCCCGCCCCTTACAACAGCTTCCGTAGCACCGTAAAACTTAACCTCGCCATCATCAATTCCTCGGATTGCAATGTTGTAAGTACCAGCCCTAAGCTGGTCTATGGTGAGCGTTGAACCTTGGGCAAGGCCTGTGTATTTTTCCACTTCGTTGTTGTCTTCGTCCCTTATGTATACAGAAAAAGTCATACCGGACACGAACTCTTCCTGGAAAGACCCAGAACTTGCAATTGACCGCGAAGAAGATGCAGACGGCATTGCAATCGTAAGAGAACCAGAACTGTCATCGTTTGCAGAGCAGGAAGTTAGCAGGCAGCAAAGCAGAACAGAAAAAACAAAAGCCGTAAAAACAAACAGCTGCAAAATAGCGTTAAAAAACAAAGGCTTTGCGGCATCTTTAACATTCAAACCACTATAAATTTTGCAAGACAGAGAGGGGGCAATTTTCATGGCAACCTACAAAAATCTTTTTTAAATTATAACGCAATTCACAGAAGTTTCAAGAATCTTACCCCCAAAATCACCGGTCAGAGAGACTTGCTCTCCTCGTACAAAGCCTCAACCTTTCCTATGGCCTCCCTAAGAAAATCCTGCGCCCTCTTAGGATCCAGAACCAAATCCCTGCCATTCGACGCCTGAATAAATTCCATCGGATCATAAGCAAGCAAAGCGTCCGTCACCTTCTTTCTAAAATCAAACAGCCTCTTTTTCTTAGCATTCATACCCCGCCTCCTCGTCTAAAGATCCAAGCTCTCCTCATAAAGTTCCTTAAGCTTCTCTATCTTATTCCTAAGAAACTCCTGAATTTTCTCCACATCATCACCGGTAGTCCCCACAAATTCCAGCGGACCATCCTCAAGCAAAGTATTAGTAACCTTCTTCTCAAAATCAAACAACTTCCTATGTTCCTTCGCCATAAGCCACCTCCTTCAAGCTCTTTACCCCCATCCTACCACCCCACTCTATCATCCTGTGAGAGAGTCAGCAAAAAAATTGAATTTATTGCAGATTTCACTAAAAGACTACTTGTACATTTTTAGAAACAGGTATTCACCGCTCCCAGAAACCCAAATCGTGCATAAATTTTCCTGGCTCACACTACAAACAATACCACTAAAGCTATGCCCAAGCAGTTTTATATAGACTTTATGCCCGACAAGTTCATCGGGACGCAGAGTCTCCCCGTCTTCTTGAACTTTGAATATTTCCACAAATTCCCTACAGCGCGCAAGATTTAGCCGTACAGAATTTTCTTTTTTCATAACACTCGCAACAACAGTTTCGTATTTCAACCCTTTTTTATTCTCCAGACATATCATTGTGCCGATAGTTTCTGCCGGATCAAACAGATTAAATTTATTCATTCCGCTACCTCCCAATTAAGTGCACAGCATGTGACTCTATCATCAAATGAAAGAGTCACAAAACCTACCCGCGCCAGATTGATGCAAACAGTTACACCAACTAACGCACAAAAAACTACCTGTACCTACTTCACCTTGCGTAAGAGACGGAAGCCAATGTTTTTATAGCGGAAGGCCGAAGAAGCACCGTCGCCCCATGTTGCGAACATACAACCATCCTCCGGTGAATAGTAACAGCCGCCGCGGTTGTCATGGCTGGAGCCTATCTCGTCTTCGCTGTCCCAGACCCACTCGCACACATTGCCGCTCATGTCGTAGAGTCCGTAGGCATTTGCCATCTTGGTAGCCACAGGATGAGTTACACCGTTGCTGTTTTCTGCATTCCAGCTAACATTATCCATACTGTCGCAGCCGGGAAAGAGGTAGTTCTCGCCTCCTGCCGCAGCATCTTCCCATTCATCATTCGTGGGAAGACGGTAGCCGTTACAGGAAAAATCACAACAGACTTTTGAACTAATATGCTCTTTTTGGTGAGGCCTGTACCCCCAGTACTGGGGATCTGTTTCTCCGTCAACAGAATAGGCAGGGACAAGGCCTTCCAAAATGCTCAGTTTGTTGCAAAAGTACACAACATCATACCAGCTTACATTTTCCACCGGATTGTTCTGCGTATTGTCTTCCCTACTAAGAATGCACTGCAGCACCCCATTCAGTCCCGTATTCGAAGCCTGAAAGTAGCTTGGGTTTTCTCCCATAACCTTTTCATAAAGACGCTGCGTTACAGGAGTTGCACCCACCGCATAATCCTTTCCCGGAATTGCCACCATCCTAGATTCAGTGTCCACGCCAATCCTTGCCATATCTGTAGAAGGCAGTCTGCCTACATCGTATTCCATAATGTAATCGTAGGCTATTCTCTTGCATAGTCCATTTTTTGGATTGGAAAGCTTTATTGAACTTTCGCCAACATCTTCCACCTTGCCTGTAAAAAATCCGTCCTTGGTCTTAACACTTACCAAATCACCAAGGTTCAGGCCATTCTCAACTTCTGTTCTTTCCATAAAGTCCTCCTTACAAGTAAATATTTAGCCTTAGTATACAATGGCACTCTATCATCCTATGACAGACCAGTAAAAAAAATGATTTTTTTTCTCTTGCCAAACAATATCAAGCCACGGACGGCGTGGCGCAGAGGCATGTTCGGTCGGATTAGCAAAAAAGCAAAATGGTAGAGCATGCAAAACTTCGTCCAAATTCCACTTACTTTACCGCGACTTTCCCGCCCCCTTTTACAAATCCAAAAAATCTTCTATAATAATCTCATGAAACAAATGGGGATAAACAGAAAAC
>JAGCWT010000016.1 GCA_017961705.1 Treponema sp.
AGTCCATAGATTTCCTCCGTGTGTAACTTTGAGCGGTTCACACGTTGATTCTATGGGCTTTTAGGTTTTCTTTCTATTGCCGTAACTGCCAAGCTCTGTCAGTCCACCGCCATAGGCGGTGGTTTACCAAGGATTAATTATTTGTTAAACAGAGGGGTACTCCCCAAAGCCGTGCCCAAGGATGAGACGGTAGCAAGTGCGTTCCGGCGAAGGTGGTTTGGAGGGGAGGAAACCTCTCAGAGTCCGAAGCCCGATGTTTCCTCCCCTCCAAATTCCGGGGTTCAAGGGCTCTCCCTTGATAAATTTATAGACAACAAACATTTTTTTCTATATAATAATGCGAACTGAAATTAAGAGGGAATCATGCCTAAAGTAGAAGTCAACGAAAAACTGTTTTTTAATCTTGTTGGAAAAAAGTATAACTGTGATGATCTTTTTGAAAAAAAACTCACTCACGCAAAAGCCGAACTGGACGAAAAGCCCAATCCTGCGGATCCGGAAGACCAGCGCGTAATCAAAATTGAACTTAACGATACGAACCGCCCGGACTTGTGGTCAACCGGTGGCATTGCACGCTGCCTGCGCGAGTACGAAGGAGCAAAACATTCCGACTACAGCAAATTCCTTTCTTCAAAAGGCAACATAAAAGACACAAAGGATTATAAAATCATTGTTGACGAAGGTCTAAAAGACATCCGCCCCTTCCAGGTTGCATTCATAATAAGCGGTTCTGGTTTGGACGAAGCAATGTTCAAGGACATTATCCAGACTCAGGAAAAGCTCTGCTGGAACTTTGGCCGCAAGCGCAAGAGTATTGCAATGGGTGTTTACCGTGCCGACGCTCTCAAGTGGCCTCTTCATTATGTTGCAGCAAACCCGGACAAGGAATCATTCGTAGCCCTGCAGTGCGACAAGAGCATGACTTTGCGCCAGATTTGCAACGAGCATCCAAAGGGAAAAGATTTTGGCTACATCATCAAGGACTTTGCAAAGTATCCGCTCATCAAGGACGACAAGGGCGAAGTTTTGAGCATGCCTCCAGTAATCAACAGCGCAACTCTTGGCCAGGTAGAAGTTGGCGACAAGAACGTTCTTGTTGAACTTACCGGAACAGACATGGAAAGCCTTATGCTTGCCGCAAACATTGTTGCATGCGACTTCTTTGATGCAGGCTACAGCATTCAGCCGGTAAAGGTTTGCCACCCCTACGAAACGCTTTTTGGCAAGGATGTGGTTGCCCCTTATTACTTCCAGCCCACAACAGATGCAAGGCTTAGCGCAATCAACAAGAAGCTTGGCTGCGACCTTAAAAAAGACGATGTTATT
Source organism: Treponema sp. (assembly GCA_017961705.1). Classification (GTDB taxonomy): domain Bacteria; phylum Spirochaetota; class Spirochaetia; order Treponematales; family Treponemataceae; genus Treponema_D. Next base: position 1,327 of record JAGCWT010000016.1, read on the forward strand.
GCAGCTCTTGAGCGCATGGGCAACAGCGTTACTTCAAAAGACAAAGACGGTGACGTTGTATTTACTGTTTCTCCAGCACCCTACCGCAACGACTTCCTCCACGAAGTAGACGTTATCGAAGACGTTATGATTGGCCAGGACATTGACTTCTTTAAGCCGGAAGCCCCCAATGACTTTACGATTGGCCGCCTGCTTCCCATTACCCTTTACAGCCGCAAGGTAAAGAACATAATGGCCGGCATGGGCTACCAGGAAATGATTTTCAACTACCTGGGTTCCAAGAAAACATACATCGACAACATGGGCATAGACGGAAAGGACGTAATAGAAATCTCCAACCCGATGAGCGAAAACTACCAGTTCATCCGCCCGTCAATTATTGCATCTCTTTTCGAAGCAGAAAGCCAGAGTGGAAATGCAATTTACCCCCACAAAATCTTTGAAGTGGGAAAGATTGCCTATATTGAGCCTTCCGAAAACACAGGTACAAAGACTATCCAGAGCCTAGGCTTTTTGACAGCCGCAAATAACGCAAACTTTAACGATGCCGCAAGCGAAGTAAGCACACTTCTTTACTACCTTGACCACAAGTACGAAGTTAAGGAAGCCGATGACCCCCGCTTTATTCCAGGCCGCCAGGCAGCTATCATGGTAAACGGAAAGCAGGCAGGTATCTTTGGAGAAATCCACCCGCAGGTTCTTGAAAACTGGCAGGTTACAGTTCCTTGCGTAGCAGGAGAAATTGACCTTGAATACCTTATGGCAACCGAGCCAAAGGAACACAATATAGAAGCCGCAGCTCCATCTTCAAAGCAGCCTTCTCCAAAACAGAATGCCAGCCAGCCAAAGGCAGCAGCAAAGGATGAAGGTCCAAAACTTGCAGAAAACCAGGCAGAACACTTCAACAAGTACATTGAGCTTAAGGTTGCAAAAATCCTTAGCGTGGAAAACAACCCGCAGGGAGAAAAGCTTTACATTGAGCACATGGATGACGGCAGCGGAACAGAGCGCATAGTTCAGTCTGGATTGCGCGACTACCTAAAGCCGGAAGAGCTTATTGGCCAGCACGTAATCATTGCAGCAAACCTTGCCCCACGCAAGATGCGCGGTGTGGAAAGCCACGGAATGCTTCTTGCCGCCGACTATATGGAAGACGGAAAGGAAAAGGTGGAACTTCTGACCGCTCCTTGGGCAAAACCAGGAACACCGGTTGTTCTTGAAGGGGTAGATCCTAATGCAGAAAAACCTGCAAAAATCGACATTGACAAATTCTGCAAGGTCGAGATAAAGATTCAAGGCAAAACAGCCAAGATTGCTGAAATAAGCCTTTGCGCCGACGGCAAGCCGCTTACAACGCAAAAGTCGGACGACTGCATAGTAGAGTAAAAGTTAAGCGCAGTAAAAGCGGGGTTTTAAAATCACACTTTTTACTGCGCTTTATAATTTATACAAATGTTTACGGAGGGAAAAAGATGCCTTTCATTGACTCAAAAATCACAGTTCCTGTTAGCCAGGAAAAAAAGGAATCCATCAAGGCAAAGCTCGGAAAAGCTGTTTCCATTTTGCACAAGCCGGAATCTTACCTTATGGTTGGAATTGACGACAATTACGACCTTTGGTTTGCCGGTAAAAAGTTGGAAAAGGGAGCATTTGTTTCCGTTAGCGTATTCGGAGACGTTTCATCTTCTGACAGCGGAAAAATGACAGAGGCAATCTGCTCAATACTGAACGAAGAGCTGGGAATCCCGGGTGACAAGGTTTACGTAAAATACTTGGGCACAAACAACTGGGGCTGGAACGGCAGCAACTTCTAAAACAACAAATTGCCGGGTGAATTCTTTACCCAAAGATTGCCCGGTAATCTATAACTTACCATTCAACAAACTTGCATACTATGAAAGAATCAAATTCCTCTGGCAACAAAACATTACCTAAAAAGCTATTAGTTTTTTCCATTCTTCTGGCACTACTTTTATTTACAAAGTTTTTGCTGCCAAAATTTCAGCATAATAGCCAGACCCAGGACTTGGCGGATGAAGAAATCCATTTGGTGGCAGAAACTGTACCCCAATCTGTACCTGATCTAACTGTACCCCAAGCAGACAGTAACAACTGTACCCAAGAATTTGAAGAAGACACAAGTTCTTCGCTAAATTCGCAAGATTCACAAAATTCGCTAAAAGAAGACGGCATTTATACATCCAAAGAAGACGTTGCCCTTTATATCCACCTGTACAAGCATTTGCCAGACAACTTTATTACAAAGAAAGAAGCCCAGGGTGTAAACCTAAAGGCAGAAAACAAGTGCATCGGTGGGGACAGATTCCACAACCGGGAAGGCATTCTTCCCAAGGCAAAGGGACGCACCTACACCGAATGTGACATAGATACGCTGGGTAAATCTAGCCGTGGTGCCAAAAGAATTGTCTTTTCGAATGACGGCTTGGTTTATTACACAGGCGACCACTACCAAACGTTCGTTCTTTTGTATGGAGAAGAAAAGTGAGTGAAATACGCGGGCTTGCAGAAAATTCGGCGGAAAAAGAGTTTAAGGCTGATTCTTTTACCATTGACTTGATTGGTGTAGAAACAAAGGCCTCTCTCCACCAGTTGCTTGCATCTGTTTTAAAATTCCCCGAATACTACGGAAACAATTTGGATGCGCTATTTGACATTCTGTGCGACGACCATCCTTTTTGGGACATAACATTCACTTCTTGCCAGCAAGCCGAAGAACATCTTGGAAGCGAATATTTTGAATCCTTCAAGCAAACCTTTGCAGACGCTGCAGAAGAAAATTCCTTGGTTAAGGTTCAGTTTTTGTACAGCAAATAAAGACTACCCCCGATTGGAAGGGCCGCGAAGCGGTTGCCGCCAGGCAATGGAGGCGAAAGCCGGAACCCTGGAACGCGGGTTAGCAAATAGAGTATGGTCCAGAGAAAAAATTTTCAAAAGTCTTAATATGAATACTACTTTTTGTCCAAAAACGGTATTATGGTTTCATGGTAGAAGAAAAATATTTTTTATATCCTATGAGAGTTGCACCCAACGGGTATCGCTTATTTTAGTCTGTACCAAACAACATGACTGGCTGCGAAGTCTCCCCGGTACAACGTAAGCCGTAAGAAAGTTTTTCTTGCGGTATTTTTTTTGCCGCACCTAATTTTACAGTTTGCCCAATCGTAAAAATAATGCTATGCTAACAGGACGATGAAAGGGCAGATTCAAAAAATCAATTACCAGAAACAGCTGGACGAAATTCTTAAGAAGATAAATCCTCAGGAAAAAAAACCGACGCTGTTTTTGCATGCCTGCTGTGGTCCCTGCTCTTCTTATGTAATCGAGTATCTTTCTTCGTTTTTTGACATTACGATTTTTTATTACAACCCCAACATTTATCCGCAAAAAGAATACGAGCGGCGTTTGAATGAATTGAAAGACTTTATTCCACGCTTTGAACCGGCCGTAAAAAACAAGGTTAAGATTGTAGTTTCTTCCTACGAGCCAAAGGATTTTTTTGAAGCAACAAATGTCCTGAATGAAGTGGAGCTGCAGCAGGAAGCAGAAAAAGGAATTCGCTGCAGACGCTGTTATAAATTCAGAATGAAAAAAGCCTACGCTTATGCAATTGAAAATAATTTTGACTGGTTTTGCACTACGCTTTCAATTAGCCCATTCAAGGATTCAGTTATGATTAATGAAATTGGTGCTGAGCTTGAAAAAGAAAATTCTGTGCGCTTTTTAACTTCTGACTTTAAGAAAAAGGGCGGTTTCCTTAGGAGTCTTGAACTTAGTAAAGAATACGATCTTTACAGGCAGGATTATTGCGGTTGTCTTTACTCAAAGATTAATACTGAAAAAGCCAGGCAGAACAAATGAGGCCGGATTGGAAGGGCCCGCGCAAGCGGGTTGCCGAAAGGCAATGGAGCCGAAAGGCGGAACCCTGGAAAGCCGTTCCATGACAGATATCTGTTTGCGTGGAAACAAATGTATTTAAATAAAACTGCCGTCCAAAAAAAATCTCTATACAAATTAATAGTAATTGATTAAACGCATGTTCTTTACGATACTGAAATCATGACAGAAGAAAATTTGATTCATGACAAGGCAGAAAGTATTAGGGACGTAATCCGCTATCTTAGGCGCTTTAAGAATGCACTGGTTATTATCTACATTGACGACAAACTTCTTGATTCGCCTCTTTTTACAAATCACATAAAAGACATTTGCAGAATCCACGAGGCTGGGCTCAAAGTTATTGTTGTTCCCGGAGCCAATAAACGGATAAATGAAATTCTTGAAAAGTCGGGGATTGAATGGTCCTTCCACAAGGATTACCGCATAACAAAACCGGAAGCCATGCCCCTGATTAAGATGGCAGCATTTGATGTTTCTAACCAGATTATGACGGCTCTTGCAGGGGAAAAGACAAACGCAGTTATTGGTAACTGGGTGCGTGCCAGGGGAAAGGGCATTATTGACGGTTTTGACTATGGCACTACCGGGGAAATTGACAAGCTCCAGGTTGACGCTATTGAGAACATTCTTTCCAACGGTTTTGTTCCAATTTTTCCTTGCATTGGTTGGAGCCTTGCCGGAAAGCCCTACAATATTTCTTCTATTCAGCTGGCAGAGCAAATTGCAGTTCACCTTAAAGCAGACAAGCTTTTTTATCTTATACCAGGTGCTTCTATTTCTGCGGAAAGTTTTAAGGTGCCAGATGGAATTGGAACTTCTCCGGAGGGAAATATTCCAGCCATGAATCTTGAAGAGGTTGATGAATTCCTAAAAGCCAATAAAATTTCAACTAATAAACAATCGGTAAATTCGAATTTGCCAACTGCCGAACATTCGGTAGTTTCTTCTGCTTCGGAAAATGTTTCACGTGAAAAGATTTTCTTGCTGCTTCAACTTGCAAAGGAAGCTTGTAATTCTGGCGTTACCCGCGTTCACATTCTTAACGGTTCTTTGGACGGAACCATTCCATGTGAAATATTCAGCGATCTTGGTTCGGGTACAATGATTTATTACAACAATTACGGTGGAATCCGTGCCATGACCCGAGACGATATTCCTGGTGTTCTTAACGTTATGAAGCCTTTTATTTCTGCTGGGATTTTACTTCCCCGTACAAGGGCAGGTCTTTTGGAAGAGTTCCAGCACTACATTGTTTACGAACTGGATGGAGCAATTCGCGCTTGTGCATCCCTTATTCCATACGATGACGGTCAGATGGAGATTGCAGGTGTGGCAGTTAACAAGACTTTCTCTCACGTAGGCATAGGACCAAAGCTTGTAAAATATCTTGTAAAGCAGGCGGTTAAGCTTAATGCAAAGAGTGTTTTTTTGCTTACAACGCAAACCGCAGACTGGTTTGAGAACCTTGGTTTTTATGCAGATGATATTTCTACCCTTCCAGAAGCACGCAAAGCAAAATGGACTTCTTCCAGAGGCTCAAAGGTTTTGCGCTTTGATTTGAATTCTGTTTCACGTGAAACAGAATAGATTAGACTAAACTAGACTGCAAGGGCTGTGATTTGTTTTTATAACAGACACGGCTTTTGCAGGTTTTCTACCAGTGATTTTTTTACCCTACCCTATTTATATACAGCCTAAAAAGCAAAATATCGAGTTTTTAGCAAGAAAGGTTTCATTATCGGTTCACTGGAAACTTCGTTGCGAAAGACCCTATAATCCGCTTTGAAAGATTGCTCACGTCAAGCCAGACAATGACAGGTCTGATTCAAAACTTGAAATTGAACCTAAAAGCTAATTTTGAATTGTAACACATAATTTGTTCTGACTTTTTTTGTATACAACCACACGCTAATTACTAGCGGATATTGCAGCAAGCTGTGGGCATGAATGTCTTATAAAACTGTCTTTATTTTGGTTATATACAGTTAAAGATTGTAGGATACACATTCGTATGCAAAGCAACGAGGGGTTCTCTGATTCCGTAGCCCATGTTCTTAAAAGGACTTGCAGTTGGGGTATGGTTGCTTACAAGACAGTATGAAAACCTTCCGCATGAATTAAGTTTTATGTGACAAGTTCTTTTGTTAATGGCACTGAAAAAAACACTTATTAATTGATGGTAAACGGAAAAATATTTGTTAAACCTGTTTCACGTGAAACGATATTCCGTTTCATATAATGCGCTTTTGGTCTTTAGAAAAACGCATTCATTCTTGTGGTGGAAAGAAAGATCCTTTCAAAGGGTATGAGGATCTTAAATATAAAGATTTGCTGTTTTTAGAGATTGCTGTGTAGAATATGATAATGGACATATAGAGGCAGGACAAAAGTCTATTACTTCCGTGGCTGGATTTTTAACAAATAACGTTGCGCTGCGTTTTAGACTAAGTAAGGTTGAGGTTTAAAAAGAAAACCTCTACCCTGCTTTAAAAGATTACTGGGGTCAGTATGATACTGCAATGATTGCAAAACCAAAAATTGAACCTTCTATTTATCGAGTAGCAAAGTTTTTGTTTCACGTGAAACAGGTGAGCGTAAAAATATTTAAAGACAGCTTAGACCAATACCATTAACTTTGCGCCATTAAGAGTTTGGCTTAAAAACACAAATTACAATATCAAAGAGGGATGCTGGAGTCTCATTAATGTGACTTTGTTTCACGTGAAACTATTTGTAAGCGGCAAGACTATTTCTGGTTCGGCTTTATCATGTACGAAAAAACAAAGTCTGGGAAAAAAGATTCCCGGGTCAAGCCCGAGAATGACATTATCTGTTTATCTCGATAATGACATTTTTTATTTGCCAATTAATGTAGATTTGTTCCACGAGAAACTGTTTGTTGGGACTAGACCGAGAATGACATGATTTGTTTATATCAATAATGAAACTTTTCTGTTTACTAATTAATGCAACTTTGTTCCACGTGAAACTATTTATTAAGAATAAGATTTATTCTGGTTTGACTTTATCTTTTACGAAGCAACAAAGTCTGGAAAAAGATTCCCGGGTCGAGCCCGAGAATGACATTATCTGTTTATCTCGAGAATGACATTATCTGTTTATCTCGAGAATGACATTATCTGTTTATCTCGAGAATGACATTATCTGCTTATCTCGATAATGACATTATCTGTTTATCTCGAGAATGACGTTATTTGTTATCTCGGGAATGACACTTTTTGTTTACCAATTAATGTGAATTCGTTCCACGTGAAACAAAATTCTCCCCAAATTATCCACAGGGCAAAAAATTCTGTGAAATTCAAACAAATTCATAAATTCTTATAATTAAAGAATTTACAAATTCAAAAAATTCTTTGAATTCAAAAGGGAAAGTTTTCCAAAAGTTATCCACAGGCTGGGAATTTTATGAAATAAAAGCTAAAGAAATATGGTTGTTTTTACTATTTTTTCTATAATATACACTATATATAGCGTAAAGCTCGTAAAGCTCGTAAAGCACACAACTCCTACGCCCGATTGGAGGGGCGAGTTGCTTGCAACTCGTTGCCGCTAGGCAATGAAGGCGAAGGCCGGAACCCCGGAAAGCGGGGATTACATATAAGTTTGACCGGTTCCGAAGGACCGGGCACAGTAAAAAAGGGCCTGCCGTCCAAAAAATGAATAAAAAAAAGCTGAACAGAAACTTTTATCTGTTCAGCCTGGAAAGTCATCTACCACCACCAGAGGTGGTGGCTTGAAATGTGAACCGCTCAAAGCGGTTAGCCTAGCCTACGGCCACAGGCTTAACTATTGTTGCCCATCTTGTCTGCGGTCTTCTTCTTCTTGGTCCCGGATGTAATTCCG
>JAGCWT010000216.1 GCA_017961705.1 Treponema sp.
ATAAATTTGAAAGTGACATACCAACAGATGAATTTGACTGTGGCGATGAAGATTTAAATGATTTTATAAAGAATGAAGTTCAGTTTTACAAGAAACAGTTAATTGCTATGCCGTATGTTGTCGTTGAAAAAGGTAAAACAGACAAAGTATTAGCATATTTTACACTTTCAAATGACAAAATTGCAGTCACGGATTTTGCGTCAAATAATCAATTCAATAAGTTTAAAAAGAAAAACTTCAATAAGGAAAAATATTTAAGAAGCTATCCCTCCGTAAAAATTGGCAGACTTGGAATTTCTAAAGAATTGCATGGAGTAGGAATCGGCACAAATATAATCGACTTTATAAAACTTTATTTCCTAGAAGATAACAAAAGCTATTAAAAAAACGCGATAAAAACAGTTTAAACTCTTGCGGTAGTTTTCTTGCTAAAGGGCAGAGCTATGAGGATTACATTCCCCAAAGCCCTGCCCCAATTTTAAGCTACATTATTCAAATGCAGAAAGCATGGGCTTTTCGTCTTTTCCGTGAATGATGCGCTTAATGTAGTTTGCGGTGATGCGGGCTACAAGAGGCGAAAGGGAAAGGACTCCTATAAGGTTTGGAATCATCATGAGGCCGTTGAAGGTGTCGCTAAGATCCCATGCAAGGTCTAGCTTCATTATGCAGCCAAAGAAAATCATGGCAACAAAGAGGGCCTTGTAGATGACCTGGGTCTTTTCGCCAAAGATGTACTGCCATGCAGTTGCACCGTAGTGGCTCCAACCCAGTGTTGTGGAAAAGGCAAAGAGCAGGATTGCAATTGCTATGAACTTTGAACCGCCTGAACCAAAGACCGTGCCAAAGGCTTCTCCTACAAGACCCGCCCCTGCACTCTTGGCAATAACCGCACCGCTTTCCAAATCAACGCAGCCGGAAGAAAGGACAACGAGGGCTGTCAAAGTACAAACGATTATTGTATCTGCAAAGACTTCAAAGATTCCCCACATTCCCTGCTGAACCGGTTCTTTTACGTTGGAGCTTGAGTGAACCATTACGGATGAACCAAGGCCGGCTTCGTTACTAAAGGCACCGCGCTTAAAGCCCCAGGTTATAGCCTTCTGCACTCCGTAGCCAACAAGTCCGCCGCCAGCCGCACGCAGGGCAAATGCTCCCTTGAATATGGAAGCAAATACCTGTGGAACTGCAGATGCATTGGAAAGGATTACCACAAGAGCGCCAATGATATACAAAAGTGCCATAAACGGAACAAGCTTTTCTGAAACACTTGCAACTCTTTTTAAGCCGCCAAGGATAACCAAGGCCGCAATAATAACAAGCACAATTCCTGTAACCCAGGCAGGCACGCTGAATGCGCTAGTCATGTTTCCTGCAATGGAATTAACCTGGCTCATGTTTCCAATGCCAAAGCTTGCCAAAAGGCAGAAGAGGCAGAAAAGGAAGGCAAGTACGCAGCCAATCTTCTTCATGCCTTTGTAGCCGCCAAGACCGTCCTTTAGGTAGTACATTGCTCCGCCGCGCCATTCACCAGTTGCACTCTTTCTTCTAAAGTATATGCCAAGCACGTTTTCTGAATAATTTGTCATCATACCGAATATGGCCATAATCCACATCCAGAATATTGCTCCGGGGCCACCAGCAATTATTGCAGTTGCAACGCCAACAATATTTCCAGTTCCGATTGTGGCAGCCATAGCAGTGCAAAGACTCTGAAACTGCGAGATAGCCTTATTGTCTTTTGCTGTATGAGCCGTTATGTGGCGGTCAGTAAAAATAGCGCCAATTGTTTTTTTAATCCAATGGGCAAAGTGTGTAAACTGAAATCCCTTGTTCACAAGGGTCATGATTATTCCGGCCGCAAAAAGCAATACGATTCCGAAAACACCCCAAACAACGCCGTTAACCGCGCCGTTCACCTTTGCTATGACATCTATCATAAGCACCTCCACATAAAAAAAAGGCACAGAATTATGACAAGTCTTATGACAAGTCATAACGCTGCGCCTTTGCTACTATGGATAGTATTGCATAAAAATGCAATCGTGTCTAGCGGGTAACATGGAAATCAATTTTGCATAAGAATGAATTTTGAAAATTGATTTACGTACAGGTCTCCGCTACCAGCCCCAGGAATTGTTTTGGTCTATTACGTTTTGGGTGTAATCGGGCTGATGTTGCGCGAGGAATGTATAGTAGATTTTTGTTACGCCTGAATGGTCTGGGTTTGTAAAGGTGTTTCCGCTAAAGTCTATGTTGCGGCACTTGTTAAAGACGATTACCGCCTGGTGCCTTCCGAAGCCCGTATTCTTGCCGGTGTTGTTTGTGAACCTTACGTTCTGTACCCAGCCCAAGTTTGTCTGGTAGCCGCCACAGTGCCATACGCCGTGATGGAAATTTTCTACATAGTTACCTTCAATTAAAATGTCACCGGTGGAATAGTTTTCGCTTATCGGAACCTGTTCTGCACCAGTGCTGAATCCTGTCTCTCCATTATAAAGATGGTTGTTCCTAATTATGATGTGCTGGCCGCCGTCGCAGTAGATGCTTCCCGCTGTTGCATTGGGGGAGACACAGTTTTTTACCGTGTTGTCATAGATGTAAATGTAGCGGGCAAAGTCTTTTGAAGGGTCGTCGCAGTAACCGTAGTTTCCGCCAACGTCTATGCCTATGTTGCCGGTTGTGTCTATGGTGTTGTGTATGAGGTTTACGTATTCAACGTTTGCGGTTACGGTAAGGCACTCTGCCCAGCCAGTTGCCATGTTGCTAAAAGAGTTGTTGCTGATGAAAACGTCGTGTATGGTACTGCTTGTGGAATTTCCGTAGACAATGATTCCGTTTGTTGTGCCGTGGTTTGTCGGTTCCGTTGTCTTTAGGTTTGTAAAGTTGCAGTTGTCTATTACTATGTGGTTTGCAGGAGGATACACTCCTATGCCGCCACCACCGTTTTTTGTATTCACATGGTCTTTAAAAGTAAGGCCTTCAATCTTTAGGTAGGAGCAATCTTCTATCTTAAGGATTTTGTTGTTGTTAGCAGTTATGTTTGCTCCTGAAAGTTCCGCCCCGCTTGCTCCCTTGATTGTTATGTAGTTGCTGGCATTTCCATGAATAGAAGTAAGCTTTATTCTTTCCGGATTTGTGAACGTTCCTTGTACTACAAGAGTGTCGCCCGGTTGCAAAGCTCTTGTTGCCACATCAAATGTCTTGAATGGGCTTGAACTTGTGCCGCTTCCTTCACTTGAAGCACTTGCAGAAATATATAAGGTTCTTCCGCTGCAAGGAACGCTTGGACTAGAAAGGTCTCCCATGTAGCCTGTTAGTCTTCCGTCCAAGACAGGAGTGGTAAATTCACCGTCATCATCATCACCACCGCCGCCTGCACCGCACCCTGTTACAAGGGGAACAAAAAGAAATGCAGAAATTGCAAAGGCCAGAACATTCTTTTTAAGAAACAACTTTCCCGATTCTTTTATAAAACTTAAAAACTGAAAATCTCTCATGGCACTTTTATACTAAAATGCCGCAAAAACTACCACACATTTTTTTAGTACAAAAAACCTTAAAAATTTCATAAATCCGCGCACATCAACTGCGAACCAACTGCAAAACAAGCGCATTGGGCAAAAAAAATACCGGACGGCAAGAACCATCCGGCATTTGCTAAAGGTTATTCAGCTTATTTGTTTGTGATAAGCAAGGTCTTTGAATCAAGCTTGAGGTTTGAATCAATAGCACCCTTCTTGCCCATCTTAAGGATTTTTACCTGTGTTCCGTTTGCCTTAGAAGCAACAAGGTGAACAACAGCTGTAAAATAAGGAAGAACAGCCTTTGGAGCCTGGTCTTCAAGATTCTCGCTGGTTGATGTAGCGCTAATCCAAACCTTTACCTTAGCAGCCTTTGCATAGCTTGCAACAGACTGAATGTCGTTTTCCTTTACCTTTGCAAAGTCAACACCGTCAATTACAACGCCAGCAACACCAGTTCCGCCTGCCTTGAGTGCGTTAAGAGTGTTTACTACCTTTTCCAGGTTAAAGTTGTCCTGGTTAAAGTTAAGGATTGTGCGGTTGCGGTTAAGCTGTTCCTTTACATCTGCTGCGTTAGGAAGAGGCTTCTTCTTGGAGATTTCGTTAAAAATTCCATCGTACCAAGAAATTACGTTGTCTGACTTCTGGTCAAAAGAAACGTGAACAAGCTGCTTGTTGTTCAGAAGGGTATCCATACCGAACTGTACAAGAACAGATGTCTTTCCCAAACCTTTCTTTGAAGTCAAAAGACCAAGTTCTCCAGCCTTAAGACCACCGTTTGCAACTTCGTCAAAAGCGCGCACTGGGCTGCGTTCAAAAAGTTCCTGTTTAGCCATTGCTTACTCCTTATTTGCCAGCCTGCTCAGCCTTGCGTTTTTCCTGATACTTCTTCATCAGTTCTTCTGCAACAGCGTTAGGCACCTTTGCGTACTTTTCGAATTCCATTGTAAATTCTGCCTTACCCTGTGTTGAAGAGCGGAGAATTGTAGAGAATCCGAACATTTCAGAAAGAGGAACTTCAGCGTTTACCGTAGAAGTGTTGTTTTCATCTGTTGAATCGATGATTACACCACGTCTCTGGTTGATAAGGCCGAACATGTTACCCTGGAATTCTGTAGGACCTGCAATCTGTACCTTCATGATAGGTTCAAGAATTGCTGGCTTTGCCTTCTGGTAGCCTTCGCGGAAAGCAAACAAAGCTGCTGTCTGGAATGCCTGGTCAGAAGAGTCAACTGGGTGATACTGACCATCGTTGATTGTCATCTTTACGCCAACAACCGGAGCTCCGATGAGGGAACCCTTTTCCATAGCCTTTCTAAAGCCCTTGTCGCAAGATGGGATGTATTCGTTAGGAATAGCACCACCCTTGATTGAATCAACAAATTCGTAGTCTTTGTCAGCAAGAGGTTCCATAAAGCCTGCTACGCGACCGTACTGACCAGAACCACCAGTCTGCTTCTTGTGTGTGTAGTTGAATTCTGCACGCTGTGTGATTGATTCACGGTAAGCTACTTCTGGCTGGGAAACTTCTACTTCGCACTTGTATTCGCGCTTCATGCGTTCTACGTAAACTGCAAGGTGAAGCTCACCCATACCCTTGATGATTGTCTGGTTTGATTCAGGATCAACGTAGGTCTGGAAAGTCGGGTCTTCCTTTGTAAAGCGGTTAAGAGCCTTTGCCATGTTTGCAGCATCAGACTTGTTCTTTGGAGCAATAGCTTCAGAAATAACCGGGTTAGGAACGTACATAGACTGCATTGTGTAGTTAAGGCCGCCACCGCAGAATGTATCACCGGAAGCACAGTCAACGCCGAACAAAGCGATAATGTCGCCCGGCATACCTTCGTTAATATCTTCCATTGCAGCTGCGTTCATACGGACAATGCGTCCAACCTTGAACTTCTTCTGTGCGCGTGTGTTAAAGAGTTCATCACCCTTAACAATCTTACCCTGGTAGATACGTGTATAAGTAAGCTGGCCATACTGACCGTCATCAAGCTTGAATGCCAAAGCAACACAAGGCTTGTCTGCTGTATTGAAGATTTCAACCTGAGCTTCGTTGTTGTCGCGGTCAAGAGCAAAGTTGTGAACTTCTGTCGGGTTAGGCAGGTAGCGCTCAACTGCATCAAGAACAGGCTGGATACCCTTGTTCATGTGTGCGGAACCGCAGAATACGCCAACAAACTGTTCTGCAAGTGTACCCTTGCGGATAGCTTCGATAACCTTTGCGTCTTCTACATCATCGTAGCCCTTTTCCATGATTTCTTCCATAAGGGAATCATCAAACATGGATGCTGCGTCGAGGAGCTGCTCACGCTTTTCCTTTGCCTGGTCAAGCAATTCGGCAGGAATTTCTGCAACGCGAACTTCTTCACCGTCGTGGCCTTCAAAGTAGTAAGCCTTCATAGCAATAAGGTCTACTACACCCTGGAGCTTGTCTTCAAGTCCGATCGGGATTTCCATCATATATGCGTTAAGACCGAGTTTCTCGCGAAGCTGCTGGCATACGCGGATTGGGTTTGCACCCTGGCGGTCACACTTGTTAACAAATGCAATGCGGGGTACATGATAGCGCTTGAGCTGGCGGTCTACAGTAATTGACTGGGACTGAACGCCTGCAACAGCACAAAGAATCATGATAGCACCGTCAAGAACGCGGAGTGAGCGCTCTACTTCTACGGTAAAGTCTACGTGGCCTGGGGTGTCGATCAAGTTGATCGTGATGTCCTTCCACTGAACCTGTGTAGCAGCTGACTGGATTGTGATTCCGCGTTCGCGCTCCAAGTCCATTGAATCCATTACAGCGCCTACACCGTCTTTTCCATGAACTTCATGAATCTGGTGAATCTTGTTACAGTAAAACAAAATACGTTCAGATGTAGTTGTTTTACCTGAGTCAATGTGGGCACTGATACCGATATTACGAACTTTAGTAATATCAAAAGCCATATTGTGTACCTCTCAAAAAAGAATTCATAAGTAACAATCCGCGAAACAAAGACAATTTCGCATAATGTATATTATTATCGCATTACTTTACTAGAAATAACCAGAAAATTCAATAGGTACAGAGGACTTTAGGAACAAATTCTGGAAAATCTTTACTGAATTTCACAAGAAAATGAAAATTTCGCATTCACACACAGGGATTGGCCCCTAAAGCTTACCGCCAAAGACGAATCAATTTTTTCGCCATTCAATTTTCCTTCTATTATATTGCCAGTCGCACCGCACCCCAAGGAAAGCGAAAAGTCATCGGGAAAAACTTCAGGCCGCAAAGAAAGCTTCAGGCAAAGAGTGTCCTTTTCCCCAGCCTTCCTTGCAGAAAGAGACATGGATGAGCGAACAAAATCAAAATTCTGCTTCCACGAAAGACCCGCCTTGTAAACGCTCTCCTTTTGCGCCTCAAATTCTCCGCTTGCGTACAAAGAAAAAGCCGCCCTGCCCCGGTTCAAAGAAAAATCCGCCCTAAGCAAATCACGCTCCCTGCCCTCCCCCTTGGCAGAAGATGCAGAAGATGCAGAAGATGCAGACGATGCAGAAGACGAAGAAGCCGAAAAACCAGAAGCCGAAAAACCAGAAGCCGCCCCGTAAACCGTCCGCCTAAAAGAAGCACCGCCCCGCAAAAGAGAATCCCCAACATAAAATGCATGTGAAGCGCAGGCAAAAAACTGCCTTGCAACATCAGAAGCAGAACCGCTTGCCGTAATCAGCCCAGCATCTGCGCCATAAAAGCCAGCGGAAAAAGAAGTAAGCCCAAGCCTAGAAGGAAGGTCAAAGCCGTCCACAGTCCTAAACCAGCGGTAAAAGCCACCAGATGGATTCTGGTTGGCCCCAAAAACAGACGAAGACTTTGCAAAAGGAAGCTTAAGGTTCAAAACCCCGCAACAAGCCGCATATTCCTGCTCTTTATAAGGAAGACTTTTGCTAAACCAAGAAGAAGAATAGCCCCTGCCATGGGTAAAAGCACCCGCCGCAAGTCCAGCCTCAAAAAGACAGCCCTTTGCAAATTCAAAGGGAAGGTTAAGACTAAGCGCCCGCCCCTGCTCCTTGGAATACATGGCGCAAAGTTCAGGCCTAAAAGAAGATTGCCCCACACCAAGGCTTGCAAAAACAGACTCCTCCCTCTGGGCAGAAGAAAGGGAGGGCATGGAAAAACCAATATCCCCCTTTGCAAAAGAAACGCCCCTAAGCGAACTGCCACCAGAAAGCAAGGGACTTTTAAAAAGAGAAATTGCATGCGAAAAAGAAAGCGTCCCCAAGGCAGCCCTTGCCCGCAAAGGAAAAGCCCCCGGACTCTGAGCCAAGACACCCCAGCGCTTAACAGCCTCTTCCCTTACACAAGAAAAGCCTCCGTCAAGCCCACTCTTAAGCTCATCAGCAGTCTGCAAAGGAAGCCCCGCCCCCGCAAAAAGTGAAAGCCCCGTAAAGTCAAGCTTTACACCACCGTCAAATTTATATTTGGCATCACCTCCACCTTCCCCCAAAGGCTTATCCATTTTTGCCGCAGAAGAAAGCACAGCCCCCTTAAAAAACCCCTTCTTCTTTGCCGCAGAAATCTTAGGAGGGCTTGCAGGCACAACCTCTTGAACCGCATTCCTAAGCAGGGCAGAAGATGCAGCATCCGCAAAAACAGGCAGCGCTACAAAAAACAAAATAAAAGCCAGCAGAAAAACGTGGCCATTGCAAAAAAAATTTTTGTTCATACCTATTAATTAGCCGTAAAAATTCAAAAACTGACACATTTGCGTAAATTTTCCTGATTTTATTTTTTAATTCTGCGGCACTTGCCTTGTAGGCAAAAAGCTAAACCGCTGCCATCCGTCCCTTTTGGGTGGCGCTTCCGGGGTTCCGCGGGACCCTACCCGCTCCATTGCTAGCGCAACGAGTTGCAAGCAACTCGCCCCTCCAGTGCCTGCCGCGCTTTTTTATGCTGCCCTTCTGCTCCGCAAAGCCACGCAATGTAAAAAAAAGACAGAATTTTCCCTTGAATTCCGCAAAAAACCTTTGCAAACCCTTGCAAACTTTTGAAAAATTTACTAAACTATGCAAACTTTACATGGCATGAAAGCCCGTAGACCGCGTCTGGTACAGGGGAAAATCAATCAAGAAACGGTTTTGTTTTTTCATTATGCGGTTCCAAGGCAATTCATGCAGCGCAAAAAGCGCATGGGGAAAACATAATGGAAGAATCTACTCTCTCACAGGAAGCGGAAGTTTCTACATCCCTTCCACAGGACGCGGCAGTACAGTCCGCTGATCAGAATGTTTCCGAAGCAATTGCCACGGAAAACTCAGAAGAAAAATCACAGCCAAAGACAGAATCATCTGTTCCGCCAGCAGAAGAAATTGCCGACGAAGCAGAAGACGAAACAATTCACTTTGAAGACCTTGGCCTTGACGAAATTACACTCGAAGCAATCCGCAAGAAGGGCTTCCGCGTACCGTCACCAATCCAGGTGCTTGCAATACCCCGCCTCTTGAACGGAGACGCAAACGTTATTGCCCGAGCCCGCACAGGTACCGGTAAGACAGCAGCATTCGGACTGCCACTCGTTCAGACCCTCCGCGAAGAAAGCGACCACGTAAGGGCCATCATCCTTGAACCAACCCGCGAACTTGCCATGCAGACCTGTACAGAAATGGCTTCGTTCACAACAGGACGCTGCCCACGCACTGCCGTAGTTTACGGTGGAGCTTCCATGGGCGAACAGATGCGTTCCCTCCGCCGCGGTGTAGAAATCGTAGTTGGAACTCCAGGACGCGTACAGGACCTTATGGACCGCGGTGTTCTTGACATCAGCAAGATTGACTACTTTATCCTTGACGAAGGCGACGAAATGCTGGACATGGGATTTGTTGACGACATAGAAAACATTTTCTCTGCCGCAAACCCAGACTGCCGCGTACTCCTCTTTAGCGCAACAGTTCCTCAGCCAATTCTTAAGATTGCCCAGAAGTTCATGGGTGACTACGAAATCGTTGAAGAAGAAGGCCACGAAGAAGAGCCTCTCCTTATTGAACAGAAATACTGGCTTCTCCGCCAGAACGAAAAGATTGAGGCACTTGTACGCCTTATAGACATCTCTCCAGACTTTTACGGACTTGTATTCGTACAGAGAAAGTCAGACGCAGACATGCTGAACAAGGTTCTTGACGAAAAGGGCTACCAGGTTGCAGCACTCCACGGAGACATTCCTCAGGGACAGCGCGAAAAAATCCTTGCACGTTTCCGCGCAAAGAAGACACGCATACTCGTTGCAACAGACGTTGCAGCCCGCGGTATAGACATTGGCGGTCTTACCCACGTAATCAACTACGAGCTTCCTTTTGACGCAGCAACTTATGTCCACAGAATTGGACGTACAGGCCGTGCAGGTGCAGAAGGAATGGCTGTAACATTCGTCCGTCCGGAAGAATCAAGACGCAAGCTCAACTTCCTCCGCAATGCAGTAAAGCGCATGGCAAAGGGAGAGATGACGGAAGGAACAATTCCTTCTATAGAAGAAGTACTCAATGCAAAAAAGCAGCGCCTCTTTGAAGAAGTAAAAGAACAGATTGGCCTTGGCGAAGCAGAAGCCAAAAAGGCAGATGAATCTGACGACTCAGAAAAGACCATAGGCGAACAGTGGAAGGAAGATTCAGAAGCTTCTGCAGAAGAAAAATCCGCTCCACAGCTCCGCAAGGGCGACCCAATCTTTGACAAGCTTGCAGAAGAAATCTGTAGCGGTCAGAATCCCCAGGACGTTGTAGCATCGCTTTTGGCAGCAACATACGGAAAAGAACTCAGCGTAAAGCGCTACAGCAAAATAGGCACAAGCCTTGCAGGACGCGCAGACAGAGACCGCGGTGACCGTGGCGGACGCGAAAGAGACCGCGGCGGAAGAGACAGAGACCGTGGCTTTAGAGGCGGACGTGAAAGGGACGGAATTTCTGTCTCAGAAAACCAGATTCGCCTTTTTGTTCAGCTTGGTTGGAAAGACAGGTACGATCCTCGCCGTGTAGCAGAATTCTTTAGCGACCTTGTTGGCGTACAGAACAGGCAGGTGGACGACATAGACATGGCAGAAAGATTCTGTCTTGTTACACTTCCAAAAGAAGCAGGAGAACGCGCACTTGACCTTTCCAAGATGGACACTTCACTTCCACACATGCACGTAGACTCCAAGTCTGTTCAGGGCGGAGACAGCTACGGCGACGACTTTGGTGGAAGAGGCGGACGCTCACGCAGAGGCCGCAGAGGTGGACGCGACAGGGACCGCGACGGTGGTTTTGGACGCGACAGAAGGTTCGGCGGAGACCGCTATGCAGTTGCCCGTGGTGATGATGACGACTGGGGACGCGACCGTGGCAGAGGATTCAGCTCCAGGGCAAAAGGCGGAAGCCACACACGTCCTGGAATCCACACTGCAACCCAGCGTTCTGGTGGCGGCATGGCAGCTCTTTACAAGAAGGGCGGCGCTGACGAATACTAATACGATAATTATCAAGGGAGTTCCCTTGAACCCCTAACTTTGGAGGGGGAAAACCAGCTCGGAGTCCGAAGCCCGCAGTTTTTCCCCCTCCAAACCTCCCCCTTTACTTGGGCACGGCTTAGGGCTCTGCCCTAAGAACCCGAATTTTTCGTTCAACAAATGTTTTTTTTGAGAAAGTTCTACTTATCGGTTTCAGCGTCGTTTTTTCTTGCTTGCCAAACAATATCGAGCCATGGAGGGCGGGTTAGCAACAAGGCCCCTAAGAACCCCACATTTTTATCGTACTACATAATAATGCAATTACCTTTGTGTCATTCTGAGCTTGACTCAGAATCTCAAATTATGATATTGAATAGTGAACAGAGGGATTTATCATGTACTATATTAATAAAGCTCAAAGACGAAGTTCTTCTCAAATTGTAATTTTTATTTTTTTCATGATTGTTTATTGCGCACAGATGGTATTTGTCATGCTGTTTTTAATGGATAAATATGTGGCTATTATGAAGCTGCTGTTTGGGATAAAGAAGGGTGAGCTGATGTTTGCGCCAATAGGGTGCCACATCTTTTCGCTCACAGGATTTGTGCTTTGGATTCCAATTTCATACTATATTCTTAAGGCAGTCTTTTCCATGCTTTTTGGGATGAACAAATTCTTTGCACTAATAGTAGATTCAAAAGAAAACTACAGGGGTGGAAGGTACAGCCTTGGCTCTTACGAAAGGGACATGGTATTCTGCATCGTAATAGAACTTGTGGCGCTTTTCTTTTTTGTCTTTAGCATCTTCTACAACATAAGGGTGCGCGACGAAGGCATTATCCACAAAAAATTCTTTAGCCTAAAGTCAGAGCTTATTCAGTGGCATAGCGTAGACAGCGTTGATTTTTGCCTAGAGATAAGCAAGCGCAAAGAAGAATCTGCCGAGCCAAAATTCATTGTTCACGCAGGAGAGCAAAGCCTTGACCTGTGGAACGGATTTGGAATTGGCAGCCCCGAAGTTGAAGAACTAATTTCTTTTACCGAACTGCTTCTAAAGAAAAATCCCAAGGCCAAACTGAACATAAACTTTGACCTTTCCGCAAAGAATTTGTCCGTGCTAAAAAAATACAAAAGCGGCGAAGAAAAAGTAAGGCATTTATACAACTACATCCTTCAAAAACAAAAGAAAACACTAGCAAATTAAAAGGAGAGAGAAATGACTTTTCCAGGATTAAGAAAATTGGCAGGCGAATTTGGATTTGCCAACAACGGAACGTATTTTTA
>JAGCWT010000217.1 GCA_017961705.1 Treponema sp.
ATCATCTGTAAATTCTGAAAGGCTTTTTTTTAGATTTTCCCAAGGGCGATTCTGAGGATAAAGAATAATTGTTGTTCCAATTTTTTTTATGAATATTTCGGAGTGGTCAATATGATATTCCTTTGGAATTCTTACAGCCTGGCTGTTTCCACTTGTAAATACTTTTGTAGCATACATAAGGTACCTCCTGCAATTTTTAGTATATACTCAAGTATTTACATTTGTCAAATAGAAAATCATCAGTTTCGTCAATTACTTTGGGGTTGATTAGTTGCCCCTGATGTTTCAGCAAACGCGGCAGGATTTATTATTCTCTTATACTATATACGAAATTTTGCAAAAATAAAAGGAGCAATTTTGCCATTGCATAATTGCCATTGCAATTTTGCACCTATCTCTATAAAATGGGAGGAAAAATTTGCTTGTGGAGCTGGAAAATGATAGAAGTAAAAAACGTTTCCCGCTGCTTTGGAGACTTCCGGGCGGTTGACGGTATTAGCTTTTCAATTCAGACCGGTGAGATAGTGGGTCTTTTGGGGCCAAACGGAGCCGGAAAAACTACGACCATGCGCATGATTGCAGGCTACCTTGAACCTACTTCCGGATGTGTGGAAGTTGACGGCCTTGATGTTGCGGCCAACGGTGTTCAGACAAAGGCAAAGATAGGTTACATGCCGGAGTCCGCACCCCTTTACAGCGACATGATTGTTTATGACTACCTTTGCTACATTGCAGATACACTCGGAAAAGACAAGAAGGAAAAAGTTCCCGAGCTTGCGCGTATCTGCGGCTTAAAAGATCAGATGCACAAAAATATTGGCGACCTTTCCCGCGGAAACCGTCAGCGCGTAGGTCTTGCCCATGCCCTTATGGGAGACCCGGAAATCCTTATCCTTGACGAACCAACAAGCGGCCTTGACCCCAACCAGGTAAGCGAAGTGCGTTCCCTCATCAGGGAAATAGGAAAGACAAGAACCGTTATAATTTCCACCCACATCCTTAGCGAAGTGGAAATGCTCTGCAACCGCGTCATCATCATCAGTGGCGGAAAAAAAGTTGCAGACAGCCCCACAGCCCTTTTGCGTCAGAAGTACGGCCAGAAAGCTTCTGTTGTGCTTACTGTTGGCGGCCCTTCTGCAGAGGATGTAAAATCTGCCCTGGAAACGTTGCCCTTTGTTGCCTCATGCTCAACAGTCATGGAAGGCGGCAAAGTGAATGCGGTTATTTCACTTGACGAGGCTTCCGCTTCCCTTAAAAACGGTGAAGATGTGCGTCCCTCCGTTGCGCTTTTTGTCCTTGACCGCAAGTGGGATTTGTATTCGCTGGACTTGGCAAAGAACAGTCTGGAAGATGTGTTCAGAACATTAACAACTGGAGGTGAAAGCAATGTCTAATAAGAAAAAGGCTTCTTGGGCGGTCATCTGTTCACGTGAACTTTCTGCTTTGTTCACAAGCCCTATACCATATATTGTTTGTGTTGTGTTCCTGCTGGTTGCGGGAATAAGGTTTTTTGCAACTTTCTTCCTTATAAAACGTGCTGAACTTAGGGGCTTCTTTGAGTTCCTTCCATATTTCTTTAGCTTCTTTATTCCGGCCCTTACCATGCGCGTCTTTAGCGAGGAAAAGAGAAGCGGCAGCATGGAAACCCTGCTTACCCTTCCGGTAACACCGCTTTCCGTAGTGGCAGGAAAATACCTTGCTTCCCTTGTTTCCTGCGTAATGCTTTTGGTTCCAACACTGTTTTATGTGCTAACCTGCTGCCTGCTTGGCGAAGTTGATTCAGGCCCAATCATCGGTGGCTACATTGGTGCAATTCTTTTGGCTGCATCTTACTGCGCGGTTGGAGTCTTCTCTTCTTCCGTTACCAAGAACCAGATTGTTTCCTTCTTTATCTCTTTTGCAATCTGTGCTTTCCTAAGCTTCTGCGGAATGTTTGCAGTCCTTATGCCAAGTTCACTTGTGCGCGGAATAAGGTTCCTTTCTTCAACATCGCACTTTGAGTCTATTGCACGCGGAATAATAGACAGCAGGGACATAATCTACTTCCTTAGCATTACAGCCCTCTTCTTTGCACTAACCGTTGCAAGCATAACAAATTCTAAAAAGAAGATTCCTGTGCTGGACCTGGTTCTCTTTGCGGCAATCCTCCTTATGCTGAACCTTGTTGGCGGAAAGGCATTCGTTCGCGGAGACCTTACGGAGGCAAAATCCTATTCTCTTTCTCCTGCAAGCCGCGACGTATGTGCAACCCTTGAGCAGCCCCTTCAGATAAAGGTATTCTTCTCGGAAAACCTTCCTGCAGAACAGAATGCTGTAAGGCAGTATGTTCAGGATATGCTTACCGAATACAAAAACTCTTCCGGTAAAAAGCTTTCGGTTGAATATTTTGACACGGAAAAGGACGAGAACGCTTCCATGGCTGGTGGCTATGGACTTCAGCAGGTTCAGATTCAGGAAATAAAAAACAACGAGGTTGGCTTTAAGAACGTCTTTATGGGTCTTGTCCTTACCTACGCAGACCAGATTGAATGCCTTGACCCCATAACCCAGGCCAGCGGTTTGGAATACAAAATAACCACTTCAATTTCTCGCCTTATCCGCAACACCAACATTCTTGCCGGAATGAAGGAAACTCCAAAGCTTACCCTTTACAAGTCCAGCAACCTTTTGAATTTTGAAATAAGCGGAATGGACAAGGTTGACCAGATTGTAAAGAATGCATACGAGCTTGTAAACAAAAAGGCAAACGGTCTTATTGAATTCCAGTCTGTGGATCCTTCCGGGGACGAATGCCTTTCTTTGCGCGACCGCTACGGAATTCAGGTGATACGCACAAAGGATGAAAACCGTTCTGAATCCCTTGCGGCACTTGGACTTGTTTTGCAGAAGGGTGAATCTTTCCGCCTTGTTCCTTTGCAGATGGTTTCCATGCAGGTAATGCCGGGCGTTGTTCTTAATGCGGTGCAGGGTCTTGAAGAACTGGAAGACAGCATAAGCGGTGCCTTGGAAAGCCTTGTTGCCCAGACGCAGACAATCGCTTATGTAACCGGCCACGGCTGCCTTGATATGAATGACCCGCAGTACGGTGCTGGAAATTTTGCATCCCTTCTAAGGGACGGATACACGCTTGAAGAAATCAACCTTGCAGCAAAGGACATTCCTTCTGATGTTGCCTGCATAATGATTAACGGTCCAAAAGAAGAATTCAGCCAGGCTGAACTTTACAAGATTGACCAGTTCATGATGCGTGGTGGAAACGTAATGCTTTTCCTTGACCCGTTTATTGAACAGTACCCACAGGACCCCAACGATCCTTATGCCCAGGTTAAATACTATGCAAACAAAACAGGCCTTGAAAAGATTCTTAGCAAGAACGGAATTACGGTTGAAGAAAACTACGTTCTGGACAGCCAGTGCTTTAAGAGGCCAATGCAGGGACTTGGCAACGTGAACTTCTATCACGCTCCTATTGTTCAGAAGGAAAATCTTGCCAAGAACAATCCTGTTACAGAAAACCTTGGCTTCCTTGTATTCCTTCAGGCAGGCGAAATTACATCCCCCGAAGCTGCTTCCACCGAAAACGCAGACCTTGAATTTACAAAGCTTGCATCCGCTTCCAAAAAGAGCTGGACTGTTACGGCAGACGAAAATGCAGAAGTTATGATAGACCCGCGCTTTATAGTTCCACCAACGGAAGGTGTTAGCGAACACACTCTTGCACTTCTTGCCCAGGGAAAATTCACAAGCTGCTTTACGGGACCACTCGCTGATTCTGCCCAGGCGGAAAACGAAAGCGCACTTGAAGGAAACAACTTTATTGCAAAGGGTACGCAGAAGGGTAAGCTCTTTGTGGCATCCACATCCCAGATAACTGGCCCCAACATTATAAGCCAGAACAGCGGTGAGCCAATTGCCCTCTTCCTGGAGAACGTTGTTGACTACATGAACGGTAAGGAAGACCTTTGCCCAATGCGCACAAAGGGACTTAGCCTTAGCCCTCTGCATGTTACAAGCGGACCTGTTGCAAACTTTGCAAAGTATTTTAACGAAGCGGGACTTGCAGTTCTTGTTGCTTTGGCAGGACTTGTAGTATTCCTCTTGCGAAAGAGACGCCGCAATTCAATCCGCAAAGAATTCAGTACGGGGGATGAAAAGAATGAATAAGACTTTTTCTAAAAGAAGAATTGTTTTGATTGCAGCACTTGCAGTCCTTGTGCTGATTTATATTTTTCAGGTCTGGTCTTCTTCCAGAACAGGAATAAAGATTGTAAAGACAGAAACAGAACCTTCTGAAATCATCATAACAAAAGGCATGGATTCGGAAGGTGAAATTCATCTTGTAAAGGGCTCAGACGGTGAATGGACTTTGGGAAGCAAAAAATATCCTGCTGATGAAAATTCCATTTATTCCATTCTGAGCGCAGTAAAAGAAATAAAGGTATTGGGAACGGCATCTTCTCTTTCTGGTGACGGAAGCCGCTACGGTTTGGATGACTCTTCCAAGATAACCGTTACTGCAATGGATTCAGGAAAAGCCATTCGCACTCTTGTGGTTGGAAAGAATACTTCCACCGGAAACCAGAGCTACATTCAGCTGGACGGAAAGAATGCCGTGCTTCTTGCAGACAAGGCGCTCCACTCTTTGTTTGACACAAATGAAAATGCCCTTAGGAGCAAAAAGGTTTACGCACTTTCCCCTTCAGAAATTTCTTCTGTAAGCGTTTCGGGAAAAGACGGAAGCTTTACTGTAAAGAAGGAAACTTTGCCTTCTTCTGATGATGAAAATTCACCGGCACCGACTGTTTGGCGTCTTGAAAAATATGAAGGCTTTGGTGAAGAAAAAATTTCTTCGGAAAAAGTTTCTGCCTGGTTGAACACAATTTCTGCTGTTAGCGTTTCTGCTTGGTCAGAGCAGCCTTATTCTGGCAAGAAAGACGATTCCCTTGTTGCAGAGCTTAGCCTTATTGCTGGCGGTAAAGATTATAGCCTTGTGATTGTTTCGGAAGAAAAGATTTCTGAAAACGAGACAAAATATTTGTGTGAGTCAAACCAGACTCCCTATCGTTTTTACATAAGCGCATACACTGCCGGCAACATTAAGAAGACACTTAAGGACTTGGCGGACTAACACAATAAAATCAATTTCCAAAATTGATTCTTATGAAAAGCAATGTAGGAAATCAATTTTGTGTGAAACGGAAGAAAAATCTGGCAGAAATGCCCTTTGCGCGGGGGAGCGTTAGCGACCTTAATACCTTATACGCGCAACTGAGGCGTTTCTGACAGATTTTTCTGGGAGTGGAGCACAAAATTGATTTCCGTGGAGCTATAAGATGATAGATATAGACGAGCAGAAAAAAATTGCAGTTTTAATAGACGCAGACAACACGCCTGTGAACAAGCTTCGTTCCATCATTCAGGAAGTTGCGGTTTACGGGCACGTGATTACAAAAAGGGCATACGGAGACTTTTCCCTGGACACACTCAAGAACTGGAAGAAGGAGCTTAACGACAACGCAATAATTCCGGTTCAGCAGTTTGCCTACACCCGCGGAAAAAATTCCAGCGACAGCGCAATGATTATAGATGCCATGGATTTGCTCTACACGGACAAGTACGATGCCTTTGTTCTTGTAACAAGCGACAGCGACTTTACAAAACTTGCAACCCGCCTGCGAGAAAGCCAGCTTGTTGTTTACGGAGTGGGGCAAAAGAAGACACCCCAGTCATTCGTAAACGCATGCGACAATTTTATCTATATAGAAAACCTTCAGGATGCGGAAGAGGAAGAGAATGAGGAAGAGGAAGAAAAGCTAAAGGAGGTTGAAAAGCAGCCCCACAAGGCAAAGAAGTCTTCCGGTCTTGGTCTTTTCCAGCACCGCTCCAGAAACGAGACTATGACTGACCGCCAGTTCAGGAAGATTTACAAGCTTCTGATGAACGCCTACAACCGCTATGCAGACGAAACAGGATGGGCAGACGTTAGTGCGGCCGGTTCATATTTTAAGAGGCAGGACCCGGGCTTTGATACCCTTGACTATGGCTTTAAAAAGCTTTCGGATTTGATTGAATATCTTTCAGATGATTTTGAGGTTCAGCGCACGCAGGGCTCCGGTGGAAGGAGAAGGTTTATCCTTTTCTACCGCCCTGTTGCAAAATAAAAACACAGATGTTAGAATAAGGATATGGGTGGAAAAAAAATCAGCACATTTACAAAAACAAAAGAATTGTTTTCTAAGGCAAAGGAAACAGTAGTTGGTTCTGCTGTAGTCCTGTCTTTGGTCTTGTCTGTTCTTGCAGCTCTTGCCGCGCCAGTTATCTTTGCAACAACTCTTAGCGGCTGCTCAAAAAAGAGTTCTGATCAAAGCCTTTCTGAGCAAGGTGAAGATTCTGGAACTGTTCAGGAAGAGACCTTCATTAAGATTGAATCAACTTCTTCTACGCTTGAATCCGTTATGCTGGGTGGTTCCTTGTGGCGTGAGAATGCAAGCGGCTACATGGAATGGGTGCGCGACGTGCCTGCGGGAACAGCCATTGGTGCTTACCGCAACCCGGACAAAAACGACAGCTATCCCGCGGAAATAAAGCGCAATGCCTTGCGTACCTCTGACTGGAGCAGAAGGAATTTTGTCCACGTGCTTTATAATTCTGCGGACTACTGGGCACAGGAAATTTTTATTGCGGTAGATGCAAAACCCGGAATAGTTATAGACGGCGGTTCTTTCCTTTATGATTCTTCTGATGCCGCTGCAAGGGCTGGGCGCTGGGTTGGCGAGGGGGTGGAGCTTGCGGTTCTTAATTCCCACGATGCTTCTGTGGAAGGGGCTTCTTCCAAAATGCTTCCTGTTAGCGTTTACCTTCGCGATTACGGTCTTATTCCAAACAAGTTTATGGTTGCAGAAAAAATCAGCACAAAAGCAGACGACATTACGGCCATGCATATTTTGGGACGGCTTGGGCAGAGGGGCGGAAACGGTCTTCTCTTGATTCAGGACGGCGTTGTTAGGAACGAGCTAAAGGATATTGCAGGTCGCCTGGACATTAGCGATTCTGTTCGCGCAAAGATTAAGAACTATTAGGCCTTGCTTTTGGGATGAGAGGAAATGAAAAGCATTAAGAAATTTTTTTTGAATACAGTTTTTGTTTTGTTGGCAGGGGCGGCACTTGCTTCTGCTCAGGATGCGCTTGATCCGGCTTTTGCAAACACAGAGCCTGGAATTATGATGCAGGACTTGGGTTCGCTTTGGGTGCAGAACCAGAACGGCGTTATGATTTGGGCGGCAAATGTTAAGCGGGGTGAGCGCCTAGAAATTTATCTTAGCGACCAGGTGGATTCATTTGGAAATTTGCTGGAAGACAAAAAGACAGCCTGGCGTGTTTCCAACGGGGAAAGCGCAAAGAATGATTTTGTTAGGGTGCGCTACAACAACACTGACTACTGGGCAATAAGCAACAGGGTTTCCAAAGCCTTTAAAACCGGAAAGATTTCTAAGGCCTGTGCAGTTTACCGCTCGCTTGACCTTTCCGATGTGCGCATAAATTCACTTGCGGCAGGAACACTTGTCTGCATTGGTGAAAGTTTTCCTGTTACCGCAAAAATAAATCTTACGGAAGTAACTTTTTTTGATGCCCCAAGCTACAGCACTGTTACAGCCTATGTTCTTTCGGAAAAGGTGGCAGAAGATTAGTAGGTCGAAATTCGAGTTTTTTGCACAAAATGTGTCATTATCGGGCGGTTGGTGAGCGTAGTCGAACCACGACCCGATAATCTGCTTAAAAAGATTCCCGGGTCAAGCCCGAGAATGACATGTATTTGTAAAACTCGAAATTGAACCTAGTAGCTTTTTAACGTCTAGGCTTGTTGCTCTGTAAAAAATATTTGATGGAGGAGCCCACTTTGTTTAGCACAAAGAAAAAAGTATTTGTGACGTTTTTTGCAATTTGCCTTTGCATTCCACACGCATTTTCCCATGACGAGAGAAAGGCTGATGTAGTTGTCTATTTGGAAAGTGGCAGGAAGTTAACAAAAATATTCACCGGTAACATTCCTGGGGATTATGACGTTTCTGCCCTGATAGACAATAAGCTGAATGAAAACCTGATTTTGCTGGACGAAAAGATAAAATCCGCAAAAGAGATAGTTGACCTTAACATTGAAAAAGCCTGCCTTCCTAATGAAAGATATCTTATTGAATACTTGTCAGAGGGAAAAAAATACTCCGTTATAAATGAATTTTGGATTAGTGAAAAGAATTCTGGTAAGTGTTACAGGTGCAATTTAATTGAAGAGCTTCGCGGAATCTATTACAGCTACAGCCACCAGGAGCTTATTTCTGACTATTACAAAAAGAAGTCTTTGAGCGCAGGAGATTGTAAGAATATAGATTTTGTTAAGCTGATTTTTTATTATGAGACAAATTTAAATATTCAAAAAAAGAATGTAGAAATCATCGAAAAAGATTATTCTGGCGGAGTTCCCGTACAGACAAGCCAGTTGCCAATCTATTACAGAGTTTCCATAAGTGACGAAGAATATGCCGCTTATAAAAAGCTGATTCGCAAGCAATACAAGGACGATTGGCTCTTTAACAAAAACGAGTTTACGCTTAGGCTTGTAACAAAATTTGGCTTGGACTGTACAATAAAAAAGAACGAAATTGTTTTTGGCTTTTCCAATATGGATATGATTCATCCGTAAAATTAAAATAACAAAAAAATATTTGGTCAAAGAGGCAAAAAATCATTATATTTAAAATATGAATCAGGAATTAATTCTTCGCAATACTGTGCGCGACAACAAGGAACTTTTTTCCAGCCCGCAGGCCATTATAGACACTGCCATGGAGTTCCAGCAGCTTTTGATGCTGTACGAAAGCGGAATTAAGCAAATAGTTACCAAATTTGAGATTCTTGAGGACGAATTCCACAGTAAGCACGAGCGCAATCCCATAGAGACCATTACAAGCCGCATTAAGGAGCCGATGAGCATTGCGGAAAAACTTCAGCGCAAGGGTCTTGCCTTTACAATGGACAACATGGTGAACAAGCTTTACGACATTGCCGGTATCCGCGTTACCTGCCCATTTATAAGTGACGTTTACCACGTTACCCAGATGCTTTTAAAGCAGGACGACATAACGCTAATAGAACTTAAGGACTATATAAAGCACCCAAAGGAAAGCGGCTACCGTAGCCTGCACGTGATTGTAAAAGTTGGCGTGTATTTTTCTGACCAGAAGAGGGAAATTCCTGTTGAAATTCAGATTAGGACTATAGCCATGGACTTTTGGGCCAGCCTTGAGCACCAGCTGCACTACAAAAAGGACTACGCCATGCCTGCCAACATTAGCAAGGAGCTGCATTCTATTGCAGAGGCAATTGCGCGTAATGATGAGAGAATGCAGAATTTGGCAAAAAACATTCCCGGTTTTAAGGTCTATGATGATGTGGAGGAGATTCTTTCTTAAAAAGACCTACGCCGCCGTGTAGGGGCGCGGAGCGTTGCCGCAGGCAATGGAGGCGAATGCCGGAACCCCGAAAGGGCGGTGGCGCATAGGCATGTTCGGTCGAATTAGCTGAAGAGTAAATTGGTAGAGCAAGGAAGGGCTCGTCCATAGGATTTATCTATAACACTTACAAAAAAATAAAAGTTTACACCATAAAAAAAAGCGTTTATAATAAAATGGATGTATCTTTTATATGACGTTGTATACAATATTATTACGATAATCATCGTATTGTTTATATTGTACAAAGTTAAGTATACCTCAGACCGGCAGACCAACACTATATTGTTCATCAATATTCTTTGGGCCACTGCATTGATTTCTGCCATTATTATTGTAAGCGACCTTCTGGTTGGGTGGGCAAATAAGATTGCTAATATTGCCCAGACGCTTTTGATAGACATAAGGCTTGGACTTTCCGGTATTATTGGATGCTACTGGTGCATTTACATAATGTGCGAGAATCCCCAGCGGCGAAAATGGCTTTTTATGGGAAACCGCTATTATATTATGCATATTCCGGCCTTTTTTTTGATGATTGTTTCCCTTGAAAGCTTTTTTACCGGCCACATAGCTTTTGCAGATCCTTTGACGAATAGGATTACAGAAGGAAAGTATCATTTTATTCATATTGCAATTACGTATTTTTACTTTACGCTTGCATCATCTATTGTCTTGGTTAGGCTTTTTATGGGGCGCTACGAGAAACGCTTTTGGCCTACCAAGCTGATGTTTTCTTTTTTGCCCTGTCTTGCGGGTCTTGCCCACTTGGTGATTGCGGACGTAGGTTTTGTTTGGATTACACTTGCACTGCTTTTGATGATGGAGCACGTTGATTTTGCTAATGCCCAGGTTTCCACTGATTCGCTTACCAGGCTGAACAACCGCGGTGCTTTTGACCGTTACATAAAGACTGTGCTTGCTGAAAATTATGTTAATGTGTATCTGTTCATGATTGATATTGACCTGTTTAAGCAGATAAATGACACTTTTGGCCACTTGGAGGGGGACAACGCTCTTATAGAAACCGCAAAGCTTTTGAAGCTTGTCTGCTCACTGAACCCTGAGCTTAAGTCTTGCTTTCTTGCGCGCTACGGTGGCGATGAATTTGCAATCGTTATAAATGCAAGGAAACCTGCTGATGCTGAGGATTTTAGGCAGGATCTTGTTAGCCTTTTTGAGAGCAATGGCCGTGTTGAATCTGACAGTGCTAATTTTAAGATTAATATAAGTGTTGGCATGGCACGCGCTTTTTCTGAGGATGAAAAGGAGCTGATTTCTTCTGCTGACAATGCTTTGTATATGGAAAAAAGCCACAACCACAAGTTGCTTAGGGGCGGTTTTGGGGCTAGGAAATAGTTGTTGGGATGGATTTGAATGGTGACATTAAAGGTGCGCTAAAAAACGCGTTGCAAAGCATTCCTAAAAGCATTCCTAATCGATGATTCTGAAACTTCAAAGTGGGGCTGCTTGGTTGCGCCGTTGCAAAATCCGCCTTTTGCTGCCCTTATCCTGCTTTTGCGGGACAGAGGGGCTGGGCGGCGGAATGCTTGCTATGGAATTTTCTGCTTACTTGCAGATTCTTTCCTGGCACTCGTGGTAGAGGGCAGATGTTTTTTCTACGATTTCTGCGGGGATGCTCTTGATGTTTGGGTCGCCTGCAAGGTTGTTGTCTTTGAGCCAGTCGCGGACAAACTGCTTGTCGTAGCTTGCGGGGCTTGTTCCCACTTTGTATTCTGCTGCGTTCCAGAAGCGGCTTGAGTCTGGGGTTAGGACTTCGTCTGCAAGTACAAGGTCTCCGTTTTCGTCAAGGCCAAATTCAAATTTTGTGTCTGCAATGATGATTCCGTTTTTGGCTGCGTGTTCGTAGCATTTTTTGTAGATTGCAAGTGCTGCCTTTTCGATTTTGCTGCCGAGTTCTTCGCCCAAATCTTTTTTCATGTAGTCCAGGGTTACGTTTATGTCGTGGCCTTCTGCGGCTTTTGTGGAAGGTGTTACGATAGGTTCGTCAAGCTTTTCTGCCTGCTGGTATTCCTTGTCGAATTTGTGGCCAAGGAATTCTTCTCCCTTTTTGTAAGCTTCGTACATTGAGCCGAACATATAGCCGCGTACGATTACTTCGTATGGTACCATCTTGAGCTTCTTTACCAGGATTGTGCGGCCCTCAAATTCGCTTTTCTGGAATTCGGCTGGCATGTCCTTAAGGTTGGACGAAATCATGTGGTTTTTAACAATGTCTTTTGTGTAGTCAAACCAGAAGTTTGAGAGTGCGTTTAAGACTTTGCCCTTGTCTGTGATCATTGTGGGCAGAATTACGTCGAATGCGGAAATGCGGTCCGTTGTAACGATGACCATGCGTCCGTCTTCCAAATCGTAAACTTCGCGGACTTTTCCGCTGATAATTTTCTTCATATAACGCTCCGGCAAAAAAAGGATGCCTTATATTAACGCTTTGAGGGGTGAATTTCAAGCATGGGAATCAGTTTTGTGTTCCGCTCCCAGGCAAATCCGTCTGAAAACCCGCGGTGTCGCGGAATAGGAAATTAAACTCGCTGCGCTCGTTCCGCTCCAA
>JAGCWT010000218.1 GCA_017961705.1 Treponema sp.
ATTACAAAATAAAATAGATACATGAAAATAACTTCAAGGAACATAAATGCAAGCAGGACAAGGCTTACTCCGTTTCTTACTGTTGAAGCAGTGTTCTTTCCTGTTAGCGAGGCTGAGTAGGCAACCCTGGTCTGCTCCCCTTCACTTTTCATAAGCTTTTCTATAGCCGGATAGTCAAGGTCATCTATTCCTTTTTTTAGGGAATCCTTAAACTTTCCGTCAAATTTCATTACGGCTTCGTCTTCCTGGGTAATGCCGTTTTCCGTCTGCACAAACCTGGAAACCGTTATTACGCTGCCTTCCGTGGCTTCTTCTTCAAAAAATGCCATGTTCACGTGCTGGCTGTTTTGCGAATTTAGGTTGATGTATGGAAAAGCAAGGGTTTTCCATGCCCAGTCGTAGTATTCCCTTAGGGCTGGGATTTTTCCCTGTCCGTCCGACAAAGCACCCGCCGGAGATGGGACTGAAAGACCGTTTGCGGTTGACTTGGGCGACACCACCGAAGATACAGCGAACATTGCAAAAATAACTGCCATTGGAAGCATAAGGGCAGCCGTAGCCTTTGCGGTTCTTGAATACATAAGAGGAAGCTGCCTTGCAGAAAAGATAAGCTCGTACTTGAAGGGGCTTTTGCTGTCCAGGTAGAGTTCCCTGCTGCGCAAAAGGCATGTTGCACCGGCTGAAGCAAAAAAAACAAGGAGTCCCAGTATTCCGCACTGCACAGACACCATAAAGAACACGAACATAGCCGTCGTAAGGGGAACCAGAACCCATGGGCTTGTAAAAACGGCCAAAAGGTAGCGCCTCCTGCCCCAGATGTGGTTCACCATAAAAAGAGCAAGTAGCACAAGGCATACTGCGCTTGCCACCGGATAAAAAGGAAGTGATGCTGACATGCAAACCGGAAAAATGGCTCCTGCAGCAAAAGGATGGCGGTTCTTTGCAAAAAAAAGCAGGGACAGGGCTACAGCTATGCAGATAAGGGGCACCGTCCAGGGATATTTTTCGTGTCCGTCCATTCCAGCCTTTATGTTTCCGTCCTTCTGCATGGAAACAACGGCCTGTTCTGTGCGGCTTTCGTATTCAGATGGTATGTAAAAAAGGTTGAAAGCTTTTTCCTGGTCACTAAAATAGAAATTCCTGTCGTTAAGGTATGAATTCAGCTTGGGTTCGATGGGAACTATTGACGAACGGATAGGAATCCTCTGTGAAGAGAGAGAAATTACGTCTTTGCAGCCAGCACGCGAAAGGTATTCAAGAATATCATGCTCAGAAACCGACTTGTCTGCATAAAGCATGTTGTAGCTGCTCCAAATGCGGGTTACCGGTACGCTTCTGAAGGCAAAAAGGCAGATTATGCCGATGAGGATTATTATAATTGATACAAAGCCACTGAATTTTAACTTCATCTATTTTAACACGCTGAATGCCAGTCCTATAAAAAAGCCCAGGAGGCAGCCTATTGCCACTTCCGCAGGTGTATGCCCCTGAACTTCCTTTATGGGCTTAAAATCCATTATTCCCTTTTCGGAAAGCTTTTGCCCTATCTTGTTAAGCACCATAGCCTGAATTCCGCTCGCCAGCCTTACGCCAACCGCATCCCTTACCGTAACAAGGAGGAAGCCTATGGAAAGTATGAAGACATCGCTGTTGATGCCAGAACGGTAGCCTATGGTAGTACAAAGCGTAGTCACAAGCGCTGAATGGCTTGAAGGCATGCTGCCCGTCCTCCAGAAAAAGAGTTCAAACAGTTCCTTAAAGCTGTGCACTTTCCTAGAAAACAATTTTATCATCGTTTTCAGAAACTGAGCGGAAAGCCAGCTGAAAATGCAAGAAAGCAATACTGGATTTGTGAATAGTAATTTTAGTTGTTCCCTCGCATTAGGCATAACCTATATTTTACAGTATTGAAAAATTTTGTCTAGTGGTAAAGGCAAGTTTTTTGTTCTATAATCAATTTCATGGAATTTGATGAATTTACGGCGGGCCAAAATGATTCAGGCAGGCGGCTTGACAGGGTGCTTAAGATAATGCTAAAGGACCTTGAAGGGGTGAACATATTTTCCGCGCTAAGAAAAAGGCTTATCCTCGTAAACGGAAGCAAGGCAGAGGCTTCTTACAAGGTCAACTGCGGAGACAAGATAAAAATTGCATCCTTCCTGCTAAAAAAATCAC
Organism: Treponema sp.; assembly: GCA_017961705.1. GTDB lineage: Bacteria > Spirochaetota > Spirochaetia > Treponematales > Treponemataceae > Treponema_D. Next base: position 2,176 of record JAGCWT010000218.1, read on the forward strand.
CAGAAAACAAGTCTTTGGACGGTGGCCAGCAAAAATTCAGCGGAAATTTCAGCCTGGACAAAGCTACGGTATTCAAGAACGGCTCTGTTATGGTAATAAACAAGCCCTACGGAATCAACGTGCAGCCTTCTTTTTCTTCAGA
>JAGCWT010000219.1 GCA_017961705.1 Treponema sp.
ACCCATCGAAACTAATTTATTTGTCTTCTTTCTGATTCTTAAGGCTGTCTCCAATTGTGTAAGCACCGTCATCATCATTAGAAGAAGACATATACTGGGAAATTTCGGCACGAGCCTGAGCCTTCTTGTATTCCTTTACAGAGAATGCAACCTTGCCTTTTTCCACATCAATAGAAACAACGTAAACATTTACCTTGTCGCCTACATTGTATTTCTTAACAGCTTCTTCGAATGGAGTGTCGCGGTCTTCGCTAAGGTTTGCCTTGTTTACAAGACCTTCGATTCCATTTGGTGCCTTAACAAAGATACCAAAGTCTGTGATGCTGGAAACAGTTCCCTCAAGAGTGCTGCCCGGCTTGAATTCTGATGCGAATTCCTTCCAAGGATTGTCTGTGAGCTGCTTTACACCAACGCGGATTCTGCGGTTTGAAGGATCACATTCTGTTACGACAACATCAAGTTCCTGGTCAACCTTAATCTCGCTACCCGGGTGCTTAACTTTCTTTGTCCAAGACAAGTCTTCGCCGCTAAGGAATGCGTCGATTCCTTCTTCAAGCTGAACAAATGCGCCTGAGTTGGTAATCTTTACAACCTTTCCGTTGAGCTTTGTACCTACAGGATACTTGTCGCCGATTGCATCCCACGGATTTGCAGTAACCTGCTTAAGACCAAGGGAAACACGGCCAGCCTGAATGTCGTAGCCCAAAATCATGCACTTAACTTCGTCACCCTCTTTTACCATGTCGGAAGGCTTGTTAACCTTCTTTGTCCAAGAGAATTCAGAGATATGTGCAAGGCCTTCAATGCCTTCTTCAAGTTCAATGAATGCACCAAAGTCTGTGAGCTTTGTAACTTTGCCGGTAACAACATCGTTAACATGGTACTTTTCTTCAAAGTGAACCCACGGATCTTCTGTAAAGTGCTTGAGGGAGAGGTTGATTCTCTTTCCCTCTGGATCAAGGCGGATAACCTTAAGTTCGATTTCCTGTCCCTTCTTTACGAAATCCTTTGGACGGGTAACATGGCCCCAGCTCATGTCGTTGATGTGGAGCAAGCCGTCGAAGCCACCCAAGTCGATGAATGCACCAAAGCTTGTGAATGACTTTACTGTACCCTTTACGGAGTCACCAATCTTTATCTCGTTAAAGAACTTGTCGCGGTTCCTGTCGATTTTTTCTTCAAGATACTTGCGGCGGTTAACAACAACGTTGCGCTTGCTGTTGCTGTAAAGGCGGTCAATGTAGAACTTATCCTTAATGCCGATAAGCTTTTCTTCCTTTTCTACCTTCTGGCTGTCTGCCTGGCTGATAGGAAGGAATGCTTCGATTCCACCGCCAAGATTAACCTTGTAGCCACCCTTTGTAACTGCTGCGATTGTTCCGTCAACTGCTGTTTTATCGTCGAAAGCTTTTTTGAATTCTTCCCAGAGGCGTGTTTCGTCTGCCTTGAGCTTTGAAACTTCCGGCAAACCGTCTCTTCCGCTCGGATTCTTAAGAAATACGGTAATCTTGTCCCCTACATTGGGTCTTTCATCACCGAATTCTGAAATGCGGATTTGACCATCACGTCCGAGACCGATGTCTACAAATACTGTATCGTCTCTAACTTCAACAACGGTACCTGTGATGTTACCGTTTTCAACAGACTCCATCTGATTGATAGATGCTTCCAATTGTGTGTGAATGTCGTTTGAGTCCTTTACGCCATCCATTTCCACTTCCTTCTCGTTCATACGTAACCCTTAATTAAGCGTTTATTTTTGATTCTATTATCTCACAAACCTGCGATATGGTCAAGTCTGATGTGTCAATATAAAAGGAATCCGCTGATTTTTTTAGGGATCCTTCAGCTTTTTTTCTGTCCATTTCGTCCCTTTTTATAATTGCAGCCTTGATTTCTTCCAGAGTAAGGTTGCTTACCCCCTGGTCAAAGCGTCTTTTTGCCTGAACGTCTATGCTTGCGTCCAAGAAAAACTTATGCTCGGCATTGGGAAAGACAACGGTTGTCATGTCGCGACCTTCGCAGATGATGCTCAAATCCTGCACAATTTCGCGCATTCTGGCGTTTACAAGGTGCCTTAGCTCCACGATTGAAGAAACCTTGCTTACCGCAGAGTCAACCTTGTCCTGGTGAAGCTGGTCGTCCACGTCCACACCGTTTAGTATAAGGCGGGCGTTTACATAGTCGAGCTTCTGCTTTTTGGCATGTTCAAGCACGGCATCCGAGTCGTCTGGGGAAATGCCTGCTTCTATTGCGGAAAGCGTAAGTGCGCGGTAAAAACTGCCGCTGTTCAAATACACGAGCCCCAAATCCTTTGCAACCTGATGTGCAACGGTGCTTTTTCCTGTTCCTGCAGGTCCGTCTATAGCAACTACCATTTCTTTCTCCTTCTAATAATCCTTGCTGGTGCAAAGCTTTAACAGAGCCTGCACTTCCTTCTGGGTAAGATCGCGGAACTGGCCAAACTGGAGGCCTTCTATTCCAACGCAACCAATCCTAATTCTTGTTAGGGCCTTTATGCCAATTTCCCTGGATTCAAAGACACGGCGAATCTCCCGGTTCTTTCCTTCCACAAGGACAATCCTCATTCTGCGGGCATTGAGCTCTTCAGCTTCCTTGCAGCGGTAGAACACACCGTCAATGCGTATGCCATCCATAAAGTCGTCTGCGAGGCTGCGGGGCAATGGAAGGCTTGTGTCCACTATATATTCCTTTTCCAGTTCTGCAGACGGATGGGAAAGCTTGGCGGCAAAATTACCGTCGTTTGTGAATATGATAAGTCCGCAAGAGAACATGTCCAGGCGGCCAACGTTATAGAGGCGCTCGCTGTAGGCATCCTTTAGCAAATCAGACGCAACTGGGCGCCCCTTTTCGTCTGCAAGGGAACAGACGTAACCTGCCGGCTTGTTCAAAAGAACGTAGCGCATGGCGGTCTCGAGCCTAATTTCCTTGCCGTCCACACACACCTTGTCTTTTTTGCCAACCTTGGTGCCCAGCTCCGTTACGGTAAGGCCATTAACAGAAACCCTACCGGCCAGTATAATCTGCTCGCTGGCCCTGCGGCTTGCAACACCTGCCTTTGCCATGTAATGCTGCAGGCGGTATGAATCTTTCTCTTTTTCTTCGTTAACGGGCAAGTTCGAACCTCTCGCTTTCTTTTTCGTCCAGCTGCGGCAAATCCGCAATGCTCTGCAAATGGAAGAATTCAAGGAAGTCGTTTGTAGTTCCATACAATACGGGCTTTCCGGGTATATCTTTCTTGCCAACTTCCTTTATGAATTTTCTGTCCAAAAGAAGGCGCATCATGTTGTCTGCATTGACGTGCCTTATGCTTTCTATTTCTGCACGGGTAATGGGCTGGCTGTAGGCAATAATTGAAAGCGTTTCTATTGCAGCCTTGCTAAGCCTACCCTCGTTCTTCTTTCCGTACCTTTCCTTTACAAAGTCAAAGCATTCCTTTTTTGGGGTAAGCATCCAGCCACCGATTATCTGGGAAACTTCTATGCCGGAATCCTGCTGGGAATATTTTTCCTTTAGGCGGCCAATGCACTCTTCCACTACATCCTGGGCAAGACGTGTTATCTTTGCAAGGTTTTCCACGGTCTGAGGTTCGCTTTCCAAAAAAAGAACCGTTTCTACCAGGGCTGTTTCCGTGTCAAGGTTGAGTTCGGCGTATTTTTGCTCCAGCGCTGCCCTTTCTTCCATGTCAAGGTTGTCATCTTCAACAAGAACCTTGGGGGCTTCTTCGCCTTCCGCTTCTTCTGCTGCTGTCTGAGCTTCAACAGAAGAATCCTGAACTTCTGCTTCAGAATCTTCTGACTCTTTAACCGGCTCTTCTGCCTCCGTCTCCTTGGCCACAACATCATCTACCGTGGGAACAGAGTCCTTCTTCTTTTTAGATGATTTTTTCTGAGCGGGCTTTTGCTGCTCTTCTGTAGGAGTGTCTGGGGTCTGCTCCAAAGGCTCTTCTACGCTGCCTGCTTCTTCCTGCATATTTTTATATCTCCAAACATTTTATTCTGCCAAATTTCCGCCATTCTGAATTTTACCGCCTCCAGTATGGCTATAAAGGCACAGATTACATCCAGTTCGTTTCCGTGGCGTGTAATCAAATCAGTAAACATACATTCGCCCTTTTTGTCAAGAAGCTCGTTCATAAGCGTAATCTTTTCGTTGGGAGAAATGTCTTCGCTCATGTTCAAGATGCGCTCGTCATGGTTTACATTTGTAAGGTTGCGGAAAATCTTCTGCATGTCCTGCAAAAGAGCCCAGGTGTCCACTTTCTGCCACTGTGACTCGTCTTCTTCGAAGGGCAGCATGCGCTCTATCTTCTTGCGCTCAAAGCTCCATTCACTCTGCTCTTCCTGCTCTTCCATAAGTTCCGAAAGCTTCTTAAAGCGCTGGTATTCGATAAGCTGTTCAACAAGCTCGGTGCGCGGGTCTTCCATGCTCTCGTCGTCATCGTACTTGACTTCTACAGGCAAAAGCATACGGCTCTTTATATAGACAAGTTTTGCCGCCCATGAATAGAATTCGCTAAGGTCCTGGAGATTTGTTTCTACGGCATAGTCAAGGTAGTCCAAGAACTGCTCGGTTATTTCCGCAATGGGAATGTCATATACGTTTATTTTATTTTCGCGGATAAGGCTCCAAAGCAAGTCAAGGGGGCCTTCAAATTTACCGGCCGTAAACTTATGCTGGCCGCCACCAAAAGGTTTTGCCTCCCCATTTTCCAATGCAACGTTATCCTGAACTGCGTTCCCTTCCATTAATTTATCCCCCGTACGCATTTTCATTATTGCCGTCAGACACGCACTTTAATAAATCACTGAATTCTGCTGAATCCATGATTTTTTCAATCTGCTGCCTGTTCTGAACAGCGGCTTCCAGCTTTTTTTTGTAAAAGTCCGGGGAGCCTATTGTTACATCGGCATTTTGGGGCAAAAGTTCAAGCAGGGGTGCAAGGACGAATGCCCTTTCCGAAAGACGTTCATGTGGAACCGTAAGCTTAGGCGACGATATTTTTTCTTTGCCAAAGAGCTCTATGTCTATATCCAGAGACCGGGGACCGTTGCGGACTTCTTTTGTCCTGTCGCGGCCCCACATTGCTTCTATGGAATGAATTTCTTCAAGCAAGCTAAAGGCATCCTTTTTGTAGAAACCAGAAACCGCCATGTTAAAAAACTCTTCCTGTTCAAGATAGTACATGGGAGAACTTTTGTACAAAGAGGAAATTTTCATGTCTTCCAAAATGTCCGCCAGCTGGGTACAGGCATTTGCGAGCAGCTCTACAGAAGAAAGATGCCCGTAATAAGTGTTTGACCCAAGCCCCAGCACCACATAAGTCATTAGAAAAGCTCCTCCGGTGTAGGCTTGTCTTCTGATGCAGCCATTGCCAAGGACTGAACACTGGATTCAGCCTTTGCAGAGGCCTTGCCCCTGGTCTTTGCCTTTGTGCCTTCTGCAGTAGCGGCACTTGCAGATGAAGCCGCCTGTGGAGCAGGAGCCTCTGCCGCCTGACCGGAAGCTTCATCCCTTTGGGCATTGGGAAGGCCCACACCCTTTGCCTTCATCTGCTTTTCGTACTCGCGGATCTGGTCTTCTGTTACAACCTCACCTTCTTTTGTACGCAGAACCTGACCGGGGAAAATCTTTTCGCGAAGGGTATGCTCAAGCTCTATGCGGTAGTCGGTGTTGTTTTCTATGTAAGCCACGGCATTTTCCTTGCCCTGACCAACTTTTTCGTCTCCACGGGTATACCATGCGCCCCTCTTGTCTATAAGGCCGTGCTTTACCGCTGAATCCAAAAGGGATGCACTTGCATTAACGCCGCGTCCAAAGTAGATGTCTAGTTCTACCTTGCGGAATGGAGGCGCAACCTTGTTCTTTACGACTTTTACGCGGACACGGTTGCCAAGAGCCTCTTCATCGCCCTTACCGTCAATTGTCTCTATCCTTCGGATTTCAAGGCGCACTGATGAATAGAACTTTAGCGCGTTTCCACCGGTAGTTGTCTCCGGATTGCCGAACATAACACCGATTTTCATGCGGATCTGGTTTATGAATACAACCGTACACTTGCTCTTTCCAACAATAGCCGTAAGTTTGCGCAAAGCCTGGCTCATAAGGCGTGCCTGGAGACCCATTACTGAATCACCCATCTCGCCCTCGATTTCCTTCTGGGGAGTAAGGGCTGCAACTGAGTCTATTACGATTATGTCCACCGCACCGCTACGAACAAGGTTTTCGCAGATTTCCAGAGCCTGTTCACCTGTGTCTGGCTGGGAAACCCAAAGCTCGTCTATGTTTACACCCAGATTCTTTGCATAGATTGGGTCAAGTGCGTGCTCTGCATCAATAAAGGCTGCAATTCCGCCAAGTTTCTGAGCCTCTGCAACGGCATGAAGGGCAAGCGTTGTCTTACCGGAGCTTTCTGGGCCGTACATTTCTATGATTCTGCCGCGCGGATAACCGCCAACACCCAAAGCTTCGTCCAGCAGTATGGAACCGGATGGTATTACGTCCACGCTGGTCATGTCCGTCTGTGTGCCAAGCTTCATAAGTGAGCCTGAGCCGAACTGTTTTTCTATCTGAAGCCTTGCGGCCTCCAATGCCTTAAGTTTGTCCGCCATTTCTGCAGGCATCTTTTCTTCCGCAGCCTTTGCCAATTTATTTCCTCCAAGAAATTAGTTTGCACGGCAAGTTTTGTTTTACCGTACTACT
>JAGCWT010000220.1 GCA_017961705.1 Treponema sp.
AGAAAGCGCAGTCCAACCGGTATAGCAAATAACAAACATGCTCAAAAAACATGGCACACTTTTTACAGACTTTCCAAACATCTGGCCAATCAAGAACGGAATAGGCCACATATCCATGGCTTTTGGCCAGAACAAGCACCCCTTCACCGGCCAGTGGTACATCCACAAGGGCATGGACATAAGCACCTACCGCACCGGCGACCCGGTAATGGCAACAGCAAACGGCACGGTAGTCGCTGTAGGCTACGACTTTGACGGTTACGGCAACTACATAATCATCAAGCACAAGCACGGCATCTACACCCGCTATGCACACCTTTCCGTTGTCCGCGTAGCAAAGGGCGATTCCGTAAGGCAAAGGCAGATAGTCGGCAATATAGGCAACACGGGTCTTTCCACAGGCCCACACTTGCACTATGAAGTTCACGTAGGTTCGGACGTTGTAGATCCGGCAAAATACATAAACATAAAATAAATGGCACTTTTTAACGACGATTATTCAATAAACAGCATACTAGGAAACGGCTCCACAATAAAAGGCAACCTTAGGATAAACGGCTGCATCCACATTGACGGAGACTTGGACGGAAACCTAGAATCCTCAGGAAACGTAATAATCGGTGAGCATGCCCGCATAAACGGAAGCATAAACGCAAAATCCATTACAATTGGCGGCGTAATAAAAGGCGACGTAATCGCTCCAGAGGGAGTCCACCTTCTTTCCTCCAGCATTGTAATCGGAGACATACAGACTCACCATTTCCAGGAAGACAAAAACGTTCTAATCCACGGCCACTGCATTGCTCTAAGCGACGACTCCTTCTACAACGAGGCCGTTCAGAAGTGGCAGGATAAGCAGGCAATAGCAAGCGCCTCTATCCTAAAAGACATGAAGATAAACTTGCCGGATCAGCAGGAGCCCAGCGAAAGCAACCTGGCAGACATGCAGGAGAGCGAATGGAAGTAGACGCTTTAAGCCAAGGCCTGTATTTTTCCGCAGCCCAGGCAGCAGCTACAGAAGCAGCCAAGCGTTCAAAACAAAAAGAGGAAGCAGAAAAAACCGCCCGAACAAAAAAGAATGTGTTTGCATCTACAATAGAGCGCACTCAGGCGGAATACAAGCTAAAGCAGGAGGGGCTTCCACCGCAAATTGCAGGAATGTCAACGGAAGAAGCCGTTGTTTTCCTAAAAGATGCGGCAGATGTCGCAGCAGAAAAACTAAAGGCATGCCAATTGCCGGAAAACTTCGCTGACTACCGCCAAAAAGTCAGCCAGTTCATGAAATACATAGTAAAGAACAATTACACCGTAAAGCAGCAAAAGCATACGGGCCTGAACAGCAGGGGATGCAAATTTGAACCCTACACTCAGGTAAAAATGATTAACGCCAAGCTCGACGAAATGGCACAGTGGCTTTTACACACCCACAGCGACACGCTGCAGATGCTTGCCAAAATTGACGAAATTAACGGGCTTTTGGTGGACTTAATGGCAACTTGACGCGGAATAGAACCGCAGCCGTCCGGGGAGCAGAGGTTATGCCAAAAAACTAACCGCCGCCACCCAGGGCACAAGTCACGGAGGTTTTATGTCAGACATTTTTGAACAAGACATAGATGACGAAAGCGAAAACATAGAAAACCTGGAGGACAACTCCAACTACGAGCGCAACAGCGGCTCCTATGTTTTCCCCAAAAATCTTATAAAGCTAAAGCTTGAATACTCAAACGAAGGCATCTACGCCTCAGCCGCCGACGAAATATCGCCAGATTCAGCGGAATTCCAAGAACTCAGCAGCCCCGGCAAGCACGTAATCGCCCCAACCCGCTACGGAGACGACCTTGCCCTGGTACTCGGCAAAGTAGACAAACCGGTCGGAATCAAGCCCAGCGACATAGTAAAAATCGTGCGCCTTGCAGACCAGAACGACCTTGCCCACGCAGAAGAACTGGAAGAAAAAGAAAAGCACGCCTACGAAGTCTTCAGGGAAAAAGTTGCAACCCACCACCTGGACATGAAGCTCATAACGGTGCATTTCCTTGTAGGAGAACCAAAAGCACTCTTCTTCTTTTCCAGCGACAACCGCGTAGACTTCAGGGAACTCGTAAAAGACCTTGTCACCGTCTTCAAAATGCGCATCGAACTGCGCCAAATCGGTGTCCGCGACGAAAGCCGCATAACAGGAGGCCTTGGCGTATGCGGAAGACCCTACTGCTGCCACTCCGTAAGCGACAAACTGCGCCCCGTAAGCATCCGCATGGCAAAAGAGCAAAACCTTAGCCTCAACTCCACAAAAATAAGCGGCCAGTGCGGAAGGCTCCTCTGCTGCCTAAGCTACGAATTTGACTGGTACGCCGAGGCAAGAAAAAAGCTCCCCACAGAAGGCATCCGCCTCAACTACGACGAAACATCTTTCCGCGTAACGGAAGTAAACCCGCTAACGCAAATGGTAAGAATGCAGGGAGAAGACGGCCGGCAGCTGGAAATAAACGCATCCCGCTTCGTGCGAGACGGCAACCGCTGGAGAATCAATTAAAAATATTTTTTCTTGTTTTTCTGGACCGCACTTTATATGCTAGCCCGCTTTCCAGGGCTACGCTACCGCTCCGGCCCGCCCTTAAGGCGGTCTGGCTGCGCCACCCTTCCAATCGGGGGTAGGCTCTGTTTTTTAAGCGCAAGTTTCCTTAGCTCACCGCAAAAGGGCAATCAGCATGTCCTCGCTACCAGTAAAAGGCGCTTTCTCCCACGACGAATAGAATTCACACTCAGCAAAGCCAGCCTCACCCGCAAAATCCCTAATCTCGGCATCCGTAACAGGGCACACCTTGTCCTTGCTCACAACCGGAAGAATCTTTCCGCTACCGGTCTCTATATCCTGCGACAAAATAAAGCCCCCGTTATCACCGGAAGCAATCTCCGTGCTAAGCGTTACGCGCAAACTTTTCCTCTGTGGCAACTGTACAAGCGGCACTTTGCTGAATTTTCTGTAATTGTAAAGGGAAATAATAAGACTGCCGTCCTGTGTCAGCAGCTGCTTGCAGTCAAAAAAGAATTTGCGCAAAAGAGTCTTATCGTGAATAAAAATAATCCTGTCGTCAAGAATAGAAATTAAGTTGTAGAATCCCTTGCCTAAAAAGCGTGCCATGTCCAAATAAGACATCTGAAAAAACCGTATGGACATAAGCTGGTTGCGCCGCCTCAAATTTGCAGAACGCAGCATCTCCTGAAAGTTTTCAATGCCGGTAACGTCCTTCCCTTCGCGGGCAAGCAGGTGCTCAAAAAGCCCCGTACCGCACCCCACGCGCAAAAGCTTTGCCGGATCAGGATAATTTTTTAACTGTTCTTTATAAAACTTTTTCTGAGCCTCCGTCACCGGATACAACTCATCATAATATTCTATTATATTTTGAATTATTTCCATACCTTTATATTATAAGGCAAATTACATATTTTGCAAATTTTTTAAAAAGCAAAGCCCAGTATTTTTCTTATGCCACCAGCTAAAGACAATCAATTATAAACATCAGCAAAAAAACCGTTCCCTGAGCCCGTCGAAGGGAACTTACCCCAAAAAAAGCATCTGTTAAAAAGCTGGGGTTCTTAGGCATATCGCGAAACATTGAGCGATATGGCCCCTAAGCGGTGCTGGAAAGGTGGGGAGGTTTGGAACTCGCAACGAAGTTTCAAGCGGGGGAGGAAAACCCGCTTCCGAGTAGAGGTTTTCCTCCCCTCCAAATTCGGGGTCCAAGGGTCCACCCTTGAAAATTTAATTTATCTTCTTACTTCGTTAACCTGCTCGCCGTCAAGAATATAGACCACGTGGTTGCACATGTCCACAATGCGCTGGTCGTGGGTAGAAAAAACAAAGGTTGTCTTTAGCTCACTGTTAAGCTTCTGCATAAGCTCAAGAATCTGGCCGCCTGTCTTGCTGTCAAGGTTTGCGGTAGGCTCATCTGCAAGAATAACCGGTGCCTTTGTAACAAGGGCGCGCGCTATGGCAACCCTCTGCCTCTGTCCGCCGCTAAGCTCAGAAGGCTTGTGCTTTTTCCAGTCAGTAAGCCCAACTGTTTCTATAAGATAGTCAATCCATTCCTTCCTTTGCGAAGAAGTCATCTTTGCACACGGAGAATCCTTGCTAACAAGATTAAGCGGAAGCTCAACGTTCTCAAAAACATTAAGAACTGGTATAAGATTAAAATTCTGAAAGATAAAGCCAACGTGGGAAGAGCGGATCTCCGTAATCCGCCTGTCAAGGGCAGAAGGTATAACACCGCCCTCCGGCAGCTTGTAGCCACCGTAAATGTCTATGCCGTCCAGAATCACAGTTCCAGAAGAAGGCAAATCCACCAAGCCAATAATATTAAGCGTAGTAGACTTCCCAGACCCAGAAGGCCCGGAAATAGCGGCAAGTTCCCCTTTTTCAATAGAAAAATTCACATTTTTCACCGCAGGAACAAAAACCTTGCCCATCTGATACTTCTTCTTAACATCAATCAACTCAACAATCGGCATTTTTCCATCCTATCACAAACCCCCACCTTTTTCAATTACTCGCTCCCAGCCCCATGCAAATAAGCCAGAAATCGCCCTTCGTGTACACCGCACACACTTGCTACAGTATATCTGTGCAGCATAAAGCAGGTTCCAAAAAATCAACTCATGAATATAAAAACAAGAAGTAAGCAATAAACGCATCCTGTAAAAACTTGGGGTTCTTAGGGGGAAACCCTAAGCGGTGCTGGAAAGGTGGGGTGGTTTGGAACTCGCAACGAAGTTTCAAGCGGGGGAGGAAAACCCGCTTCCGAGTAGAGGTTTTCCTCCCCTCCAAATTCGGGGTCCAAGGGCCCACCCTTGAAAAACTAGTTTGACAAAACTCCCATATTAAGTCATTATATAGTAGGAGTTAACAAGGAGGAAAAAATGAAAAAACTGGCAGTCATCCTTTTGACCGCAACAATGATTTTTCATATTTCCGCAACCGAAAGAAGCGTCCAGGGGCAAAAAGAGCCTTTTTCACCAGACACCCCCCGGCTTTCCCAGGCAAACTACGGCTCCCTAAGAGGCGTAATCCCAGCCTACCATTTTAACCCCTCATTCGTAAAAGAAATAAACGCCACCCTGGAAGACGAAAACATAGAGATTCTCCCCACAGAAAACCCCTTCGTAAAAGTGGACATAATCTCCAGGCAGGCAGAAACCGTCCCCTTCTACGAGGTAAAAGGCGGCGAACTAATAATCAAATCGGCAAAAAGAAAAATAGAAAACGACACTGTAACAGTAAAAGTCTACATACCCAAAAACCACAGGGCACAGGGCATATTCATCAAAACAAATAAGGGCAACATAGAACTGCACAGGCAGAAGGCAAAAAAAATCGACCTGGAAACAGACCGCGGAGTCATAACGCTAAACGGAATCGATTCAAAAAAAGTATACGTAGACGCAAGCCACGGCGACGTAAAAATACTGGATCTAACAAGCGACTATGTAGAACTTGACGTTTCACGCCACGACCTTTTCATAGACAAGATAAAAACCACGGAACTTTCCATAGAAACAAACTCAGGAGACGTAAAAGCCTCCAGAATTCAAACCGAAAAGCTTTACATAGACAGCTCAAGCGGAGACATAACGCTACAGTTTGCATCCCCAATCACAAAGAACTCGTCTGTATACACAAAAAAAGGCGACATAAAAATCTTCAAGCCCCGAAACTCATGGTGCAGATACATCACAAGCTCAAAATACGGAAAGTTCGACAACGACTTTGACAGCTCAGATTCAAGCGTAAAATTTTCCGTTGAGACAAAAAATGGAACTGTTTCCATAATAAAAAAATAATTTAAATAAGCAAGAAGGAAAAAATGGAAGAATACAAGTCATGGCACGAAGAAGACGGAATCACATTCCACAACCAGATGAACATATTTTTTAGCCAGTGCGACAAATTCAAAAGGCTAAGCCTGCACGAACTCCTTCGCATAACGTCAGACACCGCCGTAGAAGAATACAGGCAGCGCGGACTTTCCAGGGACGTTTTAACCCAAAACGGATACGCAATACTTGTTTCCCGCGTCTCATTTAAAATCAACAGGATGCCTAAAGAAAACGAGCACATAACAATCACCACTTGGGAAGAAAAACCCGAAGCGCTCCAATTCGTAAGGGCATACCGCATAAAAGACAAAGACGGCAACCCCATCGTAGAAGGCTTGTCATCATGGCTACTTGTAAACCCAGAAACAAGAAGAATCCTTCCGCTAAAAAATTTTACCATGCGCACAGCCCCAACAGAACAAAAGCAAAATGAATGCGCCAAACCAGGAAAAATTTCCATACCAGAAAACATGGAGCTTCTTGCAGAACGGAAAATCCTCTTCTCAGACATGGATGGCAACGGCCACACAAACAACTCGCGTTACGGAGCCTTTGCAATGGATGCCCTAAGCGAAGAATTCCAGGCCAAAAACCTTACCGCCTTCCGCCTAAACTACTCAAAAGAAGCACGCCCCGGCGAAACCCTAAAAATCTACGGTTCATTCAACAAAGAAACAAACACCTACACCGTAGTAGGCAAAACAGAAAGCGACACTTCCTTCGAAGCCCTGCTCACTTTCTAAATCCAAAGGAGGGGAAAGCCTTCCCCTGCGGCCGCACTTCGTTGCGTCCTACCCCTTCTGCGGGGCAATCTCTTTGCAAAGCCCCGCAACGCCCCAATATGAAGTTATGTTAGCAAATAAAGCTGGAGGCCAAAGCCTGCTCTGTTGAATAAAAAACCTTCACTTGCTAAAATACAAGGCATGAAGCACATACTTTTCCCAGCAGCCCTATGCATCACATTAACACTTGCACTCTTTTCCGGCTGCAAAACAACAAGTCCGGTTACGCAAAAGCCAAGCCCGGCCCCCGCTAAAAAGGCAGAAACACGGCTTGACCTGTGGCAGCACCGCGCAGAACTAAGAAACTACATAAGCAAGCAAGAAGGCAAAACCTTTACCTACAGGAACGGCAGAATAGAAAACATAACCCTTGGCGAATGGAACAGCGGCTACTGCTTCCACTCCCTAAAAATTGGCGACGACTATTCTGTTATAGAAAAAAAACTCAAGCCAGACTTTGAACTTGCCTACAAACTCCAGTCATTCACAAAAGGCTTTGTCTATACAGAAAAAAGCGGCAAAAAATATTATCTGGAAATCAACCTGGACGAAAAGAACCGGGTCTACCTGATTAACTACCAGTATGACAACGTTTATTCATTCGAGTAAAAGCTAGCATGGTAAAAGAAGAAATCCGCAAATCAATAGAAGAAAACATAGTCTTCACCTTTGCAAGAAGCGGCGGAAAGGGCGGGCAAAACGTAAACAAAGTAAACACAAAGGCACACGGCACCATCCCCCTTTCCTCCATACGCGGACTAAGCGACGGAGAAAGAGCCATTGTTGCACAAAAACTCCGCGCAAAAATAAATTCAGAAAACAATATATGCGTAAACTGCGACGAAGAGCGCCTCCAGGACCTGAACAGAAAAATTGCAATCAACCGCCTGGCAAGCTGGATAGAAAACGCAGCCTACATTCAGCCCAAACGCAAAAAGACAAAGCCCAGCAGAGCCTCCAAAGAAAAAAGGCTGAATGCAAAGCGCATCCGCTCATTAATAAAGCAGTCGCGGCAAAAGATTTTTTAAAAGGAGATTTTTATGGAAACAAGCTACGGAATTGCCGTAATGGCACTCTTGTTCATCCTCATTCTTATTGCATTCAAGTGGCGCAGAAAAATAATCCAGGACACCATCAAGGAATTTTCAGAAAAGCCTTATTCCTATACCCTGGTCATCCACGGCCAAGACGAAGATGCCATTGCAGACAAGATAATCGTAAACGCAGGCCCAGCCCTTTCTGCCTTCACCAAGGAAGACTTTAATCCGGAAAGCTTTACCGTTACGGTAAGGGAAGGAGACAAAAGCGAAAACAGAAAGGCAAGCAAAGCCTACCCTTGCGACATAGACGGAAACGCAGCAGAGGGCAGTTCAGAAGAAGGGCAGAGCGCAACCCACTTTGCCCTAGAACTTGAATCAAACACAGGAAGCAGCTTGGAGCACCCCTTCGTAAAAAGCGGCAAAAAAAATCCCCAGTCAGATTCAGCAGAGACCCAGTGCAAGAACAAGGAAAACTACGAGTATTCAATAAGCCACAACAAGCTTCCCCAGCCGGTCACCCTTTGCAACGACTGGTGGTGGCAATCTTAACAGAGCCTTAAAAGCACAAGTCAAATTCCTATAAACTCGCAAAAAAATAATTCCGATACTTACAGAGGTGGGAATCCCGGGGAGAAAGATACGGGAGGAATTATGGCTGATATTTTGCAGGAATTGCTAAAGCGGAGAAGCTGCCGCAAATACAAGTCCTCACTTATCAAGGATGAAGAGCTTGAAAAAATAATCACGGCAGGTGAATATGCCGCGAGCGGAAAAAATTTGCAGTCTGCAATAATCATTGCGGTTACAAACAAAGCCGTCCGCGACAAAATCGCTGCCATGAATGCGGCGGTTCTAGGACAAGGGCCGGAAGTGGATCCGTTTTACGGAGCGCCAGAAATACTTATCGTGCTTGCAGATAAAAATGTACCAACCCACATTTACGACGGTGCACTTGTTATGGGCAACATGATGGCAGAAGCTTCCAGCCTGGGAATCGGTTCATGCTGGATTCACAGGGCACGTGAAGAATTCCAGACGGAAGAAGGCAAGGCTATGCTAAAGGCATGGGGCATTAGCGGGGACTACGAGGGAATCGGCCATTTGGCAATAGGTTATCCGGTAGTTACGGTTCAAAAAGCCCTACCAAAGCCTCCGCCCCGCAAAGAAAACTATGTCTATTTTATAAAATAGGCATTTTGTGCTAGAATAAGACCGCAGTGTTTTTCGCTGCGGTTTTATTTTTTTATGGAGTTCATGATGAAAATCAAAAATGCAAAGTTAAAAATTTTTGCCATTATTGCAGCCCTTCTTGCAGAAACAGCACTTGTTTCCTGCAAGAAAGCGCAGAATTTTAGCGAGCACAAGCTCAGCAACGGACTTACGGTTTTTACGGCAGAAAACCATGCGGTTCCACTTGTCTACATAGAAATAGCGGTAAAGGCAGGTGGCGTTACCCAGACAAAAGAAAACGCAGGCCTCTTCCACCTTTACGAGCACATGATGTTCAAGGGAAATTCCCTCTACCCTGATGCGGCTTCCGTACAGCGCGCACTCAGCGACATGGGCTGCACAAACTGGAACGGAACCACAGGCCTTAACTGCGTAAACTATTTTATCACAGTTCCATCCGACCAGCTAGAAACAGGACTTGCCTTCTGGAACGCAGCAATCAGAAGCCCCCTCATGAAAGAAGATGAACTGGAAAAAGAAAAGAAAGTAGTCCTTTCAGAAATTCAGGGTGGGCTTGCCGAACCGGGAACAATATTCAGCAACTACCTTATCTCCAACCTCTTCCCCGATGAACCCTACCGCCTTTCCCCAAGCGGATCCGCAGACGTTGTAAAAGACGCAAGCGTTTTGCAGCTGCGTGCCCTGCAGAACAAATACTACATTCCCAAGAACGCAGCCCTTTTTGTTGGCGGAGACATAGAAGAAAAGGAAGCCCTAAAGCTAATAGAAAGAATCTGGGGCTCATGGAGCAACAACGGAAACGAAGCACCGGCAGTAGGAAAGCAGCAGAGCATGACCCCCTTTGCAAGCACAAAATACGCCGTAATGCCAAGCGACAGGGTTTCCCCTCAGATTGCAGAAATAGAAATAAACTTCCGCGGTGCAGACGCAGACTTTGACAGGCAAGACTCCTATGCCTTGGACTACATGCTGAACCTGCTTGACGACCCGGACGGAATATTCAAAAAGACGGTTGCAGAAAACCAGGAACTCTGCATCCCGGACGTTCAGTACATTTCTTCCGGTTACGGAACATCCCGCGCAGACAGTCTAATCTCCTTTTCCGCAACAGTCCTTCAGCCAGAAAAGGAACTTCCAAAGCGCGCAAAAATTTTCATGGACCAGATTCTGGAAAAAGCAATTCCTGCATTCCTGAATGATGAAGAACTTTTTACGAACGTTACAAAACTCAAAATAGAAAAGTCACTGGAAAACAACGACATCTGGGCTGGCCAGACTGCAACCGGACTTTTGCAGCAGATACGCTTCTGGTGGACGGTTACGGACTCCGACTACTACAAAAGCTACAACAAAAAAGTCGGCTACACAAAAAAACAGGACGTAGAATCCGTAATCCAAAAATACATCCTTGGCAAGAACCCCATCGTAACGATTCTTGTTAATCCGGAAATATACGAAAAGTCAAAGGATGAATTTGCAGCAGCAGGTTTTGAAACGGTAACTTCCCAAAACGCATTCTGGTGGAACAATCCAAAGTACAATCCAGACAAGACCCTAATCGCAGCAGAAGAAAAAAATGCGGAAGAAAACTTCAAGCCGGACATGCAAATCTACCAGCCGCAGAACAAGCAGGATGCCAACTACAACATTCAGGACAAGCTGGAAGTAAAAGAATTTACTCTCAAAAACGGCATACCCGTTTACTTTAAAAAGCAGGACTCAACACAAATAAATTCCGTTACAATTGCAGTACGAGGAGGCATTGCCCGCCTTACACCGGAAACATCTGGTTTAGAAGACGCACTCTTTACCATGATGGCTTCCTCTTCAAAAAAATACGACTACGCTGCCCACAACACCCTGGAATTTGAAACGGATTCTTCAATTCATTCATCAAGCACAAGGCTTGGCAGCATGATAACGCTTACAGCCATAGACAAAAATCTTTTTGAAGCCCTCCCCTACTTAACCGACGGCTTCCTCCACCCTTCATACGAAAAATTGGTCTACCAGAATTTAACCACTTCGCTAAGGCAGAAAATCCAGTCCATGCTAAATTCCCCGGAATCAATCTTGGGCTACGAGGCAAGCAAGGTATTCTATAAGGGCCACCCCTACGAAACAAAGGTAAGCGTAAGGCCAGAGTCTTTTGAAAACATCACGATAGCCAACATGAAAAAGCTGCACAAAGAAATCATGGCACCGGAAAACATTTTTGTCGTGGCAGTAGGAAACGCAAATTCAAGCAAGCTGGTCTCCGAGCTGAACAAAACCCTCGGCCAGCTAAAAACTACCGGTGGCAAGGTCTACAAGATTCCTCACGTAGATCCTGTTACAATAAAAGGTGAACCTGTAATCCTAACCCACCCAAGCGCGGCTGGCACAGGCTACGTCTCCCGCTTCTTTGCAACGCCTTCAATCACAAGCCCAGACTACCCGGCGGCACTCCTTGCAGCTTCCATGTATTCAACGGTAATGTTCAATGTTGTGCGCGAACACCACGGTGTCTGCTACACACCCGGAAGCTACTGCGGAAGCGGCTTTGCCCCAATCGGCGAAGAATACCTCTTTAAGCTTTCAAACCCGGAAAGTTTTGCCTCTGCAATGGACGAAGCAAGAAACTACATGCTAAAAGGCCAGCTAATAGAATCCCTTGATGATGACGGAAACTACATCTTTAGCAAGATAAGCGACAGGCTTCAAAGCTACAAGAACAAATACATCAACTCAACATACGGCTCATCCGCAACCACAGGAAACATAGCTTCCACAATCGTCACCAACTTGCTCACCTACGACGACATCTCCCACGACCTCAAGACAGACGCAGAAGTTATGAATGTTTCAGAAGATGAAGTTATAAATGCATTCAAGAAATACTGGGTTGACGAACCAAGCCAGTGGTGGCTTATGGTTGGCCCGGACATGAAGGACAGAATTAAATTCTGATGAATTAAATTCTAGCGCGTTAAAACCCTTGCAGACTTTTCCTCCTGCAAATATTCAAACAAGCCTTTCCTTAAGCGGGAAATGTTTGGGCAGGAGGATTTGCTGTAATCGATGAATGCGTCAAACTCGCACTGCAAAAGATACATTTCCCTAAGGCAGCCGGAATAATGGCG
Organism: Treponema sp.; assembly: GCA_017961705.1. Classification (GTDB taxonomy): domain Bacteria; phylum Spirochaetota; class Spirochaetia; order Treponematales; family Treponemataceae; genus Treponema_D. The sequence continues at coordinate 12,013 of JAGCWT010000220.1, forward strand.
GGCAAGGGTGTATTCAGCGCACTGGGTTTTTAAGAAAACAGAACATACCTTTTTTAATACGGCACGCGGAAGCTTTGTCCAAGTCATAAAGGCAGGCTCCGGTTGAATGCCGTATTTTTTTAACACAGCAAAACCTTCCCTAACAGAATCAATCATGCAGGAAACAAGGTCTGGCCTTGCGGCAAGTTCGTAATTGTCCCCGTTGCAGCAAAACAAGGCATTCGCGGCAGAAGAAGAAATAACGGCATGGGTCTTTAGCCAGGCATCTGCATTGCGGGCAAAAGAAGCATCAAAGCCGCAGCCACGCAAAAGCTCCAAAAGCCTTTTTACCCGCTCAGTCTTTTTGTCGGAAAACTCGCCGGCAACAGTAGGGCGGAACATTTTCTGGGCGTAGTTTCCCATAAGATAATTTATGCCCTCATCAGTTTCGTAACCACCGGCAGAAATAGAGCAGAACATCATGCGGTCAATGCCAAGCAGTTTTTCCACATCGTAAAAGCCCATGGCGGTATTTATCATAAAAACAATGTTGGTATTCTGCACGGAAACCAAATCAGAAAGCAGGGAATCAACGCGAAGCCTTTCAACCGCAACCACAACAAAATCGTATTGGTCCAAGTTGCTGGCATCCTCAACAACTTCCACATAAGCCGTCTCCGTCCAGCCCGACGCAGCGTTAATCAGAGTAATTCCGCAGTCGCTTATCCACTTGGCTTTTTTCCCGCTCTCGCAAATCGTTACGGCTATGCCCTGCTCGGAAAGTTTACAGGCAAGTATCTGGCTTTCTACATTTGTGCCGTAGATTAAAAATTTTAGCGCAGACTTATTTTCACCGCTCATTGTTCACCGCCACTTTTTTTATGCCCTTATTCTAGCAAATAATATTTTCTTCCTCAATATACAAGAACTCGTCTTTTACTATATATTTTTATGCAAAGCAATCGGAAAGCACCCTTCGGGTACACCGCATGCACTTGCTACGGTGTATGTGTGCAGCGGAAGTCAAAGCCGGCTGGAAACCCGCATTGGAGCGGAACGAGCGCAGCGAGTTTAATTTCCTATTCCGCGACACCGCGGGTTTATCAGACTGATTTGACTGGGAGCGGAACACAAAACTGCTTTACGTGTTCAATATAAAAAGTATATAGAATTTTATTTTCCTTCCCGCTATAATCTCTTTTCATGAAGAACACGCTCAAAGAATTCAGCTTTAAAAAAATGATATTCCAGCCGCAGTTTGCAAAGAAATTCTGCTGCATGTTTTTTGGAATTCTTTTTATGGGATTTTTCCTATCCTTCCTGATTAAGATAAACTGGGGAACAGACCCGGCCTCTTTCCATAACAAAACCATTTCACTGGCACTGGGATGGACTTTTGGCAACTGGCAGCTTCTTTACAACACAGTCTGCTGTGTAATAGTCCTTCTTATTAACTGCAAGCTGATAGGCCTTGGCACATTTTTTAACTGGGTGCTCATCGGCTATACCGCAGACTTTTTCTGCTGGCTTTGGGACAGAACAATTCCTGCCGCAATATTTTCCACAAACGAATACCTTGCGCTAAAGCTTGCAATTTTTGTGCTTGCCCTTTTGCTCTTTGTAATAAGCGCAGCCTTCTACATGAATGCCCAGCTTGGACTTTCACCCTATGATGCCCTTGCAAGAATATTTTCTGAAGCTACGGAAAAGCACCTGCCCCACTTTGCATCAAGAATCATTTACGACATGACAATCGTTGCAATTGGAGCAACGGTCGGCATTATATTTGGAGTTCCAATAAAAACAGCCCTGCCAGGCTCAATTGCAGTTGGACTTTTACTTGGCCCCGCAATTCAGCTGGTAGGAACTTTTGTAAACAAGCACATTTTAAAAATAGAGTCTTAAATCCTAAAAAGCAGGTCTTCGTAGCTAGGATAAGGCTTGCAAGACTCTGCCAAGAGTGGCTCTATCTCGTCGGCAACGGCACGCGCTTTTGCCATAGCAGGAATAACTTCATCCGCGTAGGCTCTGGCCTGTGCCATAAAATCCTCGTTCTGCTTTGCCCTGGCATGGCAGCTGCTCAAGTCCGCTTCCTTTTCCGCAAGCTCGTTCACAAGCGCATCCAGTTTTTCCAAAAGCTTTTCCTGAGCAAAAGCCCTTGCACCTGGAACGACAGCCTTAAGGTTTATGGCCGCACTGCTAACTTCGTTGATGTACCTGAATGCACAAGGCAAAATGTCCTTGTTTATCATCTCAAGCATAGTCTCAACTTCTATGTTCAAAACCTTGCAGTATTTTTCCAGCTTTATGTCATAGTGGCTCTTCATCTCCACATCTGTGTAAACGCCAAGGTCGGTAAAGAGCTTAATGTTCTTTTTGTCAAGATAATGTGCCACCGCATCGGGAAGGGTACGCAGGTTCAAGAGGCCGCGCTTTTCCGCTTCTTTTACCCAGCTTGCATCGTAGCCGTTGCCGTTAAAGAGGATTCTCCAGTGGGCAGTAATCTCCCTCTTTATAAGGGCCTGCAATGCACTGTTAAAGTCGTCCGCTTTTTCAAGTTCATCTGCAAACTGGCCAAGGGTAAAGGCAACAATACTGTCCAAAGTAGTGTTTGGACCTGCAATGCTAAGACTTGAACCCACTGAGCGGAATTCAAATTTGTTTCCAGTAAAAGCAAAGGGGCTTGTCCTGTTGCGGTCAGTTGAATCCTTTGGAATCTGCGGCAGAACGTCAACGCCAATTGTCATCTTAAGGTTTGCCTTGTTGTCGTAAGGCTTTCCGTCTTTAATGGATTCCAGAACTGCATAAAGTTCATCGCCAAGATAGACGCTAATTATTGCAGGCGGTGCTTCATGGGCTCCAAGGCGGTGGTCGTTACCGGCAGATGCAACGCTAATGCGGAGCAAATCCTGGTTTTCGTCCACAGCCTTGATGATTGCGGTAAGGAACAAAAGGAACTGGGCATTTTTTTCCGGAGTTGCGCCAGGTTCAAGAAGGTTTTCACCCTCATTCGTACTTATTGACCAGTTGTTGTGCTTTCCGCTGCCATTCACTCCTTCAAAGGGCTTTTCGTGCAAAAGGCATACAAGTCCGTGGCGGCGGGCAACCTTCTTCATCACTTCCATGGTAAGCTGGTTCTGGTCAGTGGAAAGGTTTGTCGTAGTAAAAATTGGAGCCATCTCGTGCTGGGCAGGGGCAGCCTCGTTGTGTTCGGTCTTGCTAAGAATTCCGTACTTCCACAGGGTATCGTTAAGGTCTTCCATGTACTTTACGATGATTGGCTTAAGTGCCGCAAAATACTGGTCGTCCATCTCCTGACCCTTTGGCGGTTTTGAACCAAAGAGGGTGCGTCCGGTCATGCGAAGGTCCTTGCGCTGCTCGTAAAGCTTTTCGTTCACAAGAAAATATTCCTGCTCTGCGCCAACCGTCGTTACAATATGCTTTACAGTCTTGTTGCCAAAAAGGCGGAGTATGCGGAGGGTCTGCTTGTTCAAAGCTTCCATTGAACGCAGCAAAGGCGTCTTTTTGTCCAGGGCCTCTCCCGTATAAGAGCAAAATGCCGTTGGAATGCAAAGCGTGTGTTCCTTAATAAAGGGATAGGCAGTAGGATCCCAAACCGTGTAACCGCGGGCTTCAAAAGTTGCACGGCGGCCACCAGACGGAAAAGAAGAAGCGTCCGGTTCACCCTTAACAAGCTCCTTTCCGCTAAAAGTCATTATTACAGTTCCGTCATCCTGCGGCGTAATAAAAGAATCATGCTTTTCCGCAGTTATACCGTTAAGCGGCTGGAACCAATGGGTAAAGTGGGTTGCACCTTTTTCTATGGCCCATTCCTTCATTGCGTGGGCAACCTGATTTGCAACGTCAAGCTGGAGCGGTTCCCCGTTGTCCAGCGTCTTCTTTAGCGCCTTAAAAGTTTCCTTAGAAAGACGTGCTTGCATTGCCTTCTGGTTGAATACCATGCTTCCAAAAAGTTCAGGAACGTTAGTTGCCATATTTTCCCCCATTCAATTTTGCTAACAAAAAAAGCGATATGAATAACAATTCGCTGCCACTTTCTGCGACCGGCAAGAATTATTAGTCACATCGCCTCTCATACAATTAACTATACAGTATAGTTTTTTGCACCTTTTGTCAAGGCAGTAAAATCCAGCCCAAAAGCCTGTCCATTCTCTTCTGGCGGTTCCCTGCCTAAAGGCAGGTCGGGCTTTCCGGGGTTCCGCCTTCCGGCTCCATTGCTATCGCAACGGCTTCGCCGCCCCTCCAATCACTAACCGGTCTCCTACAGAAAAGCACTTCCGTAAAAGAAGCAAACTCTTTCCCTAACCGTCATACCGAACTTGATTCGGCATCTGTAGATGTTACAGCCCTTTAGTCTCAACTGAATTTTCTTTCACTCATCAGGAAAAGCCTTCCGCTTTCTGAACAGGGTTAAAAATTTTGAAAGCCCCCTGTCCAAACAAGATGGCTTTTCATACTTCCATTCAAGGTCGAGTTTGCTCAAGAAATTCTTTTCAAATCTTTCCTTGATTGGAATTTCTTGTTTTGTTGGCTCTACATCGTTAAAGGAAAACCACTTGCAATTTTTTTTGGGGCGTATCTGATCTTCAACAAGTTCATACGCAAAAGAATAGCCGTCAAGCCTAATAACTATTTTTCCAGTTGTGAATTGGGGAATAAAAAAATGAACGGCAGCGTTCACGTCATACAGATAAACAGTTGCATCAACAGACAGGGGAAAATAATACCAATCATCTTTTATTATCCCCTCCCTTGTCATCCATTCCTTTGCGCCATCACTCAGTTTATACGGTTCATCCATTTTCAGGCTTAGTTTATATCCATCACCATCCAACACATAAACATGAAACTCAGGATTTTCATAAACAGCATCCCAAACAATTTTATTTATCTCTTCAAGTGCCTTATTCTTAATCTTATAATCCACAGGCCATGGATAATCGTAAGCATACAAGCGGCAAAAACTTAACACAAACAAAACAACAATCAGCTTTTTAGCATTTCTCATTATTCTCTCCCTTCTGATAACTGCCAACATGATAGAAAAAAGCATTATACAAACTTAACAGGTTCTGCACAAATGTTTTTTATCTTGTTGTCAACAAAAAATTGGTAGACGCGGTTTGAGATTAATACACTTCTGCAGCACAAAAGCCCATCACCGTGAAATTCTTGGCTTAAATAAAAATCTTTATCTAAATCTTTTAATGCTTCTTTTGGAGTAAACAATTCGGAATCCATTTTTATTACATCACGTTTTAATCCGCATTGCTTGCAATCTATTACCTTTTCAACTTCATATTTTAATTTTGCAGGGAATACAGCATTAATTTTTAATTGAACAATGTTATCAACAATTTGTTTTGTCTTGATATTCTTTACCGGGACAAATTCAATTCCTGTAAACTTTTCTTTTACAAATAAATCCTGCAATTCTTTTGTAATAAAGAATGTGTCATACTCCCAGTAAACACCGCCGAATCTTATTTTCTCTATGTTAAAAGATTTCTTTAGATAAAAAGAATCCTTCTGAACAAGACCATTTCCACAATTTGTGCAAAAGTTTATAATATCGAAAGTGTAATTGAAGTAGGAATCCTTAACACCAATTGCTTCTGGCTGAGGATATCCAGAATACCTTTTTAACCAGAGACTTAAATACTTTGCCTCGGAAAGTTCCTTTTTTGAATATTCACATGTTACTGTTGGAGAAACCGATATTTTCTTAAAAAGTTTAACAATCTGATTAAAATACAAGTTATCATCATAAACTCTCAAAGAAATACAATCGCCAGCCGTCGAATACTTAATAGCATTTGCATCTAAAAAATTTACAATTTTCCCTCTTCTATCGTTAGCTGTATTAAAAAAATAGTGATACTCTTTTTTCATCCTTTACTCCATAAAGTTAACAATAAGGAAACTATTACCATAAAAAGACCTAGTATTATGCCTTTTATGTTTCTCGATTGCTTATTGTTTTGCTTTGCGTTTGAATATCCAAGATCGGTATTATGTATGTTAAAAATTTTTCAAAAATCATAATTCTTATCCTAATCACAAATAGTTATACCAGGAAGCTGGTTATACTTAACGAACAGATACCCCAAAACATAGCATAAAGAAATTACAAGTATACTAATTATCAAGCCTTTCTTTGAAAACTTTTTTCCTGTGCGAATTATTTGCATTCCCAAACCTAACAATATAGACAATATTAAACCAATAAAAAACATAAGCTAATCCCTATCAATCAGAAGCGCGTTGCGATTTTTTCAATATAATAGAAGAAAGATGTGCTTTTGTAAACCGCAAACCAGCTTGACCAGTTTGTCGGCTTTGAAACTTTTGTTAAGCGATTACTACAACTAGATTTTCATTGCAGTCATTAGATAACAATCAAAATCTAATTATAGCCACTGTTGGGTTAAAATCAATTGTTATTTTTTTCTTGATGTTCTGGGAATCAGCTCTTATTTTTGTCTTTATAAAGGTCATGATTCGTTATAGAACCTTATAACATAGCGTTTGCATCATCTTTGAACGATAAGGATATTTAAGATCGCTTGTTGCCCACTTGACCTTTTTTTACATAGTCCATATAGTGGGATGTAAAGGGATGTAAAAGCATGCGTTATATCGGCAGTAAAGCAAACTTACTTTTGAACATAGAAAATTGTATATCATCAAATATTCGTACAAAGCAAAAAAGTTTCTGTGATATTTTTAGTGGCACAGGGGTTGTTGCCCGATATTTTAAGCCAAGATATGAAATTATCTCGAATGATGCTCTTTTCTTTTCATATATCATTCAAAAATCTATTGTAGAAAATAATTCTGTACCAACATTTGACAAGCTCAAATTTTCTGTTAAAAACCCATTTGACTATCTCGAAAATACAAGTTTGCCTGATGTAAATAAATTCGTAGAAGAAAACTATTCCCCTTCAGGTAAAGCCGGGAGAATGTATTTCACTTCCGAAAATGCTAGGCGGATTGATTTTATCCGCACCACTATTGAGCAGTGGAAAAGCGAAAAAAAACTTACCGAAGCGGAATACTACTATCTTCTTGCGAGTCTTATTGAAGCTGTGCCGTCAGTTTCAAATATTACTGGAACCTATGGAGCTTACTTAAAAAACTGGGATAAGCGTGCATATAAAAAAATTGAGCTTCTTCAGTTTGAGGTACAAAATAACAATCGAAATAACAAGGCTTACAACGAAGATGTTTTTGATTTGGAGAAACATGTATCAGGAGACATTTTGTATATCGACCCACCATATAATTCAAGACAGTATGCCCCAAATTATCATGTACTTGAAACGATCGCCCGCTATGATAATCCCGTTTTGACAGGTGTGACCGGAATGCGCCCCTATGCAAACCAAAAATCAGTGTTTTGCTCCAAGCATGAAGTAAACGATGCGTTTGAGCAGCTTATCCGTAATGCTGACTTTACGCATATTGTTTTAAGTTACAGTTCCGCTGGTTTAATGAATGCAGATTTTATTGAGAAAACGCTTAAAGACAACGGAATTGCTTCTACTTATACTTTGCAGAAAATTCCTTACCGAAAATATAAAAGCAAAATTTACGATGAAAGCGGTGTATGTGAATATCTTTTTTATATTCAAAAAAAATCACAGGACAACATTTATATTATTCCCGAAGAAAAGACACTGACCGTCGCAAGCCCATCAAGCATATATGGGTTATCTGCTAAAAAACAAAAATATATAAAAAGTCCGCTCAATTACATTGGTGGAAAATACAAACTGCTTCCGCAGCTTATGCCATTACTGCCAAAAAACATTCACACTTTTGTTGATTTGTTCTGTGGGGGCGGAAATGTCGGTGTGAATGCATATTGCAAAAAACTTATTTTCAATGACATGAACACAATTCTCATGGAAATGTTCAAAACATTCGCTTCAATGAAACTAGAGGATTTGCTTGTTAAGATAGATGAAACGATTGTAAAATGGAATCTATCAATGACAAATGAAGACTCATTTATTAAGTTTCGTGAACATTATAATAAAACTCGAAATCCAATTGATTTATATGTGCTTTCATGTTTTTCCTTTAACTATCAATTTCGCTTCAATAACAATCACGAATACAACAATCCATTCGGACGAAATAGAAGCCGTTACTCAGACACGATGAAAGCAAACCTTATTCGCTTTGTGCAGAAAGTACAATCTGCTTCCGCAGATTTTGTTTCCCATGACTTTTTAGATTTTCCACTTGCCAATCTGACAGAAAAAGATTTTGTTTACTGCGATCCGCCATATTTAATTACAACAGGTTCATATAATGACGGAAATCGGGGTTTCAAAAACTGGACGGAAGAATCTGACAAATCTTTGTATGATTTACTTGATAAATTGAATGAAAAAGGAATCCGGTTTGCTCTTTCAAATGTATTCACCCATAAAGGCGAATGCAACGATATTTTGATTGAATGGGCAAAAAAATATACGGTGCATCATCTGCAAAAGGATTACTCCAATTCAAGTTACAATACTGAACGCTCTGGAAGTGATGAAGTTTTGGTAACAAACTATTCATTGGAGAGTAAAAAATGATTGAGTTTTTGAGCGTAGCGACAAAAGATACTCGTGCCTTTGGTTGGGTACAAGATGCAAGCAATATAGACAGTTTATGTGATGTCGTTGCTGTTTTTGATTCTAAAACTGAATTTCACAACCGGCTTGTTAATGAAATTATACCGAGCATTGTTTTAAAAAATGACGGTAGAAAGGAAATGATAGAAGCTCTAAATGCAAATCCTCTTGCACTAAAATACAGACTTTTGATAGGCACTTCTTTTACGCCGCGTTCAGCCTCGCGCTGTAATGGCATTATTCAGGCGGCGGTAAAAGGACAAAAGCGAGCGTTCGTCGGCGACTGGCCAGCAGATAATTTTGTGCGATGGGCGCATGCAGTTGGCTTCATAAAATATAATTATTCTGATGATACATTCTCAATCACAGAAAAAGGCTTGGAACTTACAAAAGCAAATGAAAGTGAAAAAGAGAATCTCCTGATAAACGCAATACTGTCCTATCCGCCTGCCTTTCGAATTCTGTCTTTACTCTCTAATCCCGACAATCCACTTACAAAATTTGAGCTTGGTGAAAAACTTGGGTTTACAGGTGAAGAAGGATTCATCTGCTATCCTGTTCGAAGCATTGTAGCCGCCCTTGCCGAAACTTCCGACAAAGAAGAACGTTCAAAAATCCGTTCAGACTGGGAAAGTTCGTCCGATAAATACGCCCGTACAATCGCACAATGGCTTGGGCATCTTGGATTAGTCAAAACCTGCAAAAAAGAGGTTACTGTTAAATATGGACATCAACCATATTTTGAATCTCTCGGTGCATTTCAGATTACTCCAAAAGGAGAGAGAGTTCTTCGCAATATTACAGGAAATAGCAAACACTCAAAACTTGAAAAAATAGTTTCATACGAAATGTTTGCAACAAAAGGAAGTGACCGCGAGTATCTTCGCTTGCGTCGTTCGCTAACTCTAAAAGCAGTTGTCGAAAACAAAAACAAAATAGCTTTTTCAAAATTGCAGGACGTCCTAAAAATTAATGGCTTGGAAGAATCAATCGAAACAATAAAAGATGATATTTTGGGATTTGTCAATCTTGGTTTAAACGTTGAGGTTAACGCGGATTCTATTGTGCTTAAAGACACAGTTTCGGACTTTTCAATACCTATGTACAAGGATTTAACGGTAAAATCTAAACTTTCAAAAGAAAAAGATGAAGTTCGCAAGCAACTGAAAACTCTCCCCCATGATTATCTTTCGCTTTTGGATTTGGCATTTGATTCCGCGCAGAATAGATTATTTGAAATGAGAGCAATGGATTTATTCTTGAATGAGTGCGGATTTTATGGGCGACATTTGGGAGGAGCAAATAAACCTGATGGCATTTTGTATACAGATGAACCAAACGATGAAAACTACGGAATTATCGTTGATATGAAAGCATACTCAAATGGCTATAATCTCCCAATTGGGCAGCAAGACGAGATGAAACGTTATATTAGCAATAATCAGAAGCGTGATGATAAAATTAATTCGACAAAATGGTGGGTTGAATTTCCAGATTACCTCAAAAAATATTACTTTATGTTTGTTTCGGGAAGTTTTAAGGGCGATATACCAGAAAAACTGAACAAAATATATCTTGAAACAAAAGTTAACGGAACAGCTATGCCAATTGTAACGGCATTGCTTGTTGCTGATAAAATAAAAAGCAAGATAATGACTCTAAAAGAATTTGAAAACGGTATTTGCAATACGGAGTATTTATATTAATTATGTCCGACTTAACTTTCCATAGATGTTTACTTTACAAAAATGAAAATCTGGTTTCAAAAACCGATTGTGATAAAATTGATTCGTATTCAAAGGGGCTTGAAAAACATATATTTAAATATAGGAATATGCCTCATGAAATATATACAACTCTTGACGAAGCAAATCATTGCCTGTGGATATATCTGAAGTCTGGGAGTTCACTTCCATATGATGATACGGTCATAGATGTTGAGACAAATGAAAAAACTGCTAATCCAAGACAAATCACACAAGTTGAATTACGTCATCAGTATTTTACATTGTATGATTATGACAAATCAGCTTTGTATTTATCAACCTTAAAAACTATTGGCATTTTGGAAAATTTCTTTAAAAAGGCAATTGGTGATGAAGATATTACCATAAAAAAAATCCTAAAAGATTTTAATGATGTATTGAAAACCCTAAAAAGCATAAAATCTATTCGTTTAGTTGCAAAAAATGGACTTTTTACACAGACAAACAATCTTTTCCAAGATGTTGCGGATGCATTTGGTTTAGGCATTCCAGGACAATATAAAATAGATGTTGATTTTGGATACGCCTCTCTTACAGAACATGCTATAGGAAAACTTCGAGAAATTAATCAAAAACGCCTGGGCGGTGAAATAGATTCTTTTGTTTGCATTGGAAGAGATGATACAGGATTAGATGGTGTTTTTAATATGGACACTTTTACAAATTCTCTTAAAGTTAAAGCTGACCATGACGAAAAAGGAATGTATCAAGATTTAGAAGTAAAGCAAAAACTGATAGAACAATTAGGAATTATAAATGTATAAGTGTCATAAGTTTTTTGTAGTATTATTTTTTCTCACTGCAAGCGTACTCACGTTTATCCTTAAGTTGACCATTGATGAGCAACTCACGAGTGACTTATTGACCGTGGTATCTATCATATTAGGATTTACACTAACAAGCATTTCTACTCTCATTGGACAAGATTTCACTAAAAAACTGAGCAATAAAGTTGACACAAATACCGTTCGAAAACAAACTCAATTACAGACATTGTCTGTATATTACAAAATTTCATTTCTGTTAGGAATAATAATTATTATAAGTCTTGTGTTAATTCGATTTTTACCAGTATGCTCTATAATCAAAAGAATTTTTGATTCTATTGTTTTTGGTCTAAATGCAGATAATTTTTATATTTCATATTTACTGATAAAAATCCTGATTAGAAGTTTTCGAGAGATAAAGTAAATAAGTGCAAAAATTCTCAGTGAGAATTTTTAAAAACTCAGTGAGTTTTTCCATAAAATTTACTGAGAATTTTTCTTTATTTGCAAATAAACTAGCGGCAGGGATTGGAAGGGCGGCGTAGCCGTTCTCGCTTTGCGAGAATGGAGGCGAAAGCCGGAACCCTGGAAAGCCCAGAAAAAATGCCCTCCTTGGCATTTTTCTCCAAACATCCGTAGGACAAAAAAATTGCCGCCCAGAAAAAATCCAGACGGCAAAATCAGAATACTTTTTTTTACCCAAGCCTTATGGGCGAACGATTACGTCTGCCAAGTGCGGGCGCTTTTCCATGTCCTTCTTGAGGCCTTCTTCGCGTGCCTTGTTTACGTAGGACGGATCCTGGAAGGAATAGGTAAAGTTTGTGTGAACGTCGTAAGTTCCCTTCATAAGAGCGTATGCGTCTTCCGTCATAACAAGCTCTTCGTCTGTAGGGATTACAAAAATCTTTGTTGCGCTGTCGTCTGCACTAATGCATGTTTCTGCGTTGCCGGTAAAGCTCCATTCGTTCTTCTGGGCATCGATTTTGATTCCGTAGTTTTCAAGACCGGAACATGCCTTAAAGCGGGTGATTGGTCCGCGCTCGCCAACACCTGCCGTCCAAACGATTGCATCAACACGGCCAAGTTCTGCGGCAAATGCACCAATGTATTTCTTTATGCGCAAGGCTTCCATTTCTATTGAAAGCTGGCAAAGCTTGTCTCCCTTTGCTGCGTCAATTTCTATGTCGCGGCGGTCTGAATATTTTGTTGTAATGCCAAGGCAGCCACACTTCTTGTTAAGCGCAGTGTCCATCTCGTCCGCAGTCATGCCTGTTTTGCGCATGATGTAGAATGGAAGTGCCGGGTCAAGGTCTCCGCTTCTTGTTCCCATAACAAGGCCTTCGAGCGGGGTAATACCCATTGTTGTGTCGTAGCACTTTCCGTTCTTTACAGCACACATGGAAGAGCCGTTTCCAATGTGGCAGATGATGATGTTTGTGTCCTCTGGCTTTTTGTGCAAAAGAACAGCGGCACGCTTTGCGGTATACAGGAAAGATGTTCCGTGGAAACCGTAGCGGCGGGCTGCATATTTTGTGTACCATTCGCGGGGAATTGCATACATGAATGTTTCTTCGGGCATGGTCTGGTGCCAGGCTGTGTCCATGATTGCTGCATGTGGAACATTTGGCATAACCTTCTGGGCAGCCTCAATACCCATGATGTTTGCCGGCATGTGAAGAGGGCCAAGGTCTATTACTTCGCGGAAGCCGTCAAGAACTTCCGGTGTAATAAGAACAGACTTTGTGAACTTTTCTCCGCCGTGCAAAACGCGGTGTCCTACGGCTCCAATTTCGTCCATTGACTTTATAACGCCAACTTCCGGATCCGTAATTTCCTTGATGATTAATTCAATTGCTTCCTTGTGTGTTGGGCAGGGGCTTGTTATTTCTGTTTTCTTTCCCTTAGCCTTGTGGGTGATGCATGAGCCTTCAATTCCGATGCGCTCTACTACACCGTTTGCCATAACCTCTTTCTTGTCCCAGTCATAAACCTGATACTTTGCGGAAGAAGAACCGCAGTTCAATGTTAAAATAACCATTGCCATAAAAAACCTTCTAGTAAAAAATTTCTTTCACATTATATACCATTCAGATTTTTTTTTAAAGTACACCCAAGAGGTTTGCGTCACCATGAATGAAGAACCGTCACCATGAAGTCGATTCAGGGTCTGTGTACTTTCTTGGACGGTACTTTTATGGACGTAGCCCTAATTGCTCTACCATTTTGCTCTTTGGCTAACTCGACAGCCATGCCTTTGCGTCACCGCCCTTGCGGGGTTCCGGGGGGCCCTACCCCCTCCATTGCTGCCGGCTCCGGCCCTTCGACATAGCTCAGGGACCTGCGCCGTCAGCAACGCTATCGCGCCCCTCCACGGCGGCGTAGGTTTTTCTGCTGTATTGGTCTTGCAAACCGAACAACAAAAATACGAACTTGGCTGGTGGGACGTAGGAAAAAAGCAAGGAGGGACCCTTTAGGGAGGATTCATTGATTTTTTCCGTTACTGGGACCCGCCAGACAAGTTCGTATTTTTGTATTGCGCAACACTGGCACTTGTTTTCTATACTAGGCAAAGTATATAATAGAGGCAATTTTCAGGAGCAAACATGACAAATTTTATCTATGACATTCCCACAAAAAATTATTTTGGTCCAAATCAAATCGAACACTTGAGCGAAGAAATTTCCCGCTATGGAAAAAGAGTCCTGCTTGTCTACGGCGGAGGCTCAATAAAAAAGACAGGCCTTTACGATGCCCTTGCAGAACAGGTAAAAAAAGCCGGTGCAAGCCTATTTGAGCTTGGCGGTGTAGAACCCAACCCCCGCATAGAAAGCGTACGCAAAGGAGCTGCACTCTGCAAAGAAAACAAAATAGAAGTAATCGTAGCGGCAGGAGGAGGCTCTGCAATGGATGCCGCAAAGCTCATATCCGCAGCAGCACTCGTAGACTTTGACCCCTGGCTCTTCATGGCAAAAAAAGAAAAAATTCAAGACACGCTTCCTGTAATCACAGTGCTAACAATTTCCGCAACTGGCTCCGAGATGAATCCAACCTGCGTAATCAGCAACCCAGAAACAGATGAAAAAACAGGCCTTACGGACAAGCACCTCTTTCCAAAGGCAGCATTCTGCAACCCGCTCCTAACATACTCGGTGAACACTTACCAAACGGCATGTGGAAGCGCAGACATTCTTTCCCACATAATGGAAGTCTACTTTAACACAAACCAGGAACTCTACATGCTTGACCGCAGCATGGAAGCCATGATGAAGACCGTAATCAAGTACGCCCCCATTGCCCTTGCAAAGCCGGACGACTACGAAGCCCGCGCAAACCTTATGTGGACTTCTTCCTGGGCAATCAACGGCTACATAAGCGGCTGCAACAAGTCCCCCTGGAGCTGCCACCCAATAGAACACCAGCTTTCTGCCGTTTACGACATAACCCACGGACTTGGACTTGCCATAGTAACACCCCGCTGGATGGAATTTGTCCTTGACGAAAGCACCGCGCAAAGATTCTGCGATTACGGAAGCAATGTCTGGGGGCTTCCACAGGGCAAAGACAAAATGGAATGTGCAAAAGCCGCAATAGAAAAGACAAAGGAATTCTTCTATAAAACACTGGGCCTAAAATCATCGCTTTCAGAACTTGGAATTACCGACGAGCACTTTGCAGAAATGGCAAAAAAGGCATGCGGTTCAGCTGGAACAATCAAGGGCTGGAAAAATCTTACTCCAAGCGATGTGGAAAAAATTTATAGGGCATCGCTTTAGTTTTTGCAAAGCAGGCACGGCAGGGATTGGAGGGGGCACGAAGTGCGTGCGCAGCACCGGCCGAGAGGGCAAGCCCCGGAAAGCCCGTAAAAAATGGCCTCCTTGCCATTTTTTACTACGGGTTTTCTGCAAAAACCCGCGCATTCTTACGCTAAGACCTGACGCGCCGTCCATGGCGCTGCTTGTTACCCATGGAAAAAATGGCAAGATGTTCTTTTATGGAACGTTTTGTTTAACAAGGCATGCGCCGCAAAAAAAACAAAAAACCCGGCCAGAGTACAAGACAATGCATCTTGACCCGACCGGGCTTTTATTTTGCAAACTGCAATCACCGGATTTTACCGGCAAATGCATTCAGCTTATTTTTTTGCAGCCTGCTTCTTAAAGGTCTTAACGCCTTCAACAACAAGGATAACTGCAAGAATTGCCATTGCTGCGGCAAAGACAAGCTGGAACCAGTCGCCCCAGACAGACTTTCCTGAACCAACAACGCCAACCTTTTCGATTATCTTCTTTACAAGGAATGTAAGTGTTGCGGCAAGCATGAAGATTGTAGGAATAAAGAACATCTTGTTGTTCTTTCCAACTTCGCCAAGCCATGCTGCAACTGCCATAAGTGCAATGCCTGCCAAGAGCTGGTTTGCTGCACCAAAGAGGCCCCAAATCTGGGAAAGTGAAAGACCACCGAGGATACAGCCAACAAGAACCATAAGGCTTGTGCCAAAGAGCGGATGTGCCAAAAGCTTGCGTACACCCTTTGCATCCTTCCAAGTCTTTTCGCTGTCTTTAAGGAACAATTCGCTGAACATAAAGCGGCTAAGACGTGTACCTGTATCCAAAGAAGTAAGTGCGAATACAGAAACAGCAAGGGTAAGGAGTGCGTTGATTGTGTTGTAAACGCCTGTGCCTTCCTTTCCGAACATGATTGCAATACCAGCACCGAATGCAGCGGAAGGAGAACCGTAGCCCTTGTCGATCCACTTGTTGTAAACCATACCAACAGCAATCAAAGAAATAATGCCAAGTGCAGATTCAATAAGCATTGAACCGTAACCGATGGCCTTTGCATTCCTTTCGTTGTCGAGCTGCTTTGAAGAAGTACCTGTTGCAATCAGTGAGTGGAAGCCAGAACATGCACCACAAGCAACTGTGATGAACAATGTTGGGAACATGGCACCAAGCTTTGCAGAGTTAAATGCAGGAATTTCAAAACTTGCACTGCCGGTAAATGCAGAAACGATAATACCAACGAATGCAACAAGCATCATTGCATAAAGCAGGAAGCTGGAAAGGTAGTCGCGTGGCTGCAACATAATCCAAACAGGAATAAGGGATGCAACCGCAATGTAAACGCCAATAAGGATAATCCATGTTGTGCGGCTCATTGCAAGACCAAACTTAAGTCCGACTGCAATAGAAACTACAATTCCAACAATACCGATGATTGTAGCAGGAAGAGTCTTAAGACCACATCTGTTTGTAAGGATTCCGTAGATAACAGCAAGAACGATGAACATTACGGAAATGATGGCAGTTGTCTGGTTGTTGGTAGGATTGGTTACAAATCCAAATGCAACCTTACCGGCTTCGTTAGCCTTTGTAAAGAAGGTTCCGGCAACAACGTTAACAAATGAAGCGATAACCAAAATCAAAACAAGAAGGGCAAAGATAATAAAGAGCTTTTTAGCTGTCTTGCCCATTGAATCCTTAATAATTTCGCCAACAGACTTACCTTCGTGGCGTACGGATGCAAACAAAGAACCAAAGTCCTGGAGTCCACCAAAGAAGATTCCGCCGATTACACACCAGAGGAATACAGGAACCCATCCGAATACAGCCGCCTGGATAGGACCGTTGATTGGACCTGCACCGGCGATAGAAGAAAAGTGGTGTCCCATCAAAACAGCCGGTTTTGCAGGAACATAGTCAACACCGTCCGTCATTGAATTGGCAGGTGTCTTTTTTGAAGGGTCAATACCCCACTGTTTTGCAAGCCATGAGCCGTAGAAAACGTAGCCAATGAAAAGCAAAACGATTGCAGCAATAATAATCAATAATGCTGTCATTTCATCTCCTCCTCAAGAGATTAGAAGCAGCTTCAAAAGTGTCATTCTGAACTTGCAAAGAAACCCAGCATGACTTTTGAAACAGCCTCTTAAGTTTTTTTATAGATTGCAAACAAGCTTCTTTAACGGTTTGCCCAGTCTGTTTGTGACCGTCTTGCCAGTGGAAACTTCGTATGCCAATGCCCTAAAATTGCTCCAGCCATGAAAGCCAAATAGATAAGACTTGTAGTGCTTAAGTTTTTTTACAAGGCTGAATGAATTTTTTTCTATTGTATTGCAAATGATTATTAGCGTAACGTCGGAATTGCGGTGGTTGGAGTCCGGTTTTACTTTGGAAAGGCCGTCAGACCAAGCCGCATCTGCCAATTCATTTATTTTTTGCTGATTAAGGTTCTCTTCGCTGGCGATGTAAACAAATTCATTTGAATCAATCTGCGCAATTTGCGCCGCTTTGACTAAAAAATACTGCTCGTTGTGCATATTAAAAGTCGCCTGGGCTGCAAACGGCGGCAAAACACCTTCGGTTTTTACGTCATAGTAGCTGGCAAAAGAGCGCAACAACGATTCCAGAACACCTTTGTTATCCATCGTAGTTTAAGTATATTCAGTATTATTAAAGTCGTCAAGATTGCACAGCGCTTTCCATAAAAGATAAGTGCAAATCTAAATGCAACTTAGCAAGCATTAATCCAAATGCGGAAGCACTTCCATTCCCGGCTGAAAACGCGTCAAAAAAGCAAGGGTTGTTTACAACCCCAAGCGCAGATACAAGGTATCTGACTCCCTTCGGTCGCTCCGCGCAAATGCTTTTTTGCCGCCTTTTCAGCCTACATTCCAGTGCTTCCGCACACTGTTTTGCTACATTGCATTCCATGTTCGTTGCACTTACCTTCTCTGCAACTGCTAGAGGGAAGAAAAAAGATGGAGAATGCTTTTACATAATGATTATGTGCTAAGATTGAGAATTTAGATTCTGAGTCAAGCTCAGAATGACGTAAAGTTAATGGCATTGGTTGCTTTATTCTTCATCCTTAGGCTTTCTGCTTGCAAGAATGTTGGCATAGATTGCACCGGAAATATTGTGCCAAGTGCTAAAGACAGCGCCCGGAATGGATGCCAGCGGGTACTGTGCAAAGTGTGTAACGGCAAGGGAGGTTGCAAGACCAGAGTTCTGCATACCAACTTCAATAGAAAGCGTGCGGCTCTTCTTTTCTCCCCTGCGCAAAAGCTTTCCTGCCCCGTAACCGGAAGCATAGCCCAAGAGGTTGTGCAAAATTACGACAAGGTAAATAATGGGGCTTGTAGAAAGAAGCTTTGCAGACGTTGCAGAAACAACAGACGCTACGATTGCAACAATTGCGATTGTAGAAATAAGCGGCAAAACCTTAACAGCTGCCTGTGTAAACTTAGAGAAGAAGCGGTTGATAATCAAGCCCAATACAATCGGAACAAGAACAACCTTTACAATAGAAAGGAACATTCCCAAAACATTAACGTCTACGCTTGTGCGCAAGTAAACCCATGTAAGGAAAGGCGTAAGCAAGGGAGCAAAAAGAGTGGAAACAGCCGTCATACCAACGGAAAGCGGAACGTCGCCCTTTGCCATGTAGGTCATTACGTTGGAAGAAGTTCCACCCGGGCAAGTACCAACAAGCATAACGCCAACTGCAAGCTCTGTAGGCAAATTAAAAGCCTTAATCAGAAGGAATGCAATAAGCGGCATAAGGATGAACTGTGCCAAAAAACCAATTATAATATCAAGCGGCCTGCTGAACACAAGCTTAAAATCACTCGGCTTAAGGGTAAGACCCATTCCGAACATTACGATTCCCAAAAGCCAGTTGATGGAACTTGTCTTAATCCAGTTGCATGACTGCGGAACAAAGAGCGCCAAGGCTGCAACCGCAATTACAATCAGGGCCATTAATTTACTTACAGTGATAGAAATTTTTTCAAGCAATTTTAACATGAAAATCCTCTTTTTAATTAAAATTGCCGTATTCTAACACTGCTAAATATTTTTGTAAATATAGCTCCTAAAAATCATCCGGGGGGTTGCCCGCCAAAGGAGTGCCGGGCTTTTCGGGGTTCCGGTAAATGCAGAACAAACAGCGCCATGGTTCACGCAGTGCAACTTCTAGCAGGGCGCGTCATTTGTTTGCATAAAAAACAAGTGAGTTTTCTCAGAAAACTCATGGCAAAAAATTGCACGGATGTAATTTTTTGCCGATTGCCCCTACAACCCCTACCCCGTCTGCAAACAATTAAGCCTTGTCAAAAGCCTGGCTCAAGTCTGCAATGATGTCCTCGTAATGCTCCGTACCGATTGAAAGGCGTATCGTTGACTGGCTAATACCCTGGTCTGCAAGCTCCTCATCGTTAAGCTGGCTGTGGGTTGTGCTGGCCGGGTGAATTACAAGCGACTTAACGTCTGCAACATTAGCAAGCAAACTAAAAATCTTAAGGTTGTCAATGAATTTCCATGCAGCCTCTTTACCGCCCTTAATCTCAAAAGTAAAGATAGAAGCTCCTCCATTGGGGAAGTACTTCTGGTAAAGCGCGTGGTCAGGATGGTCTGCAAGAGAAGGATGGTTCACCTTTGCAACCTTAGGATGGTTCTTAAGGAATTCAACAACCTTCTTTGTGTTTTCAGCGTGGCGTTCAAGGCGAAGGCTCAAAGTCTCGGTTCCCTGCAAAAGAAGGAAGGCATTGAACGGAGAAATTGCCGCACCCTGGTCGCGGAGAAGAATCGCGCGGATATATGTTACAAAAGCTGCAGGTCCTACAGCATCTGCAAAAGAAATGCCGTGGTAGCTTGGATTTGGTTCAGCAATCGGAGCGTACCTGCCAGATTTCTTCCAGTCAAATTTGCCGGAGTCTACAATTATACCGCCAAGAGTTGTTCCGTGACCGCCAATGAATTTTGTTGCCGAATGAACTACAATGTCTGCCCCGTGTTCAATCGGACGGATAAGGAATGGAGTTCCAAAAGTGTTGTCTATAACAACAGGAAGACCGTGCTTGTGTGCAAGAGCTGCAATGGCATCAATATCAGGAATGTCGGAATTGGGGTTGCCAAGAGTTTCAAGATAAACAGCCTTTGTGTTTGGCTTGATTGCCGCCTCTATTTCCGCAAGGTTGTGTGCGTCAACAAAAGTGGTCTCAACACCGTAAAGTGGAAGAGTGTGGGCAAGAAGATTGTAGCTTCCGCCGTAAATCGTCTTCTGTGCAACAATGTGCTCTCCCTTCTGAGCAAGAGCCTCAATCGTATAGGTAATAGCCGCAGCACCGCTTGCAACAGCCAAAGCCGCAACGCCACCCTCAAGAGCCGCAATGCGCTTTTCAAAAACATCCTGTGTGGAGTTTGTAAGACGGCCGTAAATGTTACCAGCATCAGCCAAACCAAAACGGTCTGCCGCATGCTTTGAATTGTGGAATACGTAAGAAGTAGTCTGATAAATAGGAACTGCGCGTGAATCCGTAGTGGGGTCTGCCTGCTCCTGACCAACATGCAACTGTAATGTTTCAAAATGTAAATTTGCCATAGTTTTGCCTCTCTAATAAATAAAAATAAAATGGATAATTGAACTTGTTCGGAAACTTTTTTAGCAACAACAGCACATGAGGCCATTCCTAAAATTTTCGCGGACTAACTTTTCAAAATAAATTTCCATAAACCGTAAACCTCCTGTGCTTCGCTCTCATTTCCTAGCAATTAACTAGGATAATACAATAGTAATATGATTTTCCTATACTGTCAATAGGTTTTTATACATTCTTTTAATATATGCTGCCATAGCTTTTGTCATAGGAATTTTGCGGCACTTTTTTCTGCAAAAGTTCTGCGTCTTAAAAGAAAAGCTTGCCATTTTTTGAAAAACAATAGTGCCACGGATGGCTCCCCAAGTCCGCTTCCTGAGGCTCTCGAAGGGCCTTGTAAAGTCCTAGCAAAAAAATGGCAAGTAGGCCATCTTTAAGGGGCTTTCCGGGGTTCCGCGGGTCCCCTACCCGCTCCATTGCCTAAAGGCAACGGCTACGCCGCCCCTCCAATCCCTGCCGTGCATTTATTTGCAAAAGGAAGTTTTCAAAACCTGTTAGGCCATCTGCGCATCATATTTTTTTATTCCCACAAATGCCGATTGATGGGAATTTGCATTCTAACCTAACATGCACTTCCTGACAAAATTATATTTTGTCTGTATAGTGTTCGTCCAAAACTGTAAACTGTCCCTCTTTGTAAATAGTTTCCAGATATAAATGTCCTCCATACCACTTAATTCCAATATCGTACTGTCTGTCTTCCGTAAATTTTTCTTTATATTCAGATATATCCTCTTTTACTATAATCTCGTTTTCATTTTCCTCATATTCAAAAACTGGAACAAGATAGAATAAATCTAAATCATAAATTTTCCCAATAGGTTTTCTTTTATTAGCATTATCTAAAACAATTGTAACAACATCACTTGAGTCTATGCTGATTGATTTTAATAAAGGTCTCTCAAACTCTTTTCTGTTCCAAGGTAATAAATTACCTCCAGTGAGGAAATTAAAAATGAATAATATCATTAATAATAAAAAAATCAATGCATAATAAATTATTTTATGTCGTTTTCTATCCATTTTACCGCCTCCGTGTCTTCATAGCCAGAATTTTTCATTATCCGTGCCATTTGTTTTAATTTGGATTGGTTATTGGTTCCTATTCCATTCCCGAACCTTGCGTCAAAATATAACTTGGCATAATCCCCAACTTGCTTTAAATTATAATGATCTTATAAACTCTTCAAATGGGTGCAAAGAAAAAATATTTTCCCCATTCCATTCTTTGTCCAATGCCGTTATGTCGATTTTCTTTTTTAGCAGTCTTTTGGGGCATTTTACTAAAAACTTTACATCTTTGTTTTCCTGTACAATTTTTTCCAACATATCAATAAGTTGCTTTTTTTGAAATATATATTCTATATCGATATATTCCTTTTGAAGTTCATTACTGGTATCGTTGTTAGAAAAATATAATCTAACAGTTTTAAGCTTCTCCGGGAGCTTATATATTTCAAATATTTGAGAGAAAGAACATATTCGTTTTCGCTTAAAAAACGGATGGCTAGCTATTTTATTCCCGTAATAACAGGCATTATTAAAAAGAATGCTAGGAATCCACATTACAGCTATCATAACCTGTACAATAGTTTTTTTTATTACCTCTCCATCAGTAATTAAAGCAGAAAACATAATTAACAATACCATATAAAATATGAAACTTAATGAATATCTAAATATATAAAAATACTTTTTCCTCATCTTTTTTACCGCCATTTGTGGGAATCCAGACAGCTGGCTGTAGCTAAAGGAAACCTTTTTTTATCCTTGCACAGAAATTTCAAAGAACAACTTGCTTGTATTATAGCATGGTTTCTTTCGGTTTGCTATAGAAACACTTTATTATTTTTTATAACGTTCATTAATAGCCATAAATTTTTTATCAATATATACTGCATTCACAGTTAGACTTCCTCCAAACCATCTGATGTAAATTCTGTATTCCCCTTCATTATTAAAATCAAAATTCGCCCAAGAGAGGTCTTCCTTAATTAAAACTTCATTTTCATCATATATAACTTCATCTGGAATAAATCCCCCTTTATAAATTTCCGCATAATTTATTTCTCCTATAGGTTTATCCTGAGAATTTTTCAATTTAACCAATAAAATATTATCATTAATCTCACAAGACTGAAATACTGTAATTTTTGGCTCTGTATTATTTTGTTTATTGCAAGATGAAAAAAAGATAAAGCAGAATACAAAAAGCACTACAACTCGTTTAAAATCCATTTAACGGCCTCCGTATATTTATATCCATATATAATGCTACTCCGTCAGATTTTCTTGTTTCCGTCTGGGTCTCTGGATTCGTCAAACGCAAGATTAAGAACCTTAATCATGTCTTCTGTAACATTCGCAATTTTAATCTTTTCTTCCTTGTCAAAAGTTGGAATGTATTTTTTTCCAGACGTATTTAAAGCCAGAATGTTTGAACCATAGACAAATTTTGAATACAAGTTCGTATAGTCATCATGATTTCCTATAAAATCAATTTCTAATGTTTTTGACAAATCATCAATAATATTCCACTTGTTCAAATAATCATTACAATCATGATAATCCAAAATATCAAAATTGTTTGATACAAACGACGGGTTTTTAAAATGCCTCTTTTTGCAGTATTCTTCCATTTTTTCCTTTTGCGAAAAATATACAACTTTTTTATTCTTGTCAGTCAAAAAATAAACTTTATCATCTGTACACCATAATAAATAACGAGAAATATTGCAGACTGTAAATTCTATTATGCAAAATTCGGTTTCATTATTCAAAACCCCTATCCCTCCATTTTTATTCGAGCAAAGAGCGCACCTGGCATCTTTGTATCATAATCCACGTCCGCTTTATGTCAAAAATCATTTTCTTTTGGATAATAATCTGTTCCTGATTTTCCAGTCCAAAATGAAACACACCATCCAGACAAACACCCTCAGGAGTTGAAAAACAACTTCCGTCAGAACTTTCCACAGCAATATAACGGATTATCGAATTCCAATCATAACAGACATCATAAACTACTCCTTCTGACAATACACGGATATACGGAAACGAAAACGTTGAATCAACGACTATACTTTTATGCGGCGAATAAAAATCAGGAACTTCTATATCCAATTCTGCCAGGCTTTTTCCAATAGAAAAATCATTTATATCATGGACAAGAATATCTGGAGTGGGAATAACCATATCCACTTCAGCAGCAAAAGGCGATGACGACAGCAAAATCAAAAGCAGGTAAAAAAACACATACTTACGCATCTTAATTTTTCTCCATTGGTTTTCGATAATATAGTTTTTGCAAGACCATGCCTCTTTTAATCATTTATTGCCGAATAGTTTAGTTCGATATTCCCACAAATTGTCGTTTATTCAAATAACAAGCTTCTAATGTTACAAATTCTTGCAACAGTCCACAGAAATTAATATACAAAACACTGTAAAAAAAATGCAAGAACAAACAAGATTTGTCTTAAAATCGCTTCCTCTAATATAAACTCTGCAAATAAATAAAAACAGTGTTACAAAAAAAACAACTAATATGCTGCCAAATAATTTTAATAGAATTGTTAAAGTCATAATCACCTTTCTTATTGTTCAAGATTTTTTTTTCGTTTGAAAAAACTGATGCAATTAAAAACTATTAATAATAACTCCGGCCATAACTGGGCTAGCAGTGAAAGGCAGAGCATCACTTCGTTTAAAGGGCTGGTTAAAATAGCAACAATAATTCCTGCTGACAGCAATAAAGAAATTGCAATGTTTATGATTCTTTTATAAGTATTATTATCTATACCATATATCAGCATAACTATAAAAAATAAAAATGAGAAAATAAACAATGGATGACTGAATGTATTTGTAATAGGTGGCTTGGGGAGCCACATCTCCAAAATAAATAATACTAATAATACATCAATCAGCAGATCCAGCTTTGTTACTTCTTTATTTTTGTTTCTAATAAATACCAGAACAATAATTGTTATAAGCAAATATACGAGCAAAGGTGAAAACTGGCATTTTTGCAATGCTTTCTTATACACTTCTGCTTTTTTTATTTTAGCAAAAAATATTGCTCCATCAATATTTTTACAGTAAAGATAACCGCCTTTTACATTTAACCAAGACGTACCTCCTATGGGACATTGTTTTATTTGAACAAAATCATTTTCAATCATATTCCCATAATAAACTTCAAGTG
Source organism: Treponema sp. (assembly GCA_017961705.1). Taxonomy (GTDB): domain Bacteria; phylum Spirochaetota; class Spirochaetia; order Treponematales; family Treponemataceae; genus Treponema_D. Next base: position 36,825 of record JAGCWT010000220.1, read on the forward strand.
AATCGTCTGAAAGAATGTATTTACCAGAAATCAAAATTTCTTTTTGATCCAGATTAGTGGGAAATTCATTACTAGTTTTTAGCAGTAACAATTCAAACTCTATCTGATCTGAGAAATCATTTTTCAATCCCAAAATTACCAGCACAATAAAAAAAATTGTCAATAAACTATAATGAATAAAGTTATTTTTCAAAATGCAATGCCCCCTCCCTTTATCCATAAATACAAACATCTCCACGCCGTGTCAAAAAACGCTTTTGCCGTCCCTGCATTCATGGGTGCGGGAGGCATAAAATATATTTTACTCTATTATAGCACATTTTTTTGATTTCTTCAGCCTTGCCTAATTCACAATCATTTACCAACCTTCGTACAAGTTGGGGAAGAAAATAAAAATTAGGACTGCTATTAACCACAGTATTTCCCACACTATAACACTGCGAATAACAAAGGGTTCGTCTACAGAATGTTTATATCTTATTACCAACATTCCTCCCCAGCCTATCAAAATAGAAATTGCACCGATGAACCAAATAAGAATGTAACCGAATACCATTTGAAGAATTTCCATACCCATTACTCCATATTTCTCGGAATTATTCAAAAGACGAGGCTCTTTAACAAACCAGTCCTACCCCCGATTGGAAGGGCGGCGTAGCCATTCGCGCAAGCGAATGGAGCCGAAAGGCAGTTCTCGCAACGAAGTTTCAAGCGAACCCTGGAAAGCGGGTTAGCATATAAAAGCAGGTCCAGAAAAAAATTCAGCCACCAACAATCGCGCTAATGTTTCCGTGAAGGTAAAGCCGTATTAGCCCACAGAGTACAAGGTGTGCCGGATAGTAAATGTAGAAGAACCATTTCATGAATTTCATGCCGCCGCGCTGACCGTTGTAGTTTTTGACGAAGGGCCAGACGATGATTACACCAAGTTGGATAAAGGCATAAACTTTGTCTATGCAAAAGAACCAGACGAGTGCGTAGAGCAAAACCCATTTTTCCATGTGAAGGATTTGTTTGGTAAGGCTTCCCCGGTGGATGTGGATTTCCATGATTGCAAGGACTGCTATGCTTGACCAGTCGGCAGGAAAGACGATTGCCGTAATTACAAAAACAAAGAGCGTTTTCTGCCACTGCTTTAAAAATTGCGCGTCAATGATGCAGAGGAGGACGATTCCCCATGCCAGCGCCCAGATGACGCTTGTCTGGTTAAAGACCGTTGTCTTAAATGGGATGAAGGGAATTCCAAATGCAAAGTTGTAGGCAAAGTGGGAGATGAATGCAAATACAAAAAGCCTGGCAATGTATTTTTTTACGTTGTGTGTATGGGCATAACCTTCCGCGCACATGAACCACATTGTTGGAGCCGTTAGCCTTCCGATTATGTGCAGCAGAATAATCCACCAGTCGTAGTTGTAGCCCGGCCAGATGACGCAAGTTAAGTGGTCAATTGTCATTGCGATGATTGCAAAGAGTTTAAGCTGGTTGCCGGTAAAGCCTTTTGTTTTTAATGATTCAACTTTCTGTTCGTTCTGCATCAAAATTCCTCGTAATGTTTTTCATCCATTTTTTACGCTTGTAGTGGACCACATTGAATATCATCTTTTCCCATTCATCAAGGTAAACGATAAGGTAAACCACGAGCGGAGGAAGGTGCAGGACAAATGCGCAGAAGAATCCAAGCGGTACGGAAACAGCCCACATGGAAATGGTGTCCAGGACAAAGCCCCACTTTGCGTCCCCACCGGCACGGAAAACTCCGCAAATCAAAACGGTGTTTATTGCAGCACCCAAAAGCGAAATGCAGTTGATGTACAAAAGCGGCGTAAGGAAATAGGTTGCCTGTTCATTCAAGTCTGCAATCCTAAAAAGAATGGGACGGCACAGACCCAAGATGACGGCTCCAAGGGCACCTGCAAATATCGTACTTTTTACAAGCCGGGATGCATTGCGCTCAACAAGTTCCATCTGGTTTGCGCCCATCTGCTTTCCCAAAATAATTGCACCGCCGTAAGCCATTCCAAAGCAAAGGACGCTTGCCAAATTGCGGACCGCATTTACTACGGAATTTGCCGCAACCAAATCAGCACCCAGGTGGCCCATGATTACCGCATACATTGACCAGCCAGCTCCCCACACGGCCTCGTTCCCAATGGCAGGAAGGGAGTAGCGGACAAAATCTTTTAACAGCACGGCATCCTTTCGGAAAAGGGTTTCCAGACGGAAGTGAATCTCCTTGACCCGCGCACAGACTATAGCGCAAATCAAAAATTCTATTACGCGGGAAATTGTTGTGGCAATGGCAACACCGCGCACCCCCATCTTGGGAATGCCAAAAACACCAAAGATAAATACTGCGTTCAAGCCTATGTCGAGCAGAAGGGCAAGCGTCGTTATTACGGTTACAGTCCTAACCCGCTCTATGCTCTTTAGAACAGCCTGGTAAATCTGCGAAAAGGCAAGGATAAAAAAACTTATGCTCACACCCTTAAGGTAGACGCTGCCGATTTTTATAAGCTCTTCATCGTTGGTAAAAATCTTCATCAAAAGCTGGGGAAAGAAAAATGCAAGAAAGGCAAATATCAGACCGATTCCTGCTGAAATTTTTGTGCCGATTCCAAAAATGGTTTCTATTGAATGGGTGTCCTGCTTACCCCAATACTGGGCTGCCAGCATCACTACGCCCGAAGAAAGGCCTATGAAGAAGAGGAATAGTATGAACTGAATGTAAGAGGCAAGGTTTACAGCCGCAATTGCACTCTGCCCTACGTAGCCCAGCATAATTACGTCTGCCGAGCCAACCGCCGCCGAAATAAGGTTTTGCAAAGCGATGGGGCCTACGATTGTAAAAAGGGACTTGTAAAACTGCCTGGATTCTTCCTGCATTTGTTGTGATTTTTCTAAAAGCATTCTTTGAATATAGCAATAAAAAGGAAGTCTATCAACGCACATCCTTGAAAAAAGAAACAAATTCTGAAAGAATTGTATAGAATACATTTATTCTTAGGCTTTGCTGCCAAAAATAACTTATGCAGGAAATAAATTAAATGGAAACAAAAAGGCTTATCTTACGCAAATGGAAAGATGATGATGCAGAGGAATTATATAAATATGCAAGCAATCCTGATGTTGGACCAATTGCTGGTTGGCCTCCCCACAAGAGTATAGAAGAAAGCCGTGATGTAATAAAAAATGTTTTTAATGGAAAAGAGGCTTACGCTATATGCCTAAAAGAAGACGGCAAGGCAATTGGTGCAATTGAACTAAAGCTCAACGGACACACAGACATGACCGAGCGCGATGATGAGTGTGAACTTGGCTACTGGCTTGGAAAACCATTCTGGGGTTGCGGAATAATGACAGAGGCCGCAAAAGAAATAATCCGCCACGCATTCGAAGACTGCGGTATGCAAAAAGTTTGGGTTGGCTATTACGAAGGCAACGAAAAGTCCAAGAGGGTTCAGGAAAAGTGTGGTTTTAAATTCCAGTGGAAATCAGAAAATGTTGATGTTCCACTTATGCATGAAAAACGCAACGGATATGTAAGCCTTCTTACAAAAGAAGACTGGCTCAAATCTTTATAGAAGAAAATATAAGGAGAAAAAATGGCGTCAACAAAAGAGTACCTTGACTTTGTATTAGAGCAGCTTTCCCAGCTTGACCAAATAAGCTACCGTGCAATGATGGGAGAGTTCATCATCTATTACCGCAAAAAAATCATCGGCGGAATTTACGACAACCGCTTTCTTGTAAAGAACATAAAATCTGCCGCAGAAAAAATGCCGGATGCCACGCTTGAACTTCCCTACGAAGGTGCAAAGAAAATGCTTCTGGTAGAAGACATAGAAAACAAAGATTTTCTCCGGGAACTTTTTAATGCCATGTATGACGAGGTGGCAAAGTCAAAATAATAATGATGGTTACAAGGGCTGCAAGGAAATTGCCTCCATCCAGTTGCTATAGCTCCATCTTGCTAACCTTTGCCCGTTTGTCCAACCAGTCGTCCACCAATTCCTTTGGCGCAAGAGGCATTGCTTCGTCTGCCCACTGCCAAGTCCAGTGCTGTATGGAATAGAGCTGGTTGCTTCTAAAACTCAAAATTATTCCGTCTCCATTGGGGCCAGGATTTTTCTTGTCCGGAACAATTGTCTGGTTCTCTCCCCAAATTCTGTTTTTTGCATAGCGGACAGCGTAACCGTGCAAATGAATTTTATAGTCAAGGTAGTCAGCTTGGCACATGCAGCCAAAAGAACCACGCGTCATCTTGCGGAAGTCATAATCTTTTGGAAGCTTAAAGACTTCTTTTGTCATCTGAATGTTTTTCATCTCTCCAAGCGAATAACGTCGGCTTGCTTTTTTTACAATATCCAGGGCATGCAGGTTCCAGTTGCCGTTGTCAAAAATAAGCTGCCAGGGTTGAACCATTCTTTTATAAGGCCTTGGATCTGTAAGTGACTGGTAAAGAAAAGTAATCACCCTGTTTTGCTTAAGGGCTTCGTCTATAATCCTCCACGTTTCCGCAGGAATTGACTTGTTTGGAGCGCCAACAAAAATAATTCTGTCATTGTCCGGCTTTTTGTTTATCCTAATGTTTTCTATGGACAAATCATGGTTTTCTATTGACAGTGATTCAAAAACTTCCTGCGCTTCTTTGTAAAGGGGATTGCCTTTTACCATGTCCATCAAAGTCTTTATAAGCTTGGCGGCTTTTGCAGCATTTTCATCAGTATAAAAACGAGGCAACCTGTATTTGGGATCCGTATAAAAATATCCGCTTGTTTCAAAATCCGTATCGATTGGAGCTTGATATTTTTCCTGCAAGTCTTCAATGTCCCTAAAAAAAGACGTGCGGCTGGTTTTAATATTGTACTTGTCCCTAAGTTCAGAAATAATCTGGTTCCATTTTAATTTTCTTCCAGATGCGATTATCTCATCTATCGCCTGATACCTTTTTGCTTTTTCTGTAAAGTCTACAGCCATAAGTGCATCTCCTTTAGTCGGGAACAAATTGAATTTTTATTTGCCGTATTCTTCCAAAAGGTTATAAACCTCATCTTCAGACAAAACACCACGCGCAAGATTTTTGGGTAAGAGTCCTGCTTCGTCCGCCACAAAATCACGCTTCCATGCAGAACTGCCGTAATAGTCCGACAGTTTTTTTAGCATTTCATCAAACCCGCCCTTTGCCTTTTGCATTATATCCTCGTAATAAGAAATCCGCTTTATCTGCTCTTGTATGGATTCTTTCGTAGCAGGAAGAATTTTTTCAAAGCGGAACATATCCAGCATCTCACCGTCCTTGTCACCAGGGGCTTGATGATGATCGTTATAATATTCAACAATTTTAAAGCCACAGCGGTTTACATAAAAATGGATGTTGCGCTTTTCAAAATAAGGGGTTACTGTTTCCCAAACCGTAACCTCCGGATGCATGGCCTCCAGCTCGCACCAAGCCGCATAGCCAAAGCCTTTGCCATGAAAAGCCGGAGAAACAAAAAGCAATTCAAGTTGGCCTTGGTCATATTCCGTTTTAAAAACAAGACCGCCCAAAACTTTGCCGTCTTCCACAATGCGGTAGGCTGAACCTTCATCAATTGCAGAAGAAATCGTGTCGCGTGAAATGATTTCTCCATCTTCCTCAAAGTGCATGTCCCTCTGTCCAAATTCTTCCATAGCACCATAATTGAATGCATCCTGGTTGTCCCTTATGAACTGTTCCCTGTCTGACTGCTCAAGCGGAAAAAGCGTTACCTCTAACATAAGATTAATATAGCACTAAAAAAGCTTTTCGTCATTAACAGAACTGCCATCTATATTTGCAAATATTCCGGCAAGTTTACAAGCAAATTCAAATATGATAAAATTCATGAATAAAAATTCATTGGCAACACTTTGGATTTCTAATTATACTTTGCAGAATCAGTCAGGTCATAGACACAGGAGAAGCGCAATGTTTGAAAGTGAATATGCAAAATGCGAATACATAGCAAAAGACAATGTTGTTTTTCACGTATGGAAAAAAGAAGCCCACTTTGATGACTACCGCAATCCGGTCATTGCATCGCTCGAACTGCTAAGGGAACACAAGGGAAGCATTTTTATCGTAGATGCACGCAATGGTTTTGAAGATGTTAAAGAAGACGTAGAATGGGGCTTTTCCTATTTTCTTCCCCAACTAAAAAAGACCGGCTGCAGCATCTGGGGTTTTATTCTGCCCAAGCTTTCCAACATAGAAGGCGAGATTGATCTTTGGAGCAGAGAGATAGAAAAAAACTTTCGCGTAATAAGAGCGGAATCCTACGAAGAAGTGCTAGCCAAATGCTGATTCACGCTTGCTTTTCCAAGCCGTAGTGATATAATCAAAAAATAAAAGGAAGATTCAAATGGCAAAATTTATTTCGTGGAATATAGATTCATTAAATGCGGCACTTACTTCAACTTCGGCAAGAGCTATTCTTTCCCAGGACGTGCTAAAAAAAATTGCGTCTTACGGTGCAGACATAATTGCAATTCAAGAAACAAAACTGCCCGCAGAAGGACCATCCGACAAGCATCTGGAGCTTTTAAAATCCTACCTTCCAGGCTACAACATTGAATGGATTTCTTCTGTTCCCCCTGCAAAAAAAGGCTATGCAGGAACAATGGTTCTGTACAAAGAAGGTCTTACGGCTAAAAAGCTTACGCCAAGGCTTGGTGCTCCAGACACAATGGATGACGAGGGCCGCCTGCTCACACTCGAATTTGAAAACTTCTATTTTGTGAATGTCTACACACCCAACTCCGGTGACGGGCTTAAAAGACTTACCGAACGCCAAAAATGGGATGCCCTATACGCCGACTACCTTTCTTCCCTGGACAAGAAAAAAGCGGTAATCGCCTGCGGAGACTTTAATGTTGCCCACAAGGAAATTGACTTGGCAAATCCTGCAAGCAATCATTTTTCGGCAGGCTTCACGGACCAAGAAAGGGAAGGCTTTACCCAGCTTCTGAGCAAGGGCTTTGTAGACAGCTTCCGCTTTGTTCATGGAGACGTAAAAAGCATCTATTCTTGGTGGGGGCAAAGAATCAAAACCAGCAAGATAAACAATTCAGGCTGGCGCATAGATTATTTTCTTGTCAGCGACCGCATCAAAGACAAAATAAAAAAATCCGAGATGATTGATTCAGGCCCACGCCAAGACCACACTCCCATTCTTTTGGAAATTGAAGTATAAGGCTTTATACAAGATATGAGCTGTCGCTGATTCTTTTTATAATCCTTTTTCCTTCATCATTCTCATGCATAAAAGATACACCTCCCGGCAAACCGAATATCTCGCAGGAGTTTAATGCCTCTGCACTTAGCCCCAAGAACATTGCATTAAAGGCGCTAAGCAAATCTCCGTGAGAAACAATGATAATGTTCTCCTGGTCATTCTCCATTATCTCATCAAAAAAAGGTTTTAGTCTGTTCCACTCATCCCTTCGGCTTTCTGCATCAGAGAACATTCTGTCGTCAATGCTTTTTTCAACCTGTTCAATGTTATCGCGAAGCCACTGAACCGACTGTCCGCAGCATTTGCCAAGATTTCTTTCCCTCAGTTCAAATCTTAACTTTGGAACAAGCCCCAAACTTTTTCCAATTTCTTCTGCAGTTTCTTTTGCACGAAGTAAATCGGATGAATACAAGACAAATTCTTTTTCTCCCAATTCAGCTTTTAGTTTTTCGCCAATACGCTTTGCCTGCTCAACACCAGTTTCCGTAAGTTTCCAATCCGTCCAGGAACCAACCATTCCGTTGGTGTGATGAAGTGATTGCGTGTGTTGAATGGTTATTATTGTTTTCATTTTTACTCCAGAAGATTCTTGACCACTTTTGTAATTTTGGATTCCCCACCCTTGTGGTTCCAATAGAATTGAACGTCGCTGCCAACAACAGGTTTTGCCTGCAAGTTATCAGAAAGCTTTGCTGGTATTACAAGTTCCCAGTAGCGCACATTATAAATTTCACCCTGAATGGATTCCACGCGGCCAAGATGCTGGTCAAATATCTGCATAAAACCTTCCTGAACTTTTACCTTTCTATAGTCAGGAAATTCTTTGCTGATTTTTTCCAGCAGCTTTTCATCGCCAATTTTTGCAAAGTCCCCGCTCTCTATGAATTTCCCCTTGCAAGACTTAAAGGCATCTGTTAACGGATAGCAAAGATATGCATCGTATGAATTTCCTTCTGCATCCGTAATTCCGTACTTACTGCACAATTCAAATCCAAACTTGGGATAATAGCCCGGTTCACCTGCAAGAATAATCCCCGCAATTCCATTTTTCTTGGCAAGCTTTATACTTGCTACAAGCAGTGTGCCGCCAATGCCGTTACCTTCCACGGTAGGTTCAACAGACAGAGGCCCCAAAAGTGCAACCTCTCTTTTTGCGCTGCCGTCATCAATCCAAGCCTTTGTGTAAAAAACAGCACCAACAATTTTACCGTCAAGTTCGGCAACACGGCTTATCTGGGGAATATAATCTTTTGATTCCCTAATGATTCTAACCATATTGTGTTCAGAACAACCAGGCCCAAACTTATTCCAAAAACTCCTCATGGTCATAAGTTCTGTATTTTTGTAATCTGCCGGTTTTTCTGCCCTGATGATTAAGTTATTCAACATACGCTTTTACTCCTTTATATCCCAACCCATGTACTTGTTTTTCTGATATTTCTTTGTGAACTTTGCAATCCGAATCATCTTGGCTTTACCCCATTCATTTTCCTTATGAAGCTGAAGATACGTAGACCACCGCTCCTCGCTAAGGCTGCCGTCTTCCAGAGCCGCACGAACAGCACAGCCCGGCTCGTTTATATGGGAACAGTCATTGAATTTGCATTGTCCAAAAAGACCCACAATATCGGAAAAGGTTTCATCTATTCCGTCTTCCATATCAAGCACGCCAATTTCGCGCATACCGGGAGTGTCCATAATCCAGACTCCGTTTTTTAGTCTGAACAAATGCCGGTAGGTTGTGGTATGACGCCCCTTTCCGTCTGCATCGCGGATGTGTTTTACATCCATCAAGTCTTCACCGTTCAATGTGTTCAGCAAAGTGGATTTTCCAACACCCGAAGAACCAACCAAGGCAATCGTTTTACCTTCCTGCATATACGGCTCAAGTTTTTCCAGACCATAACCTGTAAGCGAACTGATTGCAACAACATCGGCCTTGTCGCAAACTGCCTTTGTAATTTCCACCTTAAGCTCTACGTCTTCACACAGATCTGACTTGGAAAGAATTACGACAGGCTTTGCTCCGGTCTGCAAGGTAATGGAAACGTAGCGGGCAATTCTGTTTTCACTGTAATCCTGATTCAGAGAAGTAACAATAAAGACATAATCAAAATTGGCCGCAATGGTTTCTTCAAGAAGATTCTTTAAAAAAGATTCTGCATGGCCGCTCCGGTTTGGACGCTTAAATGCTGTAGCGCGTGGAAGCACTTCGTCAATCAAGGCATCACCATATTCATTTGTAGCAACCTTCACATAGTCGCCAACAACAGGTGGTTCCAGCCCCAGATTGTAAAACTTTCCCTTTAGCTTTCCGGTCAGCTCAAGGTCGCTATTTACACACTTGTCTTCTCCACATGGCAAAAGTGTAAACTGATTCTTCTGTACGCATGATACGCGCGCAGTAATAAGAGTATTTGATTTCATTTGAATTTCCTAAAAGCGAATATAAATATCCAAAAAGATATTCCAACACAGCTCCGCTTTTAGTACAAGAAAGGTGCAATAGAGTTTATGCGTCTTTTACTATGCATAAAAAGCGGAGGTCGAAACATTAAACAAACAAATCATAATCTTTCTCAACCTCCTGAATAATTAATTTAATGCTACACTATCACAAGTCAAATTTTTGTTCAAGTATGTTTCAAGTATTTTTTACTGCCGCAAAAATTTCAAGACAGCATCGTTGAATTCCGAAGGATTTTTGTTTGCAACAAAATGATTTCCCTTTATGAATTTTAATTCAGCACGAGATATATTTTCTGCGATTAGCTTTGTGTGCTTTTCTTTTACCATGTCCTTTGTTCCGGCAATAACCAGAACCGGGGCTTGGATTTTCTTTAGTTCTTCCAGAGGAATGTTGGGGTCGTTTACCATTAGTCCAAGCATCTCGGCATTGGCTTTTGCACCGGGGCTTTTCTTTGCAAATGCACTTGCAATTTTATACCCTATCTCTATTGGTATCTGTGTTGCAGCTTTTATTCCGCCAGTGTTAATATTTCCACCGTTCAAAACCAGCTTGTTAACCCTGGACGGATATTTGATTGCAAAAATCATTGCAATGTTTGCTCCGTCAGAAAAACCAAGAATGTTTGCCTTGTCCAAACCGTGGCTGTCCATAAACGAAAGCAAATCATCAGCAAACTGCCTGATTGTAAAAGGGGCGCTTCCTCTTTTGGTCTTTCCGTGTCCCCTTGTGTCCAGCGCAAACACATGGTAGGCCAGAGAAAAGGCATCCATCTGATTTGAAAAATAGCTTGAATCCTCTCCGTTTCCGTGCAGAAGAATCAGCGGCTCCCCTGCCCCACGTTCAAGATAAAAATGCGATATGCCCATGCAATTATGCTAGCACCTTTTTGTGGATTAATCTATGCAGTTAAGTTCAGCAAATAATTTTAAAAATATTTTTGTAAAAAACGATTTTGCCACTATCTTTTTACGGCTTATCTGGTAGAATATAAGGTAGAAAAATAAACTGAGAGGAATGAAATATGGCGATGAGACTTGTTACTCGTTCTGATTTTGACGGATTGGCCTGCGGTGCACTTTTGCTCGAAGCTGGTGTAATTGACCATTGGAAATTTGCTCACCCCAAAGATTTGCAAGACGGGCTTGTTCCAATCGACAGCAATGACTGTCTTGCCAACGTTCCCTTTGTGGAAGGCTGTGGCCTTTGGTTTGACCATCATTCAAGCGAATTTGAACGCAACCAGCTAGAAGGAAAATACAAGGGTGAAAGCCGAATAACACCTTCCTGTGCAAGAATCATTTACGAGTATTACGGTGGAAAGGAAAAATTCAAAAACTTTGATGAGCTTATGGTAGCAGTAGACAAAGTTGACTCTGGAAACCTGACCATAGATGAAATTCAAAATCCAAAGGGATGGATTCTTGTGGGATTTTTAATGGACCCCAGAACGGGTCTTGGCCGCTGGCGTGAATTCACAGTGCCAAACTATGCCCTGATGGAAAAGCTTATGGTTGCTTGCCGCGACAAATCAACGGAAGAAATTCTTGCAATGCCAGATGTAAAGGAACGCATAGAAGTTTACAATGAGCAGACGGAAAAATTCAAGGAGATGGTAAAAGCCCACACATCAGTCGAAGGCAACGTAATCATCTCTGACCTGCGCGGAGTAGACCCAATCTACACTGGCAACCGCTTCTTAATTTACAGCATGTACCCCGAGCAGAATATTTCCGCATGGATTGTAACTGGAAAAGGCGGCGAAGGTTGCTCTGCTGCGGTAGGCTACAGCATCCTGAACAAGACAAGCAAGGTTAACGTAGGAAGCCTAATGCTAAAGTACGGTGGCGGTGGTCACGAAAAAGTCGGCACCTGCCAGTTCACAAGCAAGAACATGGACACGGACCTTCCAAAGATGCTTGCTGAACTTAAGGCACAGGCAAACAGCTAAGGCAAAAAAAATGGCATACATACCAGAAAAAAATACAAGTCCGGTATGTATGCTTTTTTTTATTTTCCCGCTTCGAATAATTCTTTTACATATTTTACAGCCGTGTCAAATCTGGTGTTGTAGTCACCGCTTATCGTCTTAAAGCTATACCCATTCCGGGTATAATAAGATTTAAGCATTTCGCTGTACTTTTTACGGTCGGCAGCAATAACTTCGCTACGGTCACCATCCTGCACCCAGTCAACATCCGGCTCCAGAAAAAGAATCAAGTCGTAGGAATTCAAAGCGGCTATTGCATCCGCAAGTTTTCCGTTCCTAGCTGCATCTTCATCCTTTAGGAAGTCAAGAAAGAAATGGGTTACAAGGCAGTCCGTGTCTTCAAAGAAAACCTTGTTGCTTTTTCCAATAAGCCTAAGCTCCTTTGCCTTATGCTCCACAAGGATTCTTGTAAAATCTTCGCTAAGCATGTACTCGTCCGTTCCAGACAACTCAGACAAATCTCTGCCTACTTCTTCCAGATAGACGGTGTTAAAATAATTTGCCAGATTTATTGTAAGGGTGGACTTTCCGGCACTTTCGCCTCCAATCAGAAGGACTTTCTTGGTAAAGTAGGAGCGCACCACTTGCGGCATCCAATCCCAGTGGCCATAAATGTCCTTGCGTATATCAGTTGAATTATATACGTTGCGCGGAAAGATTATGTAATCAGAATCTTTGTAGCACTTGTTCCAAAAGCTGTTTTGATCATAATCACTTCCGCTAAAGACCACATCAATTTTTTTACCAACCGCATTTTTTACTTGCGTGCAGTCGTCTTCCCAAAGATCTTCACCGTAGTCCTTTTTATTTTTTACCCTGTCCTTTAGGGAAAGAATCTTAACGTTGCCCAAATGCTTTGTTAGCTGGTAGACCCATCTTATTTTTATCCTGAGCGGAACATCCGTATCGTCGCCACGGTATGAGATTACGATATATAATTCCTCGCAAAGCCCAGCCGCTTTTATGATGCATTCCAAGTGGCCAAGATGAAGGGGATTGAATGAACCTCCGTACATGCCAACTTTATATTTCTTCTTGTTTATCATTTTCAGCATCCTCCTTTTGAACTTTTTTGGATTCAATGAACCACTTTACAAACATGATGACCGCATTAATCAGGAAGACAGCCCACATCAGCAAAACGGAAATGCTTGCACCCTCTGTTGAAAGAGCCGCTATCCACATTATTACGGACACAACGTCTACGGCAATCCAGACAACCCACTGTTCCATGAACCTTTTTATCATCAGTATTTGCGCTATTATGGAAAGAACGGTGCTCATGCTGTCTACAAGGGGAAGGTTTCCACCCAGCAGTTTTAGAACCCAGGCATACCCAAAGACACCAAGCAGGCTTATTGCAACAAGCAGCAAATCCATTTTTACGGACATGCGTTTTTTGTACACCTCATTGGTTTCTCCATTCATGTTCTTTTTCCATGCCACCCATCCAATAATGTTTGTTGGCAAATAATAGAGCAAGTTGAGCATTACGTCGCCATAATATTTTGCCTTCCATGCAATATAGGCATAGAGGATTGTGTTGATTGTTCCGAACAGGTAATTTGATATTCTTCCCATTCCGCAGAAGATGACGCATATTACTCCGGAACAAGATGCAAGTATGCCAATCCATGTGTCCTTCTGGTAAATTGACACACCCAAAATTATTATGGTTGCAAGAAAGAGCCAACTGACCTGCCACTTTTTCCATCCAGACAATTCCCTTTTAATTGAAACTTTTAACTTTTCCATAAGCTAAACCTCCTTCATCATATATTCTTTGCTTTTTCTACCGCCAGCAACTTTTGATTTTTTTTCATTGCCGGTTTGAACAATCTTTGCGCTGACCATATCCCTGAAACTTTTTTTGTAAAGCGGCCTGTTAAGAATCAACTCAAAAACAAGCTGAAGCTCCGGGAGGGTAAAGGTCTTTTCTACAAGGCAAAATGCCTGGTAGCCGTAAAAAATCTGTTCCCGCAACTTTTTTATTCCTTCTATTACAATTTCAATATGGTCGAATGCAAGTCCCTCTTTGCCCGCCAAGGTTGCCGTAAAATTTTCGTATTTTACGATTCCGTTTTTAAAGGATTCCTTCTTGAGCGTGTAGGAAATAAAGATTCCCATTTCTTTGTTTGAAAGCTCTATGGATTGGTCCGTAAACTTTAGGTTGAACCAAGCCTCATCGCTTGTATTAGTTTCATCCGGGTCAGAAACCAGCGACATATAGGCAACACTCATCACCCTGGTTCGCGGGTCGCGGTCGGGTTTGGTGAAGGTATAAATCTGATCCAGATAAACATCCCTTAGGTGCGTTTTGCTTTGCAGAATTCTGCTTGCGGCATTGTAGGCCGTTTCGTCATTCTGAATGAATCCACCGGGAAGGGCCCAGCAGTCGATATATGGATGTTCATTTCTTTTTACAAGCAAAACTTTTAGCGATGAATAATCCTTGTTGATTCCAAGTATAAGCAAATCCGTCGTAACAGAAGGCCTTATGTAATCTTCTGGATTATAGAGCTTAAGGAATTGCTCTTCCGACAAAGCCTGCGCGTTTTTTTTGGCTTTCATTTCTTGCCTCCTTTTAGGTATTGAACTAATACTTAACTTTTAATTCATAATACATTTAATTAAGTATTGTGTCAATACCTAATTTTTAAATTCTTGGCGGATTGCTTTTTAGGGGGAGTTTTGTTCTCTGATTTAGCTGGGGTTGGGCTTGGCATCTATTTGATGAACTTCAAGTTTGTTTAAAATTAAAAAGCCCTATCCGTTAAGATAAGGCTTTTCTTTAGCTGGGGTTGGACTTGAACCAACGGCCTCCGGGTTATGAGCCCGACGAGCTGCCAACTGCTCTACCCAGCGTCGTACTTATTTCTAAGATACTACTATAGAAATGATAAAAGGTCAAGGGCTTTTTGCGTTCAATTTGGATTTTTCTGTAAAGCAATACCAAGCCAGGGAGGGCGGCTTAGCAGCATGCAAAATTGCGTAGCGATTCTGCAATCCATCAAAAAGCCTACGCCGCCGTGTAGGGGCGCGCAGCGTTGCCGCCAGGCAATGGAGCCGAAAGGCGGAACCCCGAAAGGGCGGTGACGAAAGGCATGTTCGGTCGAATTAGAGAAAAGGTGAAATGGTAGAGCGGTGGCAGGTACCGTCCAGAAAAATTTAAAAAAGCGTCAATTGAAATTTAGGCGGAATGTTTGTATATTTTTAGCATGGTTATTAGCGTTACTTTTTCTAAGCCGGCAGAAAATTGCGAGAAAGTTCTGGGAAAGAATTTTGTAAAAGTGCGGATTGTCCGAAATGCAGGGCTTTTGAATTCAGAGTCAAAAAAAGCAAGGCCACCTTACAGTGCGGAATTTTTTACCAAGACTCAGGCCTTTCAAAAATCAATGTCGGAAGAAGACGTGAATGCTTTTATAGATGACCATGCGGGAAAAACTTTTAAGAATGTTGTTCAAAAAACGGACAGCCAAGAGATATGCTATTTTTGCAACCGCCGCGGAGAAGTAAAAAAATCTGTACGGAATATTTCTGGCGGAATGAAAAACATTCAGTTTTCTGCGGAAGCCTCCGGCAACATTCCCGGGAACCGCAAAAAAAATTATATTCTAAAAGAAGGAAGCCCCATTCCTTTTTTGGTTCACCTTGGCGTTATGACAAAAGACGGTAACGTTGTTGCTTCCAAGTATGCAAAGTTCAGGCAGATAAACCGTTTTCTTGAATACGTGCGGGACATTATTCCAGAGGTAAAAAAACTTTACGGCAAAGATTTTTCCAGAGAGCGTCCCTTGCGCATAGCGGATTTTGGCTGCGGAAAATCATACCTTACTTTTGCAGTTTATTACTATCTTTGGCAGATTGAAAATATTCCTGTTCAGATTACAGGTTTGGACTTAAAGGAAGACGTGATTGCTTATTGCCAAAAACTTTCTGATGAACTTAATTATGATTCACTTAAATTTTTTGTGGGCAACATTGCGGATTTTTCTTACGAGAACAAGCCGGACATTATCATAACCCTTCATGCCTGTGACACAGCCACAGACTTTGCGCTAAACTTTGCGGTTAAGCAAAATGCACTTGCCATTCTTAGCGTGCCTTGCTGCCAGCACGAAATTAACTTGCAGCTGGAAAAAAACAAGTCGCTTGTTGAGTCTTCAAATCCATTTGCCTCGCTTGAACACTGGGGAATTTTCCGTGAGCGGTTTGCCGCACTTGCAACAGATGCAATACGCGCGGAGCTTTTGGAAGAGTCAGGCTACAGCGTTCAGGTTTTGGAATTTATAGACATGGAGCATACACCAAAGAACATTCTGCTCCGCGCTGTCCGCAAACGGAATGCCGATGCTGCAAAAGACGGATGTTTGCAAAGTGGCGGGCTTGAAGGTAATGCTGATGAAAGACAGATGAATGCCTCTGTTCAAAAAAGCAGGGAAAGGCTTAGTGCACTTCTTAAGACTCTTGGAGCTTCCCAAAGCCTGTGCGGATTGCTTGAAAGTTGATTGATTCATTGGCAGAAAAGAGACCGCAATCACCTATGTTAAAGTCAAGAAAATTTTTCTTTAGCTGAAAGATTTCTTCTATTGGCTGTCTGTATCTAGCAGGCAGGGCTTCATGTTCAAACACGAGGCCTCCCTTGCTTTCTACCTCTTCCTTAAGTTCATTAAAAGAAACAGGGGATGCAACTTGCAGGTATTTTTTTTCTACAGAAAGAATGCCGTCGTCTTCGTCAACGCAGTATTGGCGGGGGTCTTGCCCATGCAAATCTTGGGGAAAATCAACAGGCAGCGTTCGGTACCACGCGTAGTTAAAATCCATTGCGGTGTTAAGGTTTGTAAAAAGGACAAGGGCTTTTTTGTCCTTGCACCATGCTTCCATTCCGTACAAGGCTAAGATTCCGTGCCGTTTGCAACAGATGGAAAATGCCGGCGCATTAAGGCAGGTGTTTACGTCCGTTATTGCGGCCAGCTGAATTTTCTCTTTGCAAAGGAATTCTGTAATCATGCGGGGAGTAAAAAGAGTCGGGCTTCCCTGCGTAATGCATGTTCGTATGGAAAGGATTGCCTTACAAAACATTTTTTTCTATGAACATTCCAACTCCGCTTGAATTGTTGTCATATTCGGTGGTAAAGTTGGCAATGCCCTTTATGTAGTCCAGTCCGTTTTTCATGCAGACTCCGTACTTGCAAAGGCGTATCATGCTTTCGTCGTTCATGCTGTCGCCAAACCCCATCGTTCTGTTCTTGTCCAGGCCAATGTGCTCAGCAAGCCAAGTGATGGCTTCTCCCTTTCCGCAGTTGGGTGGCAGCACTTCAAGAAAATATGGCTTGCTTGTAAAGACAACCGCCTTATCGCCAAAGTCGGCCTTGAGTTTTTTCTGCAAAATCTGAAGCTGGTCTGGGTCTCCAGGGATAAGCATTTTTGTAAAACCCTGCTTTAGGAAATTGTCATAGTCTTCTATTTCCTTTCCCTTGAGTCCACAGAGTTTTACGTCTATGTTTGTCCATTCTGTTTCTTTTTGGTAGTAGATTGTGTCCGCAGTATAGACTTCGCTAAAGAGACCCATCTTTTGAGCCTCTTCGTTTGCATGCTGAAGTATGTCGTAAGAAACTTTCTGGCAGTAGATTTGCTTTCTTTCGTGAAGGTCAAAGACGGAACATCCGTTTATGGCAATGATGTAGCGTCCTGCCTGCAAACCGGCAATCTCCAAGCGGCGCACGTAGGGAAGAATTGCGTCTTCCGCGCGGCCTGAACAGAGAACAACGTAAATGCCAAGCGATGCAGCACGTCTTAGCACTTCCACGTTTTTGTCGGAAATGTTGCGGTCTTTGTCCAAAAGAGTGTCGTCTAAATCCAGGGCTATAAGGCCTACGTCCAGCTTGCTCATACTTAGCGCACCAACTTGCGGTAAACGGTCTTGTGAGGACGGTCTGCGTCTTCGCCAAGCTGCTGCCGTCTCCATTCTGCGTATTCAGACCAGTTGCCCTCGTACCATTTGACTTCGCTGTTGTTTTCAAAGGCAAGGATATGGGTGCAAACTCTGTCCAAGAAATAGCGGTCGTGGCTGATTACAAGCACAACTCCTGCAAAGTCGTTTATGGCTTCTTCAAGGGAGCGCGTTGTTGTAATGTCCAAGTCGTTCGTGGGTTCGTCCAAAAGAAGAACGTTGCCTGCTTCCTTGAACATCATGCCCATGTTAAGGCGGTTCTTTTCTCCACCGGAAAGAACTTCCACTTTTTTGTTCTGCTCAGGTCCGTTAAAGTTGAACCAAGAACAGTAAGCGCGGCTGTTTACCTCGCGGACTGCACCGTTAACTGGGCGGCCCTTTTCGTCTACAGCACCAAGCTTTACCAAATCCAAACCGTCGCTCAAAGTTTCCCAAACGGTCTTCTTTGGATCAAGCTTGCTCCTCATCTGGTCTACGTAAACAAGCTTAACTGTTTCGCCAACTTTTATGTTTCCAGAATCAGGCTTTTCCTCTCCAAGTGAACCGTCGGGAAGAAGAACCTTTTGTCCAGCGGCAGTTGCAAGCATCTTAAAGAGGGTTGTCTTACCAGCACCGTTGGGGCCAACAATTCCAACCACTGCACCAGCCGGAATGTGGAAGTCCAGGTTTTCAAAAAGAACGCGGTCGTCAAATGACTTTGTAAGCTTTTCCGCATCAATTACAACGTTACCAAGGCGGGGGCCTGCCGGAATAGAAATCTGGCTTTCCTTAAGCTTTACCCTCTGGCTTTCTTCTGCCAAGAGCTGCTCATACTTTGTAATATGTTCCTTATGCTTTGCCTGCCTACCCTTTGCGCCTGCGTGAATCCACTCAAGCTCTTCTGCCATCTGCTTCTGGCGCACAGAGGCCTGCTTTTCTTCCAGGGCAAGACGCTTCTGCTTTGCATCCAACCATGCAGAATAATTTCCCTTGAATGGATAGCCTTCTCCCCTGTCCATTTCCAAAATCCAGCCAGCAACATTGTCCAAGAAGTAGCGGTCGTGGGTAATTGCAATGATTGTTCCCGGATAGTTCTGAAGGTGGCGTTCAAGCCAAGCAACAGTTTCTGCATCAAGGTGGTTGGTAGGTTCATCAAGAAGAAGAATGTCTGGCTGCTGCAAAAGAAGGCGGCACAAGGCAACGCGTCTGCGTTCACCTCCGGAAAGTACGTCTACAATCTGATCCGGCGGAGGGCAGCGGAGG
>JAGCWT010000221.1 GCA_017961705.1 Treponema sp.
TCCGGGGAAGGCTGCCTGCACAATCCATGGCGAAAACTTTTCTGCAAATTCATCTGCATTTTCAAAGCGGCAGTGGGGGATTATGGAAGCTCCCTTTATCTGCATGATTTGACCAATGAATTCTTTTGTCCATTCCTTTTGCTTGTTAAAGCGTTCAATGGATGAAGGATTTTTTTCGCTAATAAGATATTTCTTTAGGCAGAGTGCCATTGCCGTTGCCCCAAAGAGGTTTTCTGTTCCGCTTCGGATTCCTTTTTCCTGTCCGCCACCGCGCAAGAAGCTTGTTATGTCCTTGTTTAAGTAGAGTATGCCGACTCCCCTTGGGCCTCCTATCTTGTGTGCGCTAAAGGCCGCTCCGTGTATGTTGCAGGTCTTGCTTCCAATAAAATCCAGAGGTATTTTTCCTGCTGCCTGCACACAGTCCACGTGAAAGAAGGGCTGCCTTTTTCCCTGGCATTTTTTTTCTATGGCATCTGCTATTGCCCTTACGTCTTGTATTGCTCCAGTCTCGTTGTTTACAGCCATTACAGAAACAAATGCTGTGTCTGGCCTTATAGCATCTGCTATTGCTTCTGGCCTTACAAAACCGTTCTTGTCTGCCTGAACGCTGCTTACGCTCCATCCGCAAGCTTGCATTGACTTTGCCATTTCGCGCAGTGCCGGGTGTTCTATTGAGCTTAGCACCACGTGGCCTTTCTGCGGACGGGTGAGCATGGAAAGAAGGGGAATGTGGTCGCTTTCTGTTCCGCCGGATGTAAAGAAGATTGTTTTTTCACTTACACCAAGGCTTTCTGCGCAGCTTTTCCTTGCTTTTTCAAGGGCTTCCCTTGCATCGCATCCTGCATGGTGTATGCTGGAAGGATTTCCCCAGTGCTCAAGTGCGGTTGAGAGTGCTTCCTTTTGAATCTCTTGGTCTGCGGGTGCCGTTGCCGCCCAGTCAAAGTAGCCTTCTTTTTCTGTCATGGTTAGATTCCTGTCTTGCCAAGGACCTGTTCAATGTCGCTGTCCTTTGCCGTAGTGATTATGGTGTCGCATTCGCCTTTTTGCAGGGTAAGCCTGATTTGCGAAAGGCTGGTGTTCTTTTTGTCCTTCTTCATGGCTTGGAGCATCTTCTCTATGCCCAAAGACTTTTCTTCGCCGGAAAGAACCTTGGGGTATTCGCCAGAGTCGTAGCCGTAGGAAGCAATAATGTCCTTTGTCTTTTTTGCAAAGTCCTTGGAACAAAGCCCCATCAAAAGGCTAAGGTCTGCGGCTCTTCCAATTCCCCAAGCAACAGCTTCTCCGTGGGTTATGCAACCGAGCCCTGCTGCTGCCTCAAGAGCGTGGCCAAAAGTGTGCCCAAGGTTAAGAAATGCTCTTCTGCCGTTTTCGCGCGGGTCTTCCTGCACAATCTTTGCCTTTGCCCTTACGCATGCACCTATTATCTTTTCCAGGACTGCGCTGTCCCTTTTGATTATGGCATCCTTTTCTTCTTCAAAGAGCTTAAGCATTTCCTTGTCAAAAAGGAAGGCTGTCTTTATAGCTTCTGCCAGACCCGAAATGTATTCATTCTCCGGGAGGGAGAGAGCAAAGTTGCTCCAGACGTAAAGCTTTGAAGCCGGCCAGAAAGAGCCAATCATGTTCTTAAAGCCCTCTATGTCGCAGCCTGTCTTTCCCCCAACAGATGCGTCAACCATGGAAAGCACTGTTGTAGGAACAAATTCAACATTGATTCCCCGCTTAAAAATTGATGCCGCAAAAGCCGTCATGTCAGAAAGAACACCGCCGCCAATTGCTACAAAGGTGCAGTTCCTTGTAAAATTCCTTTCCAGTGCAGTTCTAACGATGGTAAGCACGCTGTCTATTGTCTTGAATTTTTCTCCTGCGCCAAGAATAAGAAGGTAGTCGTTTCCGTATTGTAAAACCGAGCCTTCCTTTAAGCATCCGCTGCCCTTTGCAGAAGTGCCTTCACCGCATTCAAAAAGGGAAATAAAATCTTTGATGGAGTCAAGCCTTGCTATGCTGGTGTCCGTTACAAAAAGACGGGGCTGTGTGTCTTTGCCGTCACTTGTAGAATAGAAAACTTTATTGAGGTTGGGACTCCCGCTGTAAAAATAAATGCAGGTCTTGTCAAAACCAGAATCCTCGGCATACTTTAAAATAAATTCGTTACTTTCCATAGTGCCACCATTCTATGGATAATTCGATTTTTTTTCAATACGAGCGTATGCAGTCATTTTCTTTTGCAATACTTGTCTGGACTGTACTTTTTAGGATGGTAGTTCTTAGGACGGTAGTCCTGATTGCTCTACGATTTTATTCTTTGGCTAACTCGACCGAA
>JAGCWT010000222.1 GCA_017961705.1 Treponema sp.
ATGGCAGTACGTTGGCACAAACGGCGACTGGGTTCCATGTCTTCACTCTGTCGGTAAGCCACTCAACAACGGCGAAAGCGACAACGGCATCTGGCCTTGCGCAGACGTTGAACACAAATATATTTCACAGTTCCCGGAAGAAGGACTCATCTGGTCTTACGGTTCAGGCTACGGTGGAAATGCATTGCTCGGAAAGAAGTGCTTTGCCCTCCGCATTGCTACAGTTCTTGCACGCAAGGAAGGCTGGCTTGCAGAACACATGCTTATCCTTAAGCTTACAAACCCACAGGGCGAAGTTAAGTACGTTACAGGCGCATTCCCGTCTGCTTGTGGTAAGACAAACCTTGCCATGCTTATTCCTACAATCCCTGGCTGGAAGGTCGAGACTGTTGGCGACGACATTGCTTGGATGAAGTACGGCGATGACGGCAGACTCTATGCCATCAACCCGGAAGCTGGTTTCTTTGGTGTTGCACCAGGAACATCTGCAGAAAGCAACAAGAACGCTCTTATCTCTGCAGAAAAGAACACAATCTTTACAAACTGCGCACTTACAGAAGATGGCGACGTTTGGTGGGAAGGAATTGGCTATCCTGCAAAGGGCAAGCTTGTTGACTGGAAGGGTCAGACACGCGACGCTCTTGCAAAGGACAAGTCTCCTAAGGGCGAAGAATTTGCACACCCCAACGCACGCTTTACAGCTCCTGCAAAACAGTGCCCCTGCATTGCATCTGACTGGGAAGATCCAAAAGGCGTACCGATCAGCGCAATCCTCTTTGGTGGCCGCCGTCCATCTACAATCCCGCTTGTTCACCAGGCACGCAACTGGAACCACGGTGTATTCCTTGGCTCTATCGTAGGTTCAGAAATCACAGCTGCATCTACAATCAACGCAGCAGAAGTTGGTAAGATCCGCCGCGACCCGTTCGCAATCCTCCCATTCTGCGGATACAACATGGGCGACTACTTCCAGCACTGGATCGACGTAGGTGCTGCTGCAAAGGACAAGGACAAGCTTCCTAAGATCTTCTACGTTAACTGGTTCCGCAAGGACGAAAACAACGCAGACCTCCCAGGAGGATTCATGTGGCCAGGATACGGCGACAACAGCCGCGTACTCGCATGGATTTTTGACCGCTGCGACGGAAAAGACAACTTTGTTGACACACCAATCGGCTATATGCCAAAAGAAGGCGCACTCAACACAGACGGTCTTGCAGACTACTACAAGAAGGTTCTTCCTGAAATCACAAAGGTTGAAAAGGAAGGATGGCTCAAGGAAATCAAGGATATTCGCGAGAACCACTATCCAAAGTTCGGAAAGCACTTGCCAAAGGAACTTTCTGAATGTCTCGATGACCTTGAAAAGAGATTGAACGCTTAAGGTTCACGCCTAAGGTTAATGCCTAACAGCAAAAACTAAGGCAAACCTAAGGTAAAGCACCCGCTCCTTCAGCTTTCGAGGGGGCGGGTCTTTTTTTACAAGGAGAAACACATGCAAAGATCAAAGACAAATGCACGTCTAAGCATTGCAGGCATGGCAATGGCACTGGCACTTATTGCATCCGCATCTTTCTTGCAGACAGGTTGCAGTAAAAAACAAGCCGGCACAAGTTCAGGCAAAGAAGAGGCAGCAGAAAAAGCAGATTCTTCTTCAACAGACTTGCTGGAACTTGCGGGCTCTACAAGCACAGGCAAAACCGCAAGCTCATCCGATGGCTTTACGGCAAACGCTTTGGCAGGAGATGCATCCGAAGCAGAAGGAACTGGCGATTCAGACACGAACACAGAACTGGCAGATTCAGCAGAGCCTGTAAACGCTTCATCAGAAATCCTTCCGCCACAAGGCTTTGACCCCTTTGCAAACCACCGCTCAAAAGTTGGCAGCACATGCAACACCTTCCCCATCTTTAGAATCTTTGGCTTTTCCAAAGACGGCAAGATGGCATACTCCTTGGAAGAAGACGTGGACGGCCGCGGTGGAACAATCATCCAGTACATAATCCAGGACCTTGTAACAGACAAAATCCTCTGGACAACAAAAGACGACACGGAAGACTGGACCGGCGAGCAAGACAGCATGGCAACCCTTACAACCTTCCTAATTTCTCTCAACAACAAAAAGGCGGAACTAAAAAGCGCAATGCAAAAGTACGGCATAATTCAGGCAGACAGCGAATTCCTTCAGTTCCCCACAAAAGACGGCTACAGCTGCACCGCAAGTTTCCAGGACAAAACAAAAGACGGCGATGACGACTGGCTTGGAAAAATTGACTACCAGATACGCGTAAAAAATCCAGCGGGAAAGTCAAAGACGGTCTCCAGCGCAAAGGACGTAAAGGCCTACCAGGTTGTGGTATGCGGCTACTTTAAGAACCCCTACGAAAACCGTCTGGCAATAATCTACGGAGAAGAAAAATATGTCTTTGAGGGCACTGGAATAACCTACCACATCGCAGGCTGCGACCTGTCCGAAGAAAGCTTCAATTAGTTCAAAATAAAATTCTTCTTGCGGCGCTTTCCTTTTGATTCGCTTCATTCAATCCGCAAAGGGAAAGTGGCCTTATAGGTGGCAGTTCCGGGGTCGCTTGAAACTTCGTTGCGAGAACCGCGGGGCCCTACCCGCTCCATTCCTTCGGAACGGCTACGCCGCCCCTCCATTGCCTGCCGTGCCTAAATCGCAAAGTCCGCTCAAACCAGAGCCTTTGTCATCCAGCGTTTGCTCTTCCACCTCAGAAGCATTACAAATCCCCTCGTTGTCTCGTCAAGAGCAATGCCAAAGAAGCAGCCGTAGATTCCATAGCCCAACTTAATACCCAAAATCCAGGCACCCAAAACCATTATGCACCAGTTGGAAAACATTCCGTAAAGAACCGGAAAGCGAATGTCTCCAGCCCCCTTTAGCGCACCAACATAAATCAGGTTAAGAGAACGCCCAAATTCCAGCAAAATGGAAATGATAAGAACCTTGCTTACCATTTCGATTATTTCCCCGTTCTTGGTAAAGATTCCAATCGCAGGCCCCTTCACAAGATTCAAGAGAAGGACAAGCAAAACACTTGCACAGGTTGCAACAAGCCCATACTTAAAAACCTTCCTGTATGCAGTCTCGCTTTCTCCAGCACCAACATAGTAACCGGTCTTAATCTGAACCGCAGCCCCTAGTCCTATTGCAATAATAAAGACAAAGCGGGCAAGGGTATTCGTGTATACCTGGGCATCCATGGCATAAGTTCCAAGCGAAGAAATCATGCCCATAATAAAAATCTGCGAAACATTGTAGGAAAGGTTTTCACCGGCAGTTGGAATTCCAACCCTAAGAATCGTGGCAAAAACCTTTTTGGGAACAGAAAAAAGCTTTTCCATGTTAAAACAGATGTCTTTCCTGCGCTTAATCATAACGGCAAGAATCACGCAAGAAACAGCCGCAGAAAGAAGCGACGCCCCTGCAACGCCTGGAACACCCAGAACCGGAAGCCCAAACCATCCGTAAAGTGAAAGCGCGTTTCCCACAACATTTATAAGGTTTGCCACAAGGGTAACAACAAGAGTCTGCCTTGTGTAGCCGTAGCAGCGCAAAATTGAACTCTGCAAAAGGCTTACCGCGTTAAAGATTGCCCCCGCACCGCCAAAGATAAGAAAATACTCGCTTGCAAAAGAACGCACGCTGTCTTCCAGCTTGTAGAGTCCAAGCAGCAGTGGAGTTCCAAAAAAGACCGCAAGAGTCAGCACAATTGCCAAAAGCAGGACCATTATTACGCTTGCCTTGGCAATATTGTTAAGCTCTTCCTTTGACCGCTCAGCACCAAGATACTGGGCCAAGACTATGGAGCTTCCAATTACGACTATGTTAAAAAGAATCTGAAGGAAAAATATGTACTGCGCAACAAGGCCAACGCCAGCAACCGCCTCCTCGCAATACGTACTAAGCATAAAGGTGTCTACAAGAGAAACTACAATCCTAAGCAGCTGTTCCCCAGCAAGAGGAAGTGCCAGCTGCACCATGGGCAATGCGCCGCGTGATTTATTTTGCATAAGCAAAGTACTAGCACACCGCGACTTTTTTTTCAATAGAAAAAAATCAAATAATTGCCCAAATTTTGCGATTTTGCACTTAAAAAAAATTTCATACACCCAACAGCTTGACTATGAAAAATCATTAAATTCAATTTTATAGGTAGAGATTCGGGGTGCAGTAAAGAGTAACTCAAGCAAGGCTTGTCCTACCGTTAAATCCTTTTGTAAACAAACTGGGGTTTTTAGGGGCTCAGCCCCTAAAACGTGCCGGGAAAGGGTGGGGTCTAAGGGGCGGGAAAAACCTCGCTTCGTAGTAGGGGGTTGTCCCGCCCCTTAAATGCGGGGGTTGCAGGGGAACTCCCCTGTAAATACCAAGAATTTCCATACTCCACCTATAGGATTTTATTCAAAAATATGCTATAATAAATGCGAGAGGTAAAGAATGTTGGTTTCAACCCGTGGCAGGTACGCACTGCGAATCATACTAGAACTTAGCAATCATCCAAGAGACGAATATGTTCCGCTCATAGAAATTTCCGAAAACCAGGGCATTTCCCTAAAATACGCCGAAGCAATCGTTGCTTTCCTAACAAAGGCAAACCTTCTGGAAGGCAAACGCGGCAAATCCGGCGGCTACAAGCTTGTAAAAGACCCGTCCCAATACACAGCAGGCGAAATCCTAGCTCTAACGGAAGAAAGCCTTGCACCTGTTGCCTGCCTGAACGACAACCCCAACAAATGCCCCAAGGCAAAGACCTGCAAAACCCTACCCCTCTGGGAAAACATGAACACGCTCATCCAGGACTATCTTTTTAGCGTAACCATAGACGACCTTAACCATCCCAAGAAAAAAAAGGCAGCAGACTAGCAGGGGAAGTTTTTGGAGCTTCCCTTTAGCTTAAGCCAAGCGCCCCAGTTGAACTAAAAAAGGAGTTAAAATGCTTTCCAGAGACAATACAGAACTTGCCCGCAAAAAATTCTTTGACCAGTTTAAGGAAAAAACAGGACAGAATGTGCTTTCCGTAGAATTTGCAACTCTTACGGCTTCTTCGCAGACATTCAGCCTGTTGGAACTTGATCCGCCACCAGGACAAAACGAACTTGCAGGGCTACTTGTATTCTGTGAGCAAAGCCTTTATTTTTACGTATTCCCCACGGACAACATATTCCGTCTTGCAATGCAAAGAATGGCCGGCGACATGGAAAACAAGGAACAGTGCTTCTGCCTTTCGGAACTTAGCAGCGTAAGGATTCTCTACAGGCCAAAAAAAAGCTTCCGCTTCCTCTTTCCAAAGCAGAGCAGGACAATTCTTGTAAACGCAAAGCACAAGGGAGAAGCGGCAGACTTTACCCTATGCCTTATGCACGACGCAGCCCCAATAATAGGCCAAATTACATCGCGCCTGTCGCTTTCTTCGCCGAATTCTTCCCAAAGCTAAAAGAACCTTGACTGTAAATGTAAATTAGATTATATTTAAAACAAGAAAAGGAACGCCGTAGCTTTGTGGCTGTCTCCTTATAAGCGTTATAAAAGCCTACTCGGACTGGCTACATCAGGGTAGGCTTTTTTTTGCCCCTACAAGAAATTCTTGATGAGAGCGAGTGCGTCTATAAGCAAAGCACAAACAGCAATGACAAGCATTGCCTTTTCGTAATCTGTCATATCTGCACGAGTCTCCCTTTCATTTAAGATTAGGAGACAGCCACCCGTTGCTACGGTGTTCCAATAGAAATAATATAATATGCCTCTTTAGAAAAAGGCAATAAGTTTAAAACTTAATTCTTTTTCTTCTTAAACAGCCTCAAAACCAAACCGCTAAGGAATTTTAGCACAAGCGCAAGCACAAAAGTAGAAGCCACAACGCAAAGCGTATAAAGAACAACCGTGGTCATGGAAACAGAAATCTTGGCGCCAAAATCTCCTTCTATCTTAAATACCTTGGCAAAAGCCCTAAGCGGCAAAGCCTGCATAAGATAAATCTCAAGCGAATAGTTGCCCAAGAAACGGGTAACGCG
>JAGCWT010000223.1 GCA_017961705.1 Treponema sp.
CCGAAAATCCATTTTGCGCGGTACGACCGCAGGGAGTTAGACACCTATTACCGCGCACCATGGATTTTCGGCACGGTTCCCGGCGGGAATGGAAGTGCTTTCCACATTTAGATTAATCCTTGCTAAGCTTCATTTAGATTTGCACTTGCCTTCTACAAACCTAAAGATCTCCCCTTGCATAAAAGTAAAAAAATCACCAGAATAAGTAATCTTTTTTTACAGGAATTCAAAATGTACAAACCAGAGTTGCTCAGTTCATTAAAAGATTACAATGCAAAAAAATTCATGACGGACTTCATTGCCGGCATCATCGTGGGCATTGTTGCCCTTCCCCTTTCCATTGCCTTTGCCATTGCTTCGGGATGCAGCCCGGAGACAGGCCTCTACACAGCCATCATTGCAGGCTTCTGCATTGCGGCTTTTGGTGGAACAAAATGCCAGATTGGCGGTCCAACAGGTGCCTTTACTGTTATCATCTATAAAATAGTAAACAACCCCCAGCTTGGCATGGCAGGTCTTGCCACGGCAACCTTGCTTGCGGGACTCATTTTGATTCTGCTGGGCGTTTTTAAGATGGGCGGACTTGTCAAATTCATTCCCTACACAATTGTAACGGGATTCACGGCAGGTATAGCCATAACGATTGCAACAGGTCAGATTGGCGACTTCTTTGGACTTACCACAGGAAAGCTACCTGGAACCTTTACAGGAAAAATACTTACCTACGCAAATTCCTTCCATACCATAGATTGCTATTCATCTGCAATGGCAATCATCTGCCTTGTAATAATCTTCCTCTGGCCAAAGGTAACAAAAAAAATCCCAGGCAGCCTGATTGTAATCATTCTTGCAACAGTTGCAAACATCATAATCTCAAATTGCACAGGGCTCCACACGGACATAATAAAGGACCGCTACACAATTCCTTCGTCGCTTCCAAAGCCACAGCTTCCGGCTCTTGGCTTGCAGACAATAATCGACGTATTCCCAACGGCATGTTCAATTGCTGTCCTTGCTGCCATAGAATCTCTTCTTTCTGCTGTTGTTGCAGACGGTATGATTGGTACCAAGCACGACTCAAACAACGAGCTGATTGGACAGGGTATAGCAAACCTGCTTAGCCCCCTCTTTGGCGGTCTCCCGGCAACAGGAGCAATTGCCCGCACGGCAACCAACATCAAGAACGGCGGTAGGACACCTGTTGCCGGAATGGTTCACGCGGTAATCCTCCTTCTTATAATGGTATTCTTTGGCAAGTACGTTGAATACATTCCCCTTGCAGCCCTTTCGGCAGTCCTAATTTCCGTAGCATGGAACATGGCAGGAATTAGCGCAATCAGGGCTTTGCTTAAGGGAGAAAAGTCAGACATCTGCGTCCTTCTGGTAACCTTCCTTATTACGGTATTTGTTGACCTTACTTACGCAATCGGAGTAGGCCTTATTTTTGCTGCATTCTTCTTTATAAAGAAGATTAGCGACCTTAGCGAAGTTCAGGCAGGCCAGCGCACAATCGTAACAGGAATTAAGGGCGACGGCAACGAAGAAAAGATAGACGTTCCAAACAGCGTCATGGTCTACGAAATTGACGGCTCGCTTTTCTTTGGAACAATCCGCAAATTTGAGCTTGCGGCGGAACGTGCAGGACTTGGCTACAAGGTTCTGATTCTGCGCATGAGGAACACCCTCTACATAGACGCAGGCGGAATCCGTGCCCTTGAACAGCTAAAAGCCCTCTGCGACAAAAACAAAATCCAGATTGTCCTTTCGGGAATCCACACCCAGCCCTACATGCTCTGCGAAAAAATGGGCATGGCAGACAAGATTGGCCGGGAAAATATTTTTGACAACATAAACGACGCCCTTAAAAGAGCCAATGAACTTATAAAGTAATTTTTCTTTACTTTTCTGGATCTGGCAGTTCGTCACCCTGAACGAAGTCCGTCACCCTGAACGAAGCTCGTCACCCTGAACTTGTTTCAGGGTCTGTACAAGCCCAAAATGCCATCTTGGACAGATTCCGAATCCACATTCGTAGCAAGTGCGTGCGAATGTGGCGTAGCAGTTCGGAATGACGGCTAATTAGTTTATAAAGTATTTTTTCTTTACTTTTCTGGACCAAGCCTTTTATGCTAACCCGCTTTCCAGGGTTCCGCTACCGCTCCATTGCAGTCGTGTTCGGCCCTTCGACTTTGCTCAGGGACCGCACCCAACTGCAACGGCTACGCCGCCCTTCCAATCGGGGGTAGGCTTATCCTATCCCCATCTATGCCCTTGCAACCCGCAAAAGGCTCCCTTAAAAACTACGGAAATCAATTTTGTGTGCAGCGGAAGGTAAATACGGCTGAAAACACGCATAGCTTGAAACTTCGTTGCGGGTACGGAGCGGAACGAGCGTAGCGAGTTTAATTTCCTATTCCGCGACACCGCGGGTTTTCAGACGGATTTACCTGGGAGCGGAACACAAAATTGATTTCCGTGCTTGGAAGCCTTTTTCAGTGGCGTTCTATATATTCCTGGGCAATTTCTGCGGCAAGTTTTACTAGCTTTGGACATGGGCGCTTCTGGTAATATTCATCAGTTCTTTTTTCTGCAAGCCAAGTTCCCTCGGCTTTTTTTAGGCCCAAGAGTTCCCTGCACACGATGGAGTTTCCTCCGTTGCGTTCCCGGTAGCTCTGCGCCAAATCCTGAATCTCTTTGTAGAAGGCGGACTTACCGGAAGGATCCGTGTTACCGTACAAAGTGCTTATTACAAATACAATTCCAGAAAAGGCACCGCAAACTTCCCTCATGCGGCCAAAGCCTGCTCCAAAACCGGCAGACATCTTTACAGCCTGTTCTGGGGTAAGCCCCAGCTCCTTGGCAAAGGCGGCAACAACACTTTGTGAACAATTGAATCCTTTCATAAAAAACTCTTCTGCAAGAGTGCCTTTTTCTTCTAGTGTATTCATAGTAAAGAAATTATAATTCTGTTAAAAAAAAATCAAGGCTAATTTACATCTTACTTGCCAAACAATATCAAGCCATGGAGGGCGGCTTAGTAACATGCAGAATTGCGCAGCGGTTCTGCAATCATAGAAAAATCCATGGAGGGATTTTTTTACAGGTGTGTTTTATTCTTACTTGCCAAATAATAACAAGCGCATGGATGCGCGGCTTAGCAACATGCAGAAGCCTTCGGCTTCTGCAATACCCCAGAAAATCCATGGATGGATTTTTTGATGCGTACTTGCCAAGCAATATCGAGCCATGGATGGCGGCTTAGCAGCATGCAGAATTGCTATGCAATTCTGCAACCATTCAAAAAATCCATGGATGGATTTTTTTACAGGTGTGTTTTATTCTTACTTGCCAAATAATAACAAGCGCATGGATGCGCGGCTTAGCAGCATGCAGAATCGCGTAGCAATTCTGCAACCATAAAAAAAATCCATGGATGGATTTTTTTATGTCCCTACGCCCGATTGGAAGGGTGGCGCAGCCAGACCGCCTTTAGGCGGGCCGGAGCGGTAGCGGAGCCCTGGAAAGCGGGTGACGCAAAGTGGTGTTCGGTCGAATTAGCCAAGGAAGAAAGTGGTAGAGCAATAAAAAATTCGTCCAGAAGAAAAATAGATTCCAAAAGCCGTTCGGTATGACGGTTAAAAAAAACACAGGCTTTTGACAAAAAAAGTTCTTTTTTGGGAGGATTTGTTTTTGCTTGTGCTATAATCGGTCGCACTGGAGGAGCTGTGTATACTTTTTTGCTTGCCTTAATTTATTTGGCTTTTATAAGTCTTGGAATACCGGATTCTTTGCTTGGAGCGGGGTGGCCTGTAATTCACAAAGCCGTTGACGTTCCCGTTTCTTTTATGGGATTTGTTACCATGACAATCTGCGGGGGGACGATAATTTCCAGCTTGCTTTCCAACAGGATGACCAGGAAATTCAGCACCCGCATTGTTACGGTTGTAAGCATTTTTTTTACTGCCATTGCCCTGCTTGGTTTTTCCATTTCCAGCAAATTCTGGATGCTGATTCTTTTTGCAATTCCATACGGTCTTGGCGGCGGCGCAATTGATGCGGCTCTGAACAATTATGTTGCCCTCCACTACACTTCGCGCCACATGAGTTGGCTGCACTGCTTTTGGGGAGTGGGTACAATAATTAGTCCTTTTATAATGAGCTGGTCGCTTACAAATGCCACATGGATGGCCGGATACAGAATCGTGGGATTGATTCAGCTTGGAATTGCCCTTATTCTTTTGGCTACTCTTCCTGTTTGGAATAAGGTTGGCGGGGAAAAATCTTCTGCAAGCACAAAGGCTCTGGGGCTTTCGGATGCGCTAAAGATAAAGGGTGTACCATTTTTGCTTTTGGGCTTTTTTGCTTACTGCGCACAGGAGGCAACTTCTATGGGTTGGGCAAGCACCTACCTTGTTGAATTTAGGGGTGTGTCCGCAGAAAGGGCTGCACGTTTTGCATCGCTTTTTTACATTGGCATTACGTCCGGGCGGTTTTTGAGCGGCTTTATAATGAACAAGCTGGGTGACCGCAGGATGATAATTCTTGGAACATGCATTTTGGCACTGGGAGTTCTTTCGCTTATGCTTCCTGTTCAAAGCAGCATTCTTCCACTTGCGGCTTTTGTTACCATTGGCTTTGGCTGCGCTCCAATCTACCCTTGTATAATTCATTCAACACCGGCAAACTTTGGCGCGGAAAATTCCGGGGCTATAATAGGAATCCAGATGGCAAGCGCATACATTGGCTCTACCTTTATGCCGCCGCTATTTGGATTTTTGGCAAACCACACAAGCTTTGTCATACTGCCCTTCTTCCTGGCATTTTTTGTTGCACTGATGATTAGCATGGTCTTGCTTACATTTAGAATTACGGCAAAAGAATCTAAAAGTAGCTACCCCCAATCTTTAACATAATTTAAAAATGTGCTAGACTGCCCTCATGAGCGATATAAAAAATAGAGAAACTTTAGGCACAAGGCTGGGCTTTCTTTTGCTTTCCGCAGGATGTGCGATTGGCCTTGGAAACGTTTGGCGCTTCCCCTATATTACAGGAATATACGGTGGAGCATCTTTTGTCCTTATCTACCTTGTTTTTCTTATCATACTGGGGCTTCCGGTAATGCTTGCAGAATTTGCAATTGGCCGTGCTTCCAGGAGGGGTGTTGCAAGGGCATTCAAGGAGCTTGAGCCTCAGGGCAAAAAGTGGCATATCTACGGAAACTTTGCTATTGTTGGAAACTACCTGCTTATGATGTTCTATACGGTAGTGGCAGGCTGGTTCCTTAAGTATTTCTACCAGATGGCAAGCGGTCAGCTTTCCGGCATAACCAGCGAACAGATTGCCGTTACTTTTAAGGCAACAACAGATGACCCCCGTACGCTTATCTTCTGGATGGCCCTTGTAATAGTCATTGGTTTTGGTGCCTGCTTCCTTGGCCTAAAAAAGGGCGTAGAAAGAATCACCAAGATAATGATGTCTGCCCTTTTTGTAATCATGATTGGACTTGCCGTCTACTCTGGCTTCTTACCGGGAGCATCCAGCGGCTACAAATGGTACCTAATGCCAGACTTTGGCAACGCAATGAAGAACGGTCCTTGGCCCCTGCTTTACGCCGCTATGGGACAGGCATTTTTTACGCTTAGCCTTGGAATCGGTTCAATGGAAATATTCGGTTCATATATTGGAAAAGACTATTCGCTTACAGGTGAATCCCTGCGCGTAATAGGACTGGACACATTCGTGGCAATTTTTTCAGGGCTTATTATCTTCCCCGCATGTTCAGCATTCGGAGTTGAACCTTCATCTGGCCCGGGACTTGTATTCCTTTCCCTGCCCAACGTATTCAATTCCATGGGTGCAATACCAGGCAGAATATTCGGCACACTCTTCTTCCTCTTTATGTCTTTTGCAGCCCTTTCAACGGTAATCGCTGTATTTGAAAACATCGTGGCCTTCCCAATGGACAAGTGGAACTGGTCTAGGAAAAAGTCTGTTGCGGTAAACTTTGTGCTGGTAACAATTCTTTCCATTCCTTGCGCCTTGGGTCTTAACATCTGGAGCAAGGTAAAAATCCTGGGGCTTTCAATAGACGGTTTTGAAGACTTCCTCGTAAGCCAGAACCTTCTTCCGCTTGGCTCGCTGATTTTTATCCTCTTCTGCTCATGGAAGTACGGCTGGGGCTGGGACAAATTCATTGCAGAAGTGAACACTGGAAAGGGTGTAAAATTCCCCAACAACAAGGTTATAAAATTCTACATCAAATATATTGCTCCGCTTATTATCATTGCGGTATTCATTGCGGGCTACATTGATTTGTTTGGAAAATAATCTAAGGGGAGGGACAACCCCCTACTACGAAGCGAGGGTTTTCCCTGCTTGAAACTTCGTTGCAAGTGCCCCTTAAACCCCTCCCTTTCCCGGCACGTTTTAGGGGCACTGCCCCTAAAAACCCCAGTTTATCTACAAACGTTTTTCATATCAGATTCTTTTTTTCTTGACAGAAGAAAGCAGCAGCAAATGCTGGCAGTACCCCCCAAAACTGCTTTCCTGTTTTTCCTTATTTTTTCTGCCCCTTCTTTTCCTCTTCATTGTTTGCGTAGTAAGAGTCAACGGTGCGCTTTATATCCATTATGTTCTTGATTACAATGCGGTCATCGTAAACGGAAATCTTTTTGCGGGCCGCATATTTGTTAAGCTCATCGCGGGTGTCGTTAATGCAAAGGCATGAATCCTGGGCAATATCGTCTATAGTGCAGTAGATTGTGCGTGACTGGTCTTCCTCGTCCACACCAACAGGCTTCTGAACTTCCACATACTTTAGGAAAACATCCGCCACGCGAACGCTCCAGTCCTTAATGCAAAGAATCTTAAGGTCGCGCCTCTGCTCAAAAATACGCTTGCAGACAAGTCGCAGCATGTTCATTGCAATAACAGGATTGTTCACTACCACGGAATTAAAATTGTCCTTGTTGAACTTAAGGCAGGAAACAGGCCCCCTTGCAATAACGGTAGCCTGCCTTGTACTCTCCTCCAGAAGCTCCATCTCGCCAAAGATTTCGCCAGGCTTTACAATACCGTACCTCTTCATGTTTCCGTTGATAAGCTTTTCTACAGCCACCTCGCCGGACTTTACAAAATAAAAGGACTTTGACTTTGTAAATTCAGAAATAATTACGTCTCCGTCGCTGTATTTCTTTGTAAAACGGTCAAATACAGGAAGAGAAAACTGCTTTATGGTCTTGCTCTCGTCATCGGAAGCGGAAGAAGAAGAATGGCTCTTAAGCTCCATCTCTGCCTGAGAAGAAGCCTTTACGCGTGCCTCCCCCAAAAGCTCCGTAATGGCATCCTTATTGGCAAGCTCATGAACGTCGCGCAAAAGCTTTTCGCACTGGTAAACCGCAGAAAAATAGCGCTCGGAATTAAAATAGGCCTTTGCAATGGCAAACATACCGTCTTCCCTGGTCGCAGCGGTATCGCGCTTCTTTAGCAAAGTCTCCGTGCTGTAGTGAAGGGAACGCAGCGAACGGTTAAAACTGGTAAGCATCTTTAGCATAACTTCCCGGTTTGCAGAAAAGCTCTTCTCAAATTCCTGAGGGGTAAGGGCAATAACCTGGCAGTCGGTAACAGCGCGTGCCGTATCTGTCCTCTGCTCCTTGATAAGCGCATTCTTTACGCCAAAAAAGTCACCCTGCTTAACCTGCTCCTTAATCTCCAATTCCGAAACTATATCAACCGCAGAAAGTTCAACCTTTCCGTTCTGAAGAATAAAAATCCTGTCGTCCTTGTCTCCGGCAAAGAAAATTATTGAACCGGCCTTGTAAGACATAACTTTTGGCATATAATAAAACCTCTCTTGCACGGAACCAAGCAGAAGATTCAATCTCCCGGAAAACAGCGTCCGCACCTGCAGCAATACAAATTAAACCACAAATTTTTATTGCCAAGCTCTATAAAAATTATAGATTAAACTGAATTATAACACATGAAATTAAAATTTGCTATATATTTTTGAAAAATAGCCCAAGTCTAGTAAGCCATGACTAATTAGTATAAAGTTTTTTAGGACGGTACTTTTTTTAGTTCTACCATCTGTGGATTGGCTTAATTCGACCGAACATGCCTCTGCGCCACCGCCCTTCCGCCCTTCGGTAACCCTCATCCCGCTGCGCGGGACTAAAGGGGCTCCACGGCGGCGTATGTCGCATTCAAAAAATCCATCCTTGGCTCAATCCTGCCCATGTTGACCGTTCAGGTAAATTACTATAGTGTTAAGAACAAAAACAGGAGAGTAACATGAAAAAGAAGCCTTATTTTTTCTTTCTGGTGTTTTTTGCGCAGATTTTGCTTGCAAGTTTTGCTTCTTGTGATGGGGAAAAGAAGACAAGCTACAGGATATACGTACAGATAAACAACAACAGCGGAAGTAGCTATTCTGTTTCCACAAGTTACAATGGTAAAGACAGTGATTTTTCCATGGCCCTAAAGGACGGCTTTGTATTCATGGGAGAACTTGGCCAAAAGAGCCTTTCTGATTCACAAATTGAGCAGGCGGTAAAGGACGTAAAAATTCAGCTTAAGGGAGAAGACGGAAGCATTGCCGTAAGCCAGACCTTTTCTTTTTCCGACGGCTTTATTGTAGAGCGGGACCAGCGGGATATTCCTGCAAGGTTCCAAAAGAACGAGATTGCACTTTTTCTTGAACTAACCAAAGGCAGTAACGGAGAGCTTTTACTTAAACCCACAAAACCAGAAGATGCTGACTAAGCACGGAAATCAGTTTGGTGTGCAGCGGAAGGCAAATCCGTATGAAAACCCGCATTGGAGCGGAAGGCCAAACTGATTTCCGTATCTGCAACTTTATGACACTATCTTTTTTTTCCTATATATTGTATAATATCTGCCATGAAAACGCTAACATTTAACGGGGGAATTTACCCTCCCGAGATGAAGGAACTTAGCCGCGAGTGTAAGATTGCGGATGTTTTTCCTTCAACCAAATTGGTAACCATTCCGGTAACTATGGGCGGTGCGCCTAACACACCCCTTGTAAAAGCCGGCGATACCGTAAAGCGGGGCCAGGTCATTGCCAAAAGCGACAAATTCATGGCCGCTCCAGTTCATTCGTCCGTTTCGGGCAAAGTAAAGAAAATCCAGAATTGCCTTGTTACGGGAAGCTCTTTGGTGCCCTGCATAATAATCGAGGCAGATTCAACAGACATTTCCTCCATGGAAACAGACTTTATGCCTCCTCTTGACCCCTTCTCCTGCACAAAGGAAGAGGCCCTTGCAAGAATCCGCGATGCCGGCATAGTTGGCATGGGAGGCGCTTCTTTCCCAACCCACGTAAAGCTCAACATTGCCCCGGAAAAACATATAGAGGCAGTTCTCCTGAATGCAGCTGAATGTGAGCCCTACCTTACCATAGACGAAAGGACTTTGCAGGAAGACACAAAAAAAGTTGTTGACGGTTTTTCCATCGTCATGAATATTGTTGGCGCAAAGGGTATTATTGTTCTGGAAAACAACAAGGCCTTTATTCAGCCTATTCTTGAAAAAGAGATTGCAGCCCAGAAGCTTTCGGACAAGATGTCTGTTGCCCTGGTAAAGACCAAGTATCCCCAGGGTGCGGAAAAGAATATTGTGGAAGCAGTTCTTAAGCGCGAGGTTAAGGCTGGAGGACTTCCGGCAGATGCAGGGGCTGTTATCTGCAACGTTGGAACAGTCTGCGCAATAAGCGACGCCTTCCGCCTTGGAAAGCCACTGATTGACCGCCCCCTTACCATAAGCGGCGGTGCCTGCGAAAAGCCCTGTAACATACGCGTCCCGGTTGGAAGCCTTGTCGGAGACCTTATACCGGAAGCATTTGACGTAAAAGAAGGAAAAGTGGCAAAGATTGTAAGCGGAGGCCCAATGATGGGATTCGCAATGCAGAGCCCCATGTTCCCTGTTGCAAAGGGTACAAGCGGAATCACTTTCCTTACAAAAGAAGAGACCTACCTTACAGAAGAAGATCCCTGCATCAACTGCGGCCACTGTGTAGACGCCTGCCCCATGCACCTTACCCCGGTAATGATTGTAAAGTCGGTAAAGGCAGAAGAAATTGGCGACGCAAAGAAATACGGCCTTATGGACTGCATTGAATGCGGATGCTGCTCCTACGTCTGTCCTGCAAACGTGCGCCTTGTCCAGAGAATCCGTCTTGGAAAGGGTATCGTAAGAACCCAGATGGCGGAAGAAAGGGCAAAAGCGGCTGCAAATTCCGCTTCTTCAACCACAGCGCCAACAGGAGGGGCAAAATGAGCGCGACTGAACCCACATCAAAATTCAACGAAATATTCCTATCTTCAAGCCCCCACTTTACAAAGGGAGACACTACCCAGCGCATAATGCTAACGGTTCTTATTGCCATGCTGCCTGAATGCGTTTACGGGGTCTACCTTTTTGGTCTAAGGGCTTTCATAACAATCCTTGCATCCGTAACAGGCTGCATTGTATTTGAATACCTTTTCCAGAAGGCCACAAAGCAGAAGGTTGCAGTAAAAAATCTTTCCGCAGCGGTAACAGGCGTTTTGATTGCCCTTGTCCTTCCTTCAACAGTTCCAACTTGGATGGTGCTTGTTGGGGATGCAGTTGCAATCGTAGTTGCCAAGGGTCTTTTTGGCGGACTTGGAAGCAACGTCTTTAACCCGGCTTTAACAGGCCGCGGCTTTATGTTCCTTAGCTTTGGCGGTGCAATGAGCGCATGGTTTGATCCTGCCACAGAAGTTAGCAAAATGAACTGGCTTCTTACAGGCCCTTCCAACGCAGACGCAGTTTCTTCTGCAACAGTCTTAAGCAAAATAAAGGCTGGCTCTTTTGTAGCAGACTGTGATTCCATCTGGCAGTACTTCTTTGGAAACAGGGCCGGCTGTATTGGCGAAGGTTCAATAGCACTCATCCTGCTTTCATTTGTATTCCTTCTCGTAACAGGCATCATCGACTGGAGGGCTCCACTTGCAATGGTGGCAACTTGCGCAGTATGCACATTCTGCTCAACTTCCTTCGACGCAACGCAGACAATTTTTGCACTTTGCACGGGAGGACTCATCTTTGGCGCAACCTTCATGGCAACAGACTACGCCACAACTCCGGTAACAAAACCAGGCCGTCTTGTATTTGGAGCGGGATGCGGACTCATCACATTCCTAATCAGAAAATTCGGCGGCTACCCGGAAGGAGTTATGTTCAGCATCCTCATCATGAACTTTGTAACTCCATTCCTTAACAAACTAACTTCCCGCAAGTACGGCTACGGCAAAAAAGCGGCGGTTTACACGGGAGGTGCAAAATGAGTTCAAGCACAAAAAACGAAGGCGTATTTTCCATGCTAAAACTGGGGCTGATTCTTGCAGTTTATGCTGTGGCTTCATGCACGGTCTTGGCACTCGTAAACAACTTTACCGCCCCCGTCATAGAGCAGAACAACATCCGCAAGGCTAACGAGGCAATGCGGGCTGTATTTGCAGACGCGGACGACTTTGAGCAGGTAAAAGACGACTCCCTGCCAATTGACTCCCTCTACTTTGCAAAGAAGGGCGGAAATGTAATCGGTGCCGTAGCAAAGGTTTCGGGCCCTACCTACGACCACGCTACAATAATGTTAGGTGTAAGCACAGACGGCATTGTTACCGGCATGCGCTTCCTGGAAAACACTGACTCCCCCGGCTTTGGAATTAAAGCCAGCGACCCCAGCTTTAAGCTTGCAAACGGAAAGACCTTCTATGAACAGTTTGAGGGCAAGAAGGTGGCAGACGGCTTTAAGGCAGGCCAAACCTTTGACGCAATAACAGGTGCCACCATAACAAGCAACGGCGTGGCAGGCCTTTTGCAGACAGGCTGTGACGTAATCGACAAGTACTTGAAGGAGGCAGGCAAATGAGTTCAAAGCTCGCAATAATCACAAAAGGCATTCTAAAAGAAAACCCCCTTTTGATTTTAAACATAGGCTTGTGCTCTTCCCTGGGAATCACAACCAGCATTTTTAACGGACTTGGCATGGGTGCCGGCATGACCTTCGTTCTTGTAATGAGCGAACTTGTAATCAGCATCTTCCGCAAGTGCATTCCGTCTTCCATAAGGCTTCCCGTATTCATCATAGTAATCGCAGCCTTTACCACAATCGTACAGCTTGTACTCCAGGCATTCGTAACATCACTCTACGATGCATTGGGCGTATTCCTTCCGCTGATTGTAGTAAACTGCATCATCATGGGACGCGTAGAAGCATTCGCATCAAAGAATTCAATCGGTGACTCAGTCTTGGACGGAATCGGAATGGGCATTGGCTACACAATCGTTCTTGTTGCCATATCACTCATCCGCGAACTCTTTGGAGCAGGAACACTTCTTGCAGGAACAGCACTCAAAGTGGAACTTATCCCGGAAAGCTTTAGGATTGGCATCTTGAACAGCGCACCCGGAGGCTTCATTGTCTTTGGAATCGTCGCCGCCATAAACCAGTCATTCCAGAACGCTAAAAACGCAAAAGCCCAGAAGGAGGTTCAATAATGGATTTCCTAAAGATTTTTATTCAGTCAATGCTTATAGACAACGTTGTCTTTATCCAGTACCTTGCAATTTGTCCCTTCATCGGAATGACAAGCGAAACTGGAAAGGCAACCGGCATGGGTCTTGCAACCACATTCGTAATCGTGCTTGCAACAGCCGTCACCTGGCCAATCTTCCGCCTTGTAATGGTCCCCTTCCAGCTTGAATTCCTCCAGACACTCATCTTCATCCTGGTAATAGCATCCCTTGTTCAGCTTGTGGAATTCTACCTTAAAAAATCAGCCCCGGCCTTGTATTCTTCAATGGGTATCTACCTCTCGCTCATTACAACCAACTGCGCAGTTCTTGGCATTACAATCAACTGCATCAAAAAGAACTACAACTACGGACAGAGCCTGGTATATGCATTCGGTTCCGCAATCGGATTCCTTCTTAGCATGGTGATTATGTCCGGAGTGCGCGCAAAGCTCAAGACCGCAGAAGTTCCAAAGGCATTCAAGGGAACTCCTATCCTTTACGTGGCAGCAGGTCTTTTGAGCATGGCGTTCCTTGGCTTCAAGGGACTTATAAAATAGGGGGCTGTGATGAAAATTATTATTGCTACGGTCATCGTGGCCGCTATACTGGGACTCCTGCTTGGAGTGCTGCTCGGACTTTTCAAAAAAGTTTTTGCTGTTAAAGTAGACCCAAAAATTGAACAGATAATCTCTTTCCTTTCCGGTGGAAACTGCGGTGGCTGCGGTTATGCAGGATGCGCCGCTTTTGCCCAGGCTGTAGTAAAGGGAGAAGCCCCGGTAACAGGATGTGTTGCCGGTGGAGAAGCTACTGCAAAAAAGATTGCGGAAATATTAGGCGTTGCAGGTGGAAGTGCGCAAAAAAAAGTTGCCTTCCTTGCCTGCCACGGAACCAATGAATGTGCAAAAAGCAAGGGCATCTACAACGGCGTAAAAACCTGTGCCGCCGCCCAGCTTACCGCAAACGGAACAAAGCTATGTGCCTTTGGCTGCATAGGACTTGGCGACTGCGTGGAAGCCTGCCAGTTTGGTGCCCTTAGCATGGGAAAAGACGGACTCCCGGTCGTAGACAGAAGCAAATGCACCGGTTGTGCAAAGTGCGTAAAGACCTGCCCCAAAAAGCTCTTTACCCTCTTTGACGCAAACACAAAAGGCTCAGTTGCAGTCTGCGCAAATAAAAGCGACAACAAGCCGCAAATCCGCAAAGACTGTTCAGCCGGCTGCTTCAAGTGTGGCATGTGCGCAAAAAAATGCCCCGAAGGCTGCATAGACGTAAGCTCCGGCATTCCCGTCGTAGACTACTCAAAGTGCACCAGCTGTGGCGAATGCATCAAGGCCTGCCCGGACAAAGTCCTAACCCTTTTCCAGCAAGCCTAAATTAAAAAAAAGGGGGGGGGGGAA
>JAGCWT010000224.1 GCA_017961705.1 Treponema sp.
AGCCTACACCGTCACTGAACTGTTCTTTTTGCCTCCAGCAGATGTCTTGTGGCAAAAGGTCTTCAAATGCCTTTCGCAAGATCCATTTTTCCATACGCTGTTTTCCGTCAGCAAGCTTTATGTTCATCTTGTCGCTTGGGTTAAGGTTCATTGCAATGTCTATAAAGTCTTTGTCCAGGAAGGGAACGCGGCCTTCAACACCCCATGCCATAAGGCTCTTGTTTGCGCGCAGGCAGTCGTAGAGGTGCAGTTTGCTCATCTTGCGCACAAGCTCCTCGTGGAATTCACAGGCGTTCGGTGCCTTGTGAAAATAGAGGTATCCGCCAAAGAGCTCATCGCTTCCTTCTCCAGAAAGAACCATCTTGATTCCCATGGATTTTATTACCCTTGCAAGAAGGTACATGGGTGTGCTTGCGCGGACAGTTGTAATGTCATAAGTTTCTATGTGGTAGATTACATCCGGCAGGGCATCCAGTGCTTCCTGTATTGTAAAGTGAACTTCGTGGTGAACGGTGCCAATGTAGTCTGCTGCTTTCTTTGCGGCAAGAAGGTCAGGGGAGCCTTCAAGTCCTACTGCAAATGAGTGCAGCTGCGGCCACCATGCGCTTTCTTTGCTGTCCGACTCTACGCGCTTTTTGCTGTACTTTTGCGTAACAGCCGCAATAATGGAACTGTCAAGGCCTCCGCTCAAAAGAACACCGTATGGAACGTCGCTCATAAGCTGGGCTTTTACGGCAGATTCAAGACCGTTTCGAAGCTTTTCAATTACGCTCGGGTTTACAACTTCTCCCTTGTCGTCCGTAGCACGTGCAGAATTTTTTACCACGTCGTAAGATTCCCATGAGCGGTGGTACCAGCGAACAGGCTTTCCTTC
This sequence comes from Treponema sp., assembly GCA_017961705.1. GTDB lineage: Bacteria > Spirochaetota > Spirochaetia > Treponematales > Treponemataceae > Treponema_D. Next base: position 875 of record JAGCWT010000224.1, read on the forward strand.
CTTTGAATACAAGTAGCAGCCGTTGGGAAATTCTTCGATTGTCTGGCAGTCACCTTCCAAAGCCTTTAGCTCGCTTGCAACATAGTAGCGTCCTGCTTTGTCCCAACCCTGGTAGAGCGGGATTACGCCAATTTCGTCACGGCCAATAAGGTATGAGTCGTCTTCGCTGTCGTAAAGTGCAAATGCAAAAATTCCAGAAAGCTTTTCTATCATTGCGGAAAAGTTTCCGGCACTTTTGAATTTTTTGTAAAGGGGTATTATAACTTCACAGTCGCTTTGTGTCCTGAACTTGTATGAAGATGAAAATTCTTCGCGGAGTTTTTTGTGGTTGTAGATTTCTCCGTTTACCGCAAGTATGATTTTTTCGTCATCGCTTACGAGAGGCTGCTTTCCGCTAAGGGGGTCAACGATTGCAAGACGCTCGTGGCTTAGAATTGCATTTTCGCCTGTATAAACTCCGCTCCAATCCGGGCCACGGTGACGAATCCTCTTGCTCATCTCCAGAATCTGTGAACGCAGTTCTTCCTTTAGACCTTCTGCAAGCGGTTGGCTTCCGCTATTTAAATCAAATGCTCCAACAAAACCACACATAAAAACCTCCTTATCTGTTTTCCTTTAAGAACAATTCCGCTTCGTTTTCGCCGCCTGCCGTTGAATAGAAATACGGTGTCTCCGCATTGAATTCGCCTGCACAGGTGTCTACCATTTTGAAGCTTGTAGGCTGGTATATTAATGAGGGGGAAGTCTCCCCCTGCGGCCGCACTTCGTTGCGTCCTACCCCCTCTGCGGGGCTCGATTGCCGCCCCGCAACGCCCTGCGCTTCCATCTTGCAAATCTTTTCAAGCTTCCACAAGAACCATTCGTCTATTTTGGTAATCTCATGAATTTCTTCCACGCTCAAAAGCCCACGCTTTAGTGCCTGGTAAATTGCAAAGATTCTCTGGTCTGTACACTGGTGAACTCTGTCGCGTATTTTTTCGTCACCTTCTTTTGCAAATGAAGGAAGGTTCAAATCTTTTACGCCAACTTCAAGTCCCCTGCATGCCTTTAGGATTGCCTCTTCAAAATTCTGTCCTATTGCCATAACCTCGCCTGTAGCCTTCATCTGGGTTCCAAGCTTTCTTGCTGCGTAAACAAATTTGTCAAAGGGGAACTTTGGCATTTTTACTACAACGTAATCCAGCACCGGTTCAAAGCATGCCTTTGTTTTTTTTGTAACAAAGTTTTGAATCTCGTCCAGGGTAAAGCCAACCGCAATAAGGGCTGCAACCTTTGCAATGGGGTATCCTGTTGCCTTACTTGCAAGTGCAGATGAACGGCTTACGCGGGGGTTCACTTCTATAACCGCATATTCAAAGCTGTCGGGGTTAAGAGCAAACTGGCAGTTGCAGCCGCCTTCAATTTCCAGTGCGCTTATGATGTTTAGGGCTGCGCTTCTTAGCATCTGGTATTCTTTGTCTGCAAGCGTTACAGTTGGCGCTATTACGATGGAGTCTCCCGTGTGAACTCCAACCGGGTCAAAGTTTTCCATTGAACAGACAGTGATGACGTTTGCGTTTGCATCCCTCATTACTTCAAACTCAATTTCTTTCCAGCCGCTTATGCATTTTTCTACAAGAATCTGGTGGATAGGGGAGCGGTGTAGGCCGTTGTGGGCAATTTCGTCAAGCTCGCGGTCGTTTGTAACAATGCCGCCTCCTGTTCCTCCAAGAGTGAATGCCGGGCGAATGATTGCAGGAAAGCCAATCTGGTTGTGAACAAAGTCCACAGCATCTTCGTAGCTTGTAACAACCTTAGACGGAATGCAGGGTTCACCAATGGCTTCCATTGTGTCTTTGAACATCTGGCGGTCTTCTGCCTTGTCTATTGTTTCTGGTCTTGCGCCAAGAAGCTGTACATTGTGCGATGCAAGAAAGCCTGACTTTGCAAGTTCCATGCTTAGCGTAAGGCCTGTCTGCCCGCCAAGTGTAGAAAGCAATGAATCTGGTTTTTCTTTTTCTATGATTCTTTTTAGGGTTGGCAGTGTAAGCGGTTCAAGGTAAATCTCGTCTGCCATGGAGCGGTCGGTCATAAGTGTTGCCGGGTTTGAATTTACAAGGCAAACTTCAAGGCCAAGCTGCTTTAGTGCCTTGCATGCCTGGTTACCGGCATAGTCAAATTCTGCAGCCTGTCCTATTACGATTGGACCTGAGCCTATAATCAAGACATTGTGAATGATCTTGTTTAGCGCCATCTTATCATCTCCAAAAAGTTGTCAAACAAAAAGTTTGGGACGTGGGGGCCGCCGCAAGCTTCCGGGTGGAACTGCACGCTGAATGCAGGAATGTCCGTGTATGTAATGCCTTCTACGGTTCCGTCGTTTACGTTAAAAAAACTCATCTTTGCGTATTGGGGCAGCGATGAATTTTCTACCGCATAGCCGTGGTTCTGGCTTGTGATGTAGACACGGTTTGTTGCAGTGTCTTTTACGGGATGGTTTCCGCCTCTGTGTCCGTACTTTAGTTTGCATGTTTTGCAGCCGCGGGCAAGGGCAAGCATCTGGTGGCCAAGGCAGATTCCAAAGATTGGAATGGGGTGGCTTTTTTTGTTGGCTTCACAAATTTTTCTTATTTCTTCTATAATCGTTATGTTTTCTGCAGGATCTCCAGGACCGTTGCTTAGCATGATTCCGTCTGGATTTAACGAAAGAATTTTTTCTGCGCTTGTATTATATGGAAGGACAGTTACATCTGCGCCACGTTTTTCTAGTTCACGTTTTATGTTTGCCTTTGCGCCAAAATCCCAAAGCAAAATATGGGGGGCGTTGCGGGGGGACTCACCCGCAGAGGGGGTAGCGGAAAACGCGCCAGCGGTTGGAGCGAGGGGGAGACTTCCCCCCTTGAGGGGGCTTTCTCCATCTGAATTAAGCTGGACACTTTCTACCGCATGCTCTATTTTGTATTCACGGATTTTTTGTAATATAGAAGAATCAATTGGGGTCTGCGCGTGGAGGGCAAAATCAGAAGCAGCTTTTCCGCTAACAATCATGCCGTTCATAACACCGCTTTCACGAAGTTTTTTTGTAAGGGCTCGGGTGTCTATTCCAGAGATTCCGATTATTCCCTGGGCCTTTAGAAAAGAGTCGAGTGTGGATTGGCAGCGGAAATTGGATGGCAGATCGCAAAGTTCCCGGACAATGTAGCCTTTTACACATGAGCGTGGGCTTTCGTAGTCTTCCGGTATTACGCCGTAGTTCCCGATGAGTGGGAATGTCTGGGTTACGATTTGACCGTAGTAGCTTGGGTCTGTTAGAGTTTCAAGGTAGCCGGTCATTCCGGTTGTAAAGACGGTTTCGCCAATGGTGGAACCTGTTGCCCCGATTGGGCTTCCCGTAAAAACCGTTCCGTCTGCAAGAATCAAATAAGCTTTTTCCATAGTTAACGTACTTCCAATTAACAAAAAAAGGTGCTCATTCCATCTGGCGGCAACAATTCCACCATCTCGAATAAGCACCTTTGCTTGTATCATATTTGTTATAGAACTTTAGGCCATTTGTGTCAAGAACCCTATTTTCGTTATGCAGAAGCCAAGTGCAAATCTTAACACGAAAGCACTTCCATTCCCGGCAGTAAACGCATCAAAAAAGCCGAGCGCGGATACAAGGTATTAGACTCGCTACGCTCGCACCGCGCAAATGCTTTTTTGCTGCGTTTCCCGCCTCCATTCCAGTGCTTTCTTGAAACATTTTTGCATTACAATTATTGAATATTGGCGCTTGTCCTCTAAAGTTAAAAATAATTTGCTAAAATAATTGGTAAAATATTTAAGAAAAATCTTGACATTTTTTTTTGTAAGCAGTATAACAAAAGTATCAAACGGCAATGAGGTCGCAGGAATGGTGTTTCTGCGGCCTTTTTGTTTTTTATGCATTCATCCGAAGATGGGTGGGCATAATTTTTAAACCATATACAAGGCTGACAATCGAAGATTAAAATCTTTGCTTGCAGTTTATTCCATAAAGGCAAAGGTGCCGCAATGTTTTTTGGAGGACGCTCCAGAAATCTTTGCGGCATTTTTGTTTTAAAGCGAATATTTTGGAGGAAAAAAAGATGGACGAAGTTACACCAATTTTTGGCGAAAACGTTTTTAATGAAACGGTTATGAAAGCTCGCTTGCCTAAGGAAACTTACAAACAGCTGATGAAAACTATTGAAGGCGGAGAAAAACTTGACGCTTCTGTTGCTACAGTTGTTGCAAACGCAATGAAAGACTGGGCCATCGAAAAAGGCGCAACCCATTTTACCCACTGGTTCCAGCCACTTACAGGCATTACTGCCGAAAAGCACGACAGCTTTATTACTCCTACAAGCGACGGAAAAGTTATAATGGAGTTCAGCGGTAAGGAACTTGTTCAGGGTGAACCGGATGCATCTTCTTTCCCAAGCGGTGGAATCCGTGCAACATTCGAAGCCCGCGGTTATACGGCATGGGACCCGACCAGCTACGCTTTTATTAAAGACGGTACACTTTGTATTCCAACTGCATTCTGCTCTTACACAGGTGAAGCCCTTGACAAAAAGACTCCGCTCCTCCGCTCAATGCAGGCAATCAGTAAACAGGCAGTCCGTGTTCTTAAACTTTTTGAAGGAAACGAAGCCGTTACTTCCGTAAAGACAACCGTTGGTCCTGAACAGGAATACTTCCTTGTAGACAAGAGCGTTTACGACAAGCGCGAAGACCTTATCTACACAGGCCGCACACTCTTTGGTGCAAAGGCTCCTAAGGGACAGGAACTTGAAGATCACTACTTTGGTATGATTAAGCCCCGCGTCCAGGCATTCATGAAAGACTTGAACAAAGAGCTTTGGAAGCTTGGTATTCTTGCCAAGACTGAACACAACGAAGTTGCCCCTGCTCAGCACGAGCTTGCCCCAATCTTCTCTACAACAAACCTTGCCTGTGACCACAACCAGCTTACAATGGAAATGATGCGCAAGGTTGCCGCAAAGCACGGTATGGTTTGTCTCTTACACGAAAAGCCATTTGCCGGTGTTAACGGAAGCGGTAAGCACAACAACTGGTCAATTTCTACAAATACAGGAAAGAACCTTCTTGACCCAGGTGCAACACCAGATCAGAATGCCCAGTTCCTTTTGTTCTTGTGTGCAATCATTAAGGCTGTAGACGAATACCAGGACTTGCTCCGCATTTCCGTAGCATCTGCCGGTAACGACCACCGTCTTGGAGCCAACGAGGCACCGCCAGCAATCATCTCTATCTTCCTTGGTGATGAACTTAGCGCAATTCTTGACAGCATCGAAAAAGGCGTTCCTTATGGAAAGCACGAAAAAGAAAAGATGCAGATTGGCGTTACAGTTCTTCCAGACTTCAACAAGGATACAACAGACCGCAACCGCACATCTCCATTTGCATTTACCGGAAACAAGTTTGAATTCCGTATGCTTGGTTCAAATGAATCAATCGCTTGCGCAAACGTATTCCTTAACACTGTTGTTGCAGAAGAGCTTAGCCAGTTTGCTGATCTTCTTGAAAAATCAACAGATTTCAAGGGTGCACTCCACGACCTTATTCTTAAGACAATCAAAGAGCACAAGAGAATCATTTTCAACGGAAACGGCTATGATGATTCTTGGGTTAAGGAAGCAGAAAAGCGCGGACTCTACAACCTTAAGTCTACACCGGAAGCCCTTCCACACATACTTGATGAAAAGAACGTTAAGGTATTTGAAAAGTTTGGCGTTTACAGCAAGGTGGAACTTGAAAGCCGCTTCGAGATTCACAACGAAAACTATTCCAAGATTATCAACATCGAAGCAGAGACTATGCTTGAGATGGCTAAGAAAAACATCTTGCCAACAGCAAGCAAATACGCCAACAAGCTTGCAGAAACAATCGGTCTTAAAAAGGCTGCCTGCGGTGAGTGCGACGCTACTTACGAAAGCTCAATGCTCAAGAAAGTTTCTGCACTTACAAGCTCAATCTACAGCAAGACGGAAAAGCTTGAGAGTGAAGTTCTTGAAGCAAAGAAGACTTCTGATGCGGGAGATTCAAGCAAGACTGCATTCTTCTACCGCGAGCATGTCTTTGCCGCAATGAATGAACTGCGTCTTTGCGCTGATGAACTTGAGACAATCACACCAAAAGAGCTCTGGCCATTCCCAAGCTACGGTGACTTGTTGTTCAGCGTCCGCTGATGCCGACAAACACTTTCGTGTTTGCAGCATAGCGTCATTATACAAGGATGCTTTCGCACCTTGTAAATTAGGTTCGAAGCGACAGCCTTGCTTGCGCTTCAACCCATAAAACAAAATAGAATATAACATAATACGTCAATGAAGCCGTAGAAAAATTACTTGTATGAGTAATAATTCTACGGCTTTTTTTTTACTGCTAGTGGCAACGGAGATTTATTGATGAAACTTACTCCCAGAGAAACAGAAAAACTTCTTTTAAGTTATGCGGGGCTTGTTGCAGAAAGACGTAAGGAACGTGGCTTAAAACTAAATTATGTAGAAGCCGTTGCCTATATTTCGTCTGAACTTATGGAACTTGCGCGCGACGGAAAAACTGTAACTGAACTTATGCGCGACGGAGCAAAAATTCTTACCGTAAACGATGTAATGGATGGCGTTGCAGACATGATAAATGAAGTTCAGGTTGAGGCAACTTTTCCAGATGGAACAAAACTGGTTACTGTTCACAACCCAATCCGCGACTGTGCGGAATAAATGGAGGCTGTATGAAAATTGGCGAGGTAATTTCCTGCAACGAAAAGATAGAGCTTAATAAAGGAAGAAAAACGGTAAGCCTTCTTGTAAAAAATATTGGGGACAGGCCTGTTCAGGTTGGGTCGCATTTTCATTTTTTTGAAGTAAACAAATGCCTTTCCTTTGATAGAAAAACTGCCTTTGGCTTTAGGCTTGATATTCCTTCCGGTATGTCCGTACGCTTTGAACCCGGCGAAGAAAAAACGGTTCAGCTTTGCAGCTTTGGCGGGAAATCAGAAATCTACGGACTTAACAATCTTACTAACGGGGTGGCAAAATGAGTTGTACAATAGATGGAAAAAAATATGCTGCAATGTACGGGCCGACTACTGGCGATAAGATTCGGCTTGCGGATACAAATCTTGTGATTCAGGTTGAAAAAGATTTTACGGTTTACGGTGATGAGGCAAAATTTGGCGGCGGCAAAACTTTGCGCGATGGAATGGGGCAGTCAGTAAACACAACGGGGGAAGGCGGAGACCTTGACCTTGTTATTACAAACTGTGTGATTCTGGATTACACTGGAATCTACAAGGCCGACATAGGAATTAAAGACGGAAAGATTGCCGCTATAGGAAAGGCTGGGAACCCGGACACAATGGACGGCGTAACTCCCGGAATGACTGTTGGGGCTGCAACAGAAGCTTTGGCTGGCGAAGGCCTTATAGTAACAGCTGGAGGCATAGATACCCACATCCACTTTATTTCTCCTGAGCAGGTTGGAACTGCTTTGTGCTCTGGCGTTACCACAATGATTGGCGGTGGAACTGGCCCCGCAGACGGAACAAATGCTACTACCTGTACACCAGGCAAGTGGAACCTTGAGATGATGATAAAAGCTGCCGAAGACTTTCCTATGAACATAGGCTACCTTGGAAAAGGAAACTGTTCTAACAAAGAAAAGCAGAGTGAACTTGTTGCGCAAATTAAGGCTGGTGCTTGCGGACTAAAAATCCACGAGGACTGGGGAACAACCCCTGCTGCAATAGATGCGGCTCTTACCATTGCAGACCAGTACGACGTTCAGGTTTGCATTCACACGGACACTTTGAATGAGGCGGGCTGTGTAGAAGATACGCTAAAGGCAATCAACGGTAGAACCATGCACACCTATCATACGGAAGGAGCGGGTGGCGGACATGCACCGGATATCCTTAAGGTTGCAGGACACCCCAACATCATTCCTGCTTCAACAAACCCGACTATGCCCTTTACCGTAAACACCTTGGACGAGCATCTTGACATGCTTATGGTTTGCCACCACTTGGACAATAAAATAGAAGAAGATGTTGCCTTTGCTGATTCCCGTATAAGACCGGAAACTATTGCTGCAGAAGACGTTCTTCACGACATGGGTGCGCTAAGCATTATGTCTAGCGACTCTCAGGCAATGGGGCGCGTTGGCGAAGTTATTACCCGTACCTGGCAGACAGCCCACAAGATGAAGGAAGAGCGAGGGGCTCTTGCAGAAGATTCAAATGAAAACGACAACTACCGTGCAAAGCGCTATGTTTCCAAGTATACGATTAACCCTGCCATTGCCCATGGAATTTCAGATTATGTTGGTTCTATAGAAAAGGGGAAGGTTGCAGACCTTGTTTTGTGGAACCCTGCATTTTTTGGCGCAAAACCGGATATGGTTATAAAGGGCGGTGCAATAATTCTTTCCAAGATGGGAGACTCTAATGCTTCCATTCCAACATGCCAGCCTATTTACTACAGAAATATGTTCGGCTATTACGGCAAGGCAAAGTATATGACCTGCTTAACATTTATGTCTCAGGCTGCAATTGATGAAAAGTTGCCGGAAAAACTTGGGCTTCAAAAAATATGTCTTCCTGTAAAAAATTGCCGCGGAATTGGAAAAAAGGATTTGAAGTATAACGATGCACTTCCTGTGATAGATGTTGACCCAGAAAACTACCATGTTACGGCAGACGGAGTTCCTATTGTGAGCAAGAGCGCAAAAGTGCTTCCGCTTGCACAAAGATATTTTATGTTCTAGGAGACCTTATGATATATACAAAAATACTGGGCAAAGTTTGCGATGGGGATTTTAAAAATAAGCCTGTTGACTACATTGATTTTGAATGGCACGAAACATATTCAAAGCTGCACAGGAAGACTTCCAGGGCTGGGCGCGATGTTGCCATAAGCCTTGATGATTCGATTCTAAAAATAGGGATTAAGCCAGGTGATGTTTTTGGAGTTGATTCTGACGGAGTTGTGATTGCGGCTGATGTTCTTGAAACAGACATTCTTAGCATAAGGCTTGAAGATCCAACTTTCTTTTCTACGGCAAAGGTTGCATACGAGGTTGGAAACTGCCACGCACCGCTTTTTGCAGGCAAAGATGAAAACGAGCTTATAACGATTTTTAATGAACCCATGAAGAGGCTTCTGGAAGGACTTTCTGGCATAAAGGTGAAGGTTGAAAAGCGGAATGAAAAGCTTGATTTTTCAAAGCAGATTTCTTCGATTGTCGGCCATGGACACGGGCATGGGCATGAACATTCCCACGGACATTCGCATGAACATTGATTTTGAGCTTTTGCAGCTTAATGATTCAACTTTTCCGATTGGGGCCTACACCCTTTCCTGGGGGCTTGAAACATTTGTGCAGCAAAGGGTTATCCACGACAGCCAATCTGCCCTTTCATTTTTGAAGTCTGACATTGAATCAAATTTTTTGACGAGTGAACTTCTGCCTGTCCGCTTGGCCTATGAGTATGCAGAAAAGGATGAATGGGAAAAAGTTTTTGAGCTTGACCAAATATACAATGCCGCTAAAAACGCAAGGGAAATCAGGGTGGGAAGCAAAAAAATTGCAGCGCGCTTTTTTAAGACTGTAAGCCTGTGGCAAAAAGATGAACTTGACCTTCTTTCTTTGGGCAAAGTAACGCACTTTCCTGTAATCTATGGAGCCTATTGTGCCCTGCGAAAAATAAAAAAGGAAGCAAGCCTTGAAGCATTTTTATACAGCCAGTTTTCTGCTCGGGTTACAACACTTGTCAAGCTGATTCCTTTGAGCCAGAACGAGGGGCAGAAAATTCTTCATTCTCTTTTTGATGAATTTACAAAGCTGCTTTGTGCTGTGGAAACTTTTGCAGAGGAAGATTTATGCCGTTCATCTCCTTCCATAGAAATAAGGGGAATGCAGCACGAATATTTGTATACAAGGCTATATATGAGTTGAATAAAAAGGAGTGTTTATGCGTTTTACAAAAATAGGTGTGGCGGGACCGGTTGGTTCAGGAAAGACTGCTCTTGTTGAGGCTCTGACCAGAAGGCTTTCGGAAAAATATTCCATTGGTGTTATTACAAACGATATTTATACAAAAGAGGATGCGGAATTTCTTGTTGCCCATTCAGTCCTGCCAAAAGAAAGGATTGTAGGCGTAGAAACTGGCGGCTGCCCTCACACGGCCATTCGCGAAGATGCATCTATGAATCTTGAAGCCGTGGATGAACTAAAGGCACGCTTTCCAGACATTGAGCTTATGTTCATAGAAAGCGGTGGTGACAATCTTTCTGCAACCTTTTCACCGGAACTTGTTGACGCAACAATTTTTGTGATTGACGTAGCGGAAGGAGACAAGATTCCCCGCAAGGGTGGACCTGGGATTATGAGAAGCAACCTTCTTGTGATTAACAAGATAGACCTTGCACCCATGGTTGGAGCAAGCCTTGAAGTTATGGCCCGCGATTCCAAGATGATGAGAGGGGACAAACCCTTTGTCTTTACGAACATTAGGAGCAGTGAAGGAATAGATGAAGTGATTGCATTTCTGGACAGGAATGTGTTTTTTTCTGATTTGGTAGACGGCAATTAATTCATGAACCTTTTTGCATCCCCTTCCAGATTTGAAATTACGGCCTGCCTTTCTGCATCTGGAAAAACTTTTGTAAAAGACAGCTTTTTTACTTCTCCTTTTAAGATTATGAAGCCGTTTGCACAAGATGACGGTGGTATTGCCGTCTTTTTGCAAAGCGCAAGCCCAGGAATCCTTGAAGGCGACCTTCAGCTGCATAAAATAAAAGTGGGGCAGGGGGCTAGCCTAGAACTTAGAAGCCAGTCATTTGAAAAAATATTTAAGATGGACAGCGGGAAGTGCGCAGAGCGTAAAATCTTTGCAGAGCTTATGGAAAATTCAAGCCTTGTTTACAGGCCACTTCCCTGCATTCCTTTTTCCAAGAGCAATTTTTCTTCTGCAACAGAAATTTCTCTTTCCAAAAACTCCCGCTTAATTTACGAAGACTGTATTTGTGCCGGCCGCTGTGCCTACGGGGAGACCTTTGACTTTACCCTTTACAAAAACCGAATAAAAATTTTCCGCGAGAAAAAACTTGTTTTTTACGACAACCTTTTTCTTGAAGGAAGCGACGGAAAAAATCATCCTGAAAGAAAAGAAAGGCTTTTGGGAAAAACAATGTTTGCAGGTTTTACCCACTGCGGCAGTATGCTGGTTTTTGGATATTCAGACAAGACAGATCTTAAAAAAATACGCGGCATCCTTTCTCTTGAAGAAAAGCTCCTTTATACGGAAGAAAATACAAATGCGTCTTTAGATGAACAAAAGAGTCTTTTGCTGGAAGCTTCCGAAAATGACTGTGGTGATTTTATAATCCGCTGCCTTTCTTTTAGTGCGGAAAAAATACAAAAAGTTTTTGAAGAAGTTAGAAATTCTTTGAAGTAGTTTTAGAAAAAAATGCCGCAGAAGGTTTAATTTTTTTTACTTTTTGAGGAGGTTTTTAAACCTTCCGCGGCGGAGTGTAATTTTACCCGATGGCCATCTTTGACTGAATTAGTGAAGAGTCCGCTTCTTTTGTAAGGCCGCTTAGCGTAATGGAACCCTTGTCCATAACATAATAGCTATCGCTTACTTCAAGTACAAAATCAAGATACTGCTCAACAATCAGGACCGTAATTCCAAGCTCCCGGTTTACGCGCTGAATGGCTGTTGCAATGTCTTCTATAATTGACGGCTGTATTCCTTCTGTTGGCTCATCAAGAATCAAAAGCTTTGGGTGCGAAACAAGGGCGCGGGCAATGGCAAGCTGTTGCTGCTGTCCACCGCTTAAGTTTCCGCCCTTTCTTTTTAGGAATTCCCTTATGATTGGAAAGAGTTCAAAAATTTCTTCCCCGACCTTTCCTTTGCCGCCTTTTACTTCAAGACCAAGCTCAAGGTTTTCCTGGACTGTAAGCTGGGGAAAAATCTCTCTTCCCTGGGGAACATAGCCAATGCCAAGTGCAGCCCTTTCATAAGTCTTTTTCTTTATGATTTCCTGATTGTCAAAAAGAATGCTTCCACTGCTTGTCTTTACCATGCCCATAATGCTTTTTAGCGTAGTGCTTTTTCCAACACCATTGCGTCCTATAAGGCAGACAATTTTTCCGTCCGGGACAGACATGTTCAAGTCTGGAATGATATTGCTTTCTCCGTACCAGGAACTAAGATTTTTTATTTCAAGCATCCTTTCCTCCATTTGCATTTTCTACCTTTCCGCTCTTGTGGAACTTGCCGCGGCCAAGATAAACTGCACGAACCTTTTCGTCCGCCAAAACTTCATCTGCAGTTCCTTCCACAAGGATTTTTCCTTCGTGCATAACGGTAACGCGGTCTGCTACGGCACGGACAAATTCCATGTCATGCTCAACAACAACCACCGCATACTTTTCGGAAATTTTTTTGATAAGCTGCCCGGTTTTTAAGGTTTCCTCTTTTCCCATTCCGGCAACAGGTTCGTCAAGCAGGACAACGACCGGTTCCTGAACAAGAAGCATTCCTATTTCCAGCCACTGCTTTTGACCGTGGGAAAGTGATGCTGCCTTTTCGTTCTTTTTGTCTGCAAGGCTTATAAAGTTCAAGATGCTTTCTATCTGCTTTTTTTGTGCATCTGAAATCCTGAATAGCAGGGAACCCCATACGCTCTTGCTGCCCTTTAGGGAAATCTCCATGTTCTCCCAAACCGTAAGACTTGTAAAAACGGAAGGTGCCTGGAACTTGCGGCCAATTCCTTCTGCAACGATTTCTGCTTCCGTAAGCTTTGTTAAGTCAATGTTTACGAACTTCCTAATGCCAAGGTCTCTTCCGCCGTGGTAGATGATTTTTCCGTTTGAAGGCCTTGTCTTTCCGCAGATGATGTCCAGCAGGGTTGTCTTTCCGGCTCCATTTGGCCCGATGAAAAAATGAACCTTGTGGGGCATGATTTTTGTTGTTACATCCGTAAGTGCCTTAAAGCCTTCGAAGCTTACGGAAATGTCTTGAATCTCAATTACAGGAGTTACTGATATATTTACTTCGCCCATGATTTTTCCTCCTATTTATTTGTCTTGGATGCTTTTGTTTTCTTTACCAAAAGGCTTATTTTGTCCTTTGCGTCTGTGAACACACCTGTAAGTCCCCTTGGCAGGAACAATACAACGATTACAAAAATTGCTCCAATAAAGTAGGACCATATTTCCGGGAAGCTTTCGCTTATCAGAGTTTTTGTGATGTTCACTACAAAGGCTCCTACAGCTGCCCCTATCAATGTTCCCCTTCCGCCAACAGCCACCCAGATTGCCATGTCTATTGAATTGGAAATGCTCATTTCTGACGGAGAAATTATTCCGCTGAATGGGACAAAGAGTGCGCCTGCAATTCCTGTAAAGAGTGCGCTTAGGACATAGACAAAGGTTTTGTAGCTTGCCGTCTGATAGCCGGAAAAGCGTGCCCTGTTTTCTCCGTCGCGGATTGCAACCAGAACACGCCCGCACTTGGTCCGCATTATTGAAGAAAAAACAATGTATGTAATCACAAGGAATGCGAGTGCAACGTAGTACCACATGTATTTTGCCTTGATTCCTGCAATTGGAAGCCCAAAAAGTGTGGAAAATTCCGTGATTCCGTTTGTGCCTCCCGTGTAGGGTTGAAGGCCTATGAAGAGGGTTACAAAAACCAGAGCCAATGCCTGTGAAAGGATTGAAAAATACACACCCTTGATTCTGTTAAGGAAGGTCAAAAGTCCAAGTACAAAAGCAAGAACAGAAGGAACAAGTATAATCATAAGAATTGCTTCTGGTGCCGTCTTGTAAAATTCCCAGAACCAAGGTAGTGTTGTACGTCCGCTCCAGCTCATAAAGTCTGGGAGCCTTCCGTGGCTTGCAACCAGTTTAAGGTACATTCCCATGCCGTAGCCGCCAAGCCCAAAAAAGACTCCGTGGCCAAGGCTTAGGATTCCTGTGTAGCCCCAGATTAAATCGATGCTTAGTGCCACAATCGCATAAGTGATGAACTTGCCCACAAGGCTTACCCTGAATGGGGAAAGAAAAAGTGGAAGCAGCGATATAATTAGAACAAGAAAAGCAAAAGCAATATTTTTCTTCTTTGCATTCAGACCGTCGATTGTTGGTGCATTGCCAAAAGAGGCCGATGTAAAAAGCTTTGATATTTTTTCGTTAAAACCCATATAAACCTCCTTACTCGTCAAGTGCGCGTGAATGAATTGTGAAAAGTCCCTGAGGCTTTTTCTGCAGGAAAAGAATTACAAGAATCAGGACTATGGCCTTTGCAATGTTTGCAGAAGTTCCAAACTGAATTGTTGCGTTGCTCATTCCTATTAAAAGCGCACCGGCTATTGCTCCTGAAAGCTTTCCAACACCGCCAAGAACTACGACCATGAAGGCATCGATAATGTAGTTTTGTCCAAGGGACGGGCCTACTGAACCCAAAAGACACAATGCGCAGCCTGCAACTCCTGCAAGCCCAGATCCTATTGCAAAAGTGAATGTGTCTATGTGGTTTGTCTTAATGCCAAGGCACTGAGCCATAGCCCTGTTTTGCATTGTTGCCCTAACTTTTTTTCCGTAAGATGTTTTGTACATAAGGACGTACATAAAAGCAAGGCAGAGTATTACAAGAAAAATTATAAAAAGTCTTTTGTACGTCATGGCAACACCCATAATTTCAAGGTTGCCGTTCAGTACCGACGGGGAACTCACGTTTACGTTTGGCGCACCAAAGATGGATCTTGCAAGCTGCTGAAGGAAAAGACTGATTCCCCATGTTGCAAGAATTGAATCTGTTTCCCTTCCGTAAAGCCTCTTGATTATAAGGCGTTCCAGGATGCAGCCAAAAAGCGCAGAAACTAAAAAAGAAAATATTATTGCTACCGGATAGTAAAAGTCAAAGGCTGGCTTTGGCAGGAATGCAATAAAAAAATTCTGTACAAGAAAAGTTGTGTATGAGCCAATCATTATGAACTCACCATGCGCCATGTTGATTACGCGCATCAGTCCAAAGGTAACTGAAAGGCCTATGGCTGCAAGAAGAAGAATTGAACTGAGACTTATTCCGTTAAATAAAATTGTAAAAACTGTTTCCATAATGTTTGTCCATATAAGGGGGCGTTACGGGGGATTTTTCCCCCGTAGAGGGGGTAGCGGAAAACGCCACCGGCGGTTGAAGCGAGGGGGAGACTTCCCCCTCCTTGCTTTGAATTAAAGTCCGTTTGCCCAATCGTAAGTTAAGAGATAGGGATCCGGCTTTACAGCGTTGCTTGTTGCCCAGACTTCATCGATAAGACCAGTCTCGTTAATCTTTCCGATTCTTACAGGGTTGTAGATGTGCTGGTTTTCTCCATCTACGGTGACGTTTCCTTCTGGAGCAGCGAAGGTGATTCCCTTTGCGCTGGCCTTTACCATTTCTACGTCAAAGGAACCTGCCTTTTCGCAAGCCATTGCCCAGATGTGGACGCCGATGTAACCTGCTTCGATAGGGTCGTCTGTTACACGCTTTTCGCCATAAGCCTTTTTGTAGGCAGCAACGAAGGCATCGTTTTCTGGAGTCTGTGTTGTCTGGTAGTAGTTCCATGCAACATAGTGTCCCTTAAGGTTTTCGATTCCAACACCGCCAACTTCTTCTTCTGCAATTGAGAAGCTCATTACAGGAATACTTTCTGCTGTAATGCCTGCGTCTGTAAGTTGCTTGAAGAATGCAACGTTTGAGTCACCGTTAAGGGTGTTGATGATGCAGTCTGGTTTTGCGGCCTTAATCTTTGAAACGATTGTGGCAAAGTCTGTGTGCCCCATAGGGGTATATTCTTCGCCGGCTACGCTTCCGCCAAGGTATGCAAGCTGAGCCTTTATGATTTTGTTTGCAGTGCGTGGGAATACATAGTCGCTTCCTACGAGGAAGATGTTCTTTCCAAACTGTGCTGCACAGAAATCTACTGCGGGAACTGCCTGCTGGTTTGGAGCTGCACCCATGTACATGATGTTGGGGCTCATCTCCATTCCTTCGTACTGGACTGGATACCAGAGGAGTGCACCTGTTTCTTCTACAACCGGTTTTACTGCCTTGCGTGATGCGCTTGTCCAGCAGCCAAAGATTGTTGCTACCTTGTCGTTCTGGATAAGCTTTCTTGCACGCTCTGCAAAAATCTGCGGTTCTGAAGCGCCGTCTTCCTGAACAACTTCTATCTTTCTTCCAAGTACGCCGCCCTTTGCATTTATTTCGTTTATTGCAAGAAGCTCTGCATCCCTAACTGAAGTTTCGGAAATTGCCATTGTTCCGCTCAGGGAATGAAGGATTCCAACCTTTACAGTTTTATCTCCGCCGCTTTTTGAGCAGGAAGAAAGTCCGTAGATTCCTGCGGCTGCAATGAGTGCGCCAACCAATAAATTTGTCTTTTTCATAGTGTTCCTCCAAAATATTTTTATATAAAAAAAAGGCATCTGCTTTCTCTGCCAGCACAAGAAAACAGACGCCTTTGTCTTATTTGTTTAATTTACTTTTTTTATTAAGCAGTCTTTTTAGAAACTGCCTTTCTTTTTTGCCACACACTGTGCAGCATAAAAACTATGAGGCCGCTTGCCAGGATTATTATGCCCAGCACTGTGTCCTCAATGCTTATGTCAAAAAATCCTTCGCCTTCAAGAACAGAAGCAACTCCGTCCATGCTCCACATAAGGCTTGCTGCCCAGAACATTAGCATGGCCATGAATATGCTTTTGTTTTCCCCGCCGCTTTTTTTATTTACAAAGAACGCGAGTGTAAAAACGGCTGCTGTACATGCTGTAATTATCAAACACATCAGAGCGCCCCCCTTGCATTTTGTTTTAAGCCCGTCTTTTTTGCCAGGTGGGAAATTATTTC
>JAGCWT010000225.1 GCA_017961705.1 Treponema sp.
CCATACCTACATAAATTATACTTTCCATGTTGTGCTCCTTTTGCATTTTGGTAATGCTTTAAATAAGATTGTTGTCTAACCTTATTGTAGCTAAATCCATGTTTCTGCAAAAGGAAGACACAACATATTGTCTCCATTCCTCTCTTCGTTCGGAACGCCTCCGGCGGGGCTCCAATCCCTGCCGTGTATTAATACGCAACCCTTCAGTCGGTTTACCATACATCGTAACCGGGAGTTTCCGCAGGAAACTCCAAGGGCAAGCTCCGCTTGCCCCAATCCCTGCCGTGCATTAATATGCAACCTATCCTGTCACCCTGAACCGGTTGGTGAGCTTGTCGAACCACAGATTCCCCACCACCAAGCCTAGCCCCGATTGGAAGGGTTGCCAAAGGCAAGACCGCCGCAGGCGGGCCGGAGCGAAAGCGTAGCCCTGGAAAGCGGGTACCAAAAACAGCTTTTTCTTCTTTCACAAGGCAAATGGCAAAAAATAAAATACGCTCCAAAAAAAACGGAAAAGGACTAAAGAAACAGTCAAAAGCCTCCAAAAACTAATTTTTGGATAAATTTCCACCGATAATTCATGAAGGAATCTATAAAAATAAAGTTTTTAGAGGTTCTTGCAATATAATCTTGACGGTACAATATTTCAATGGTAGAATAGGAGTATGCTTTTACGGAAAAGAGCCTGGTTTACCATTATAAAGGTACAGGGAGCAGTAATTTGAAAATCATTGAAAATTTGTCTTACATGCCGCTCTTGGCAATTGCTGCCGCTTCCATACTATTATTGTTTCTATGCGCCCTAATAAGAAAACGCAAGTCAGCAAGGGTAAGCTTTATAACATACATTTCTCTGATTATCATTGCAATAACAAGCATCATCACATTCTACAAGCTTTACATGGGTCAGGACTACGCAAAAGCCACAAACTTCTTTATGCTGGCGGTTTTTGCAGCACTCTTCCTTCAACTTCCAATTGCAATAATGTTTTCCACATTTGAGCCTGTAAAATTTGACTCGCTCATCCCCAGGTGGAAGAACAAGCACACTCTTGCAGCCCTTCAAAACGAAGCGGCAAAGGCAGCTGCAGAAGAAAGGCAGGTTGAGCTTTCCGAACAGGACCTCCGCCTCTTGGACGTAAGCCGCGACTTTACCGTACACGCGGTAGACTCCTATACTTCAGACAAGGGAATCACCACCTTCCTTGAATACATCAACAAGACAATCAGGGACCAGATAAGTGCAGACGGTGGCGCAATACTCATGATAGACGACTTTGAGGACATAATCTCCGTAAAGGCATTTGACGGAGACTTTCCCCCTCCATACAAGCTGCCAGCAGACCTGCCCCACAAGCCTATCCGAGTAGCAACAAACTTCAAGTTTGCAACTTTTCCGCTAGAAGGCAACATCTTTGGCGAAATTGCAACCCAGGGACGCGCAGAGCTTATCACCAAGCCAGAAACAGACAGCAGAATCTACCAGAACGGCCCGGAAGAATTCCTTGAATGTGGTAGCTACATAATTTCCCCAATGAAGATTCAGGACACCGTAATAGGCCTTGCAGCATTTGCCCGAAAGCACGGCAACGAAGTCTTCAACGAAGATGAATTAAAGATTACTTCAACACTTTGCGACTTTGCAGCTGCAACAATCAAGAACGTAATCGCTGTACAAGATATTATAGAACAGAACGAAGTAGCAAAGGAAGCGGAACTTGCCTCCAGAATCCAGGCATCTCTAAAGCCGGCAAAACTGCCTCTTATCCAGGGGCTCCAGTTTGGCGTATTCTGGGATCCATGCCAGGGTGTTTGCGGAGACAGCTACGACATACTTGTTTCCCGCAAAGACAGAATTTCATTCATCATGTCGGACATAGCAGGAAAGGGCATGAACAGCGTGGTTGTAATGTCCATGGTACGCTCTATGCTGCGCCTTGTCATAAATTCAATGCAGAGTGCGGGAAAAATCCTATCCTGGGTTAACCGCGGCATCTCTGCTGAATCCTTTAGCACGGACCACTTTGGCTCAACTGCGCTAATCAACTACGATCCAACAAGAAACAGCGTGGAAGTAGCTTCCGGCGGAGTAATCCCGGTCTACATCTACGACAGCGAAAAGAACGAATGTAGGGAGCTAACCTCCCCCACAGCACCGATTGGCGTAGAAAAAACAACAGAATATAAAGATTTCGTGCAAAAAGTTAAAAATGGTGATATAATATTCACATATACAGATGGTCTTGTTGAAGCCCTTAATGAAAGTGGCCAGCAATATTCAAAGGAGTCTTTGCTGCGCGTAGTTCAGGAGAATCACGCAAAATCCGGCAAAGACATAGCACGTCTTGTAAAAGAGGACGTAAAAAAATTTACAGGCAGTGCCGTACAGCATGACGACAAAACGCTGCTTATTGTAAAAATTCAATAAATTTGGGTGCAAAAGGAGTAAAAGATATGGAACTTAAAATACGTAAAAATGGAGAAGTGTACATCATTGACGTAAACGGCGAAATGGACTTGTACAATTCCTACAAACTAAAGGAACTGGTCCTCAAAATGCTGGAGAAAAATGTAAAGTCCTTTATCATCAACCTTGAACAGGTAGACTACATTGACTCGTCCGGAATTGGTGCGCTTATCTACATCTGTTCTACAATAAAGAAGATGAACCTTAAGCTCTACATTTCCAACATACACGGTTCAGTAAAGAAGGTTATCGAGCTTACCAAGCTGATGGGTTACTTCCCTATTGCAAACAGCGTAGAAGAAGCCTTGCTCATGATTAACGAATAACCAAAGGGAGAAGTTTTATTATGGAAGATATCAAAGAGTTGCGTTCTGACGGAAACGATCCGTTATTTGACAAAGCAAACATGCTTTACAAGGAATTTCCTTCTGATTTTAGGCAAATTCGCTATTTTACCTTGCTGATTGTACAGTCTGCTCCATTGGAAATAAAAGAAATTAACTTGCTTGAGCAGCAGATTAGCGAAGTAATCAAGAATGCCGTAAAGCACGGTAACCACTGCGACGTAAACAAGAAAGTGCACGTTTGGTATTCTTTCAGCGCCAGCCATGCCCACCTTATCGTAGAAGACGAAGGCGAAGGCTTTAAGGACTTGGAAAAGTGGAACGACTTTAACCGCAAGCGTCTTGAGTGTCTGCACAACTCCAACTTTGAGGAACTTGCAAACTATGTTTCATTCCGTACAAAGAAGTCCGACGACCAGGACGGTGGTAACGCCTTGTTTGCAGCCCTTGAATACTGGAACGGCGGCTTTATCTACAACGACAAGCGCAACGGTGTTGCAATGCTAAAGCGTTTCCAGCAGAAGCGCCACGGTGTTACAATAGACTAAGCTTCCTAAAAACTACAAGCGTTCCTTTTTGGAGCGCTTTTTTTTATATCTGGAGCCGCCGACTCATTTTGACAGTTTTGCTTGACGTTTCATGCAAAAGCCCTGATTCAAGACCACTCCAACCGGTGCTAGGCTCTCATCTTACGAACAAAGTCTGTAAAGCTAATGCTTTCTCCGCTAAGTTCAAGCTCTTCCACGCGGGCAAAATATCCGTCTGCCACCGCCTGAATCTCTTCCCAGCCCTCATCACCGCCTTCATCATCACCAAAATAATCTTCTTCCATAAATTTCTTATTATAGGCAATGGATTTTTCCAAGGCAGAGGCATATTTTTGCGGACAAATGCCCTTTAGCTTTTCAAGAATCTCGTCCCTTGCAAAAGAATCAAGGTATTCAGACTGAGAAATCAAATACTTTACAATAAAATTGCATTCCTCATCATCTATTCGTATTCCGGAGTATTTTTCCAGGGGAAAGGCATTCCCCAAAGCTTCCGTAAGAGACTTCATCAGTGGGAACATCAGTATGCAGTTTTCCACACGGTAGCGGTCAAGAAGCTCCTCTATGCGTTCAGCAGAAAAATTTGCAGGAATATGGTCCAAAAGAAAAAAAAGCGTGTAAAGGCGGCTGTATGCCCGTTTAGCAGAAAAAGATTCAATCAAATTCTCAAAGAGGTGCAAATCCTTCATCTTGTCAATAAGCTCTTCGTCATCCTTACCAGGAATATATGAAAGGTTTGCAAAGACAAATGCGGTAAATTCAACTGCTGTAAGGAACCTTTCCATGGAACCCCTAAGCATATCTTCAATCTCTTCATAAACGGCATCAACCCCAAAAGATTCCAGCAGGTCCCTTATGTAGTGGCCAATTCCGTTTTGAACATCATTTGCGCCAACAATGGCATCTTCTATTTTTTTATTCATATTACCCTCTCCTATCTAGCTTACAAAGTAATTATCGGATTTTTACTGCCAAACACAAAGCGCTTAAGGCTTTAGCAATTACAGTTTTTGCCAACCTCTTCCAAAAGTAGCTTTGCCGCCTTAGAAAGTTCCCGGTCTTTTTTCCAGGCAAGGTAAACTTCGCTGTAGATGGCAGGCTCAAGAGGAATAAAGCAGAGAAGGCTTTCTGCAGAAGTATCCGCAAGTCCTTCCAGTGTAATGCAGGAAGCAACATTCTCCTTTGTAAAAGTGCTTGCGTTGTAGACAAGGTTATAAGAACCCGTTATGTTGTATTTTTCCATAGAACCGCCAAACCAGTGCAAAAGTTCGCGGTGCCTGGAAGTCTGTTCAGACAAAAGCAAGGGCTCGTGATGTTCCAAAAGATTTTTCCTTTCTATACATTTATACTTTGCAAGCGGATTGTCTTTCCGCGTAAGAAGTCCCCAGCGGTCTTTTTGGGCAAGCGTCAGGTGCTTGTATTTTTCTACGTTCTTGAATCCAATAAAAATGCCAAAGTCGCAAAGCCCCCGGTCAAGGCGTTCGCAGACAAGCCCGGCATTGCCAGAAAAAAGGCTCACTTCAATTTTTGGATGGTTTTCGCGGATTTTTTTAAATGCCTGTGCTAGGCAAGCAATTGACTTTGTCTCCCCTGCCCCAATATAAATTTTTCCTGAAACCTGGGAGGAATCAGTCCTAAACTCTTCAATTGATTTTTCTGAAAGCTCCGTAATCTGCACGGCATAATTGTAAAAGCGCACACCTTCGTCTGTCAGAATGAATTTGCGGTTCTGCCTGTTCCGCTCAAAAAGCTTAACCCCAAGTTCATCTTCAAGCTCAATAATCTGCCGGGAAAGCGTGGGCTGCGTAATGTGAATGATTTCTGCCGCACGGGAAATGTTCTGCTCGTTTGCAATTGTAATCAAATATTTTAATACGCGGAGTTCCATACAAAAAGCATAGCATAAAAAGTGGCACTTTACTATGCCTAAAAGGCATAATTTATTATAAAAACAAAGTATTTGTAATCTGCCCAAGCTTCGTGTAATTTAAAAATGTATGGAAAAACTTACGCTAAAAAAAGCTGGGGCAAAAATTTTAATGATGGCCTTTCTCTTTATTTCTACAGCCTTTGCAGAAGTAGCTGCCACAAAGCAAGGAGCATCCAACATGAAAATCAAAATTCAAATCACAAGCCAAAGCGGAAGCCACAGCCTTACAGCAGAACTGCTAGACAATCCCTCTGCCGCGGCATTTTACCAGCTTGTAAAAAAAGAAACACCTACCATCACGCTAACAGAATACGGAAGTTTTGAAAAAGTAGGCTCACTG
The DNA here is from genome assembly GCA_017961705.1 of Treponema sp. Lineage (GTDB taxonomy): Bacteria > Spirochaetota > Spirochaetia > Treponematales > Treponemataceae > Treponema_D. Next base: position 5,630 of record JAGCWT010000225.1, read on the forward strand.
GGCACTTCTCTTCCGCAAAACGACAGGCAGGTTAAAACCAGTGCGGGAGACATAATGCTTTACCAAGGCAATCAGATTACAATTTTTTACGGCAGGAACAGCTGGAGCTACACACCGCTTGGAAAAGTGATTTCCGCAAGTTCAAGCACAAGTACAACTATCGATCAGGCCGAGCTTAAAAAGATTTTGGGCAAGGGAAATGTTACGGCTGTTTTTTCTGTAGATGAATAGAAGAAAATGTTTTGAATTCTTTAGGTATTGCTTATGGCAGATTTTTATGATGAGTGAAAATCATTCACATTGAAGAAAACTTTGATGTGTGATATTTTGCAACAGTATGAAAATTGCTAACAATTACGGAGGTAATTTTATGAAAAAACTTATTCTTACACTTTTACTCGGAGGCTTTATTGTGTCAGGAGCATTTGCTAAAACAGCGTTTGTTTACTTTAGCGCAACAGGAACTACGGAGCGCATGGCAAAGGATGCAGCAAAGGAAATGGGTGCAGACATTTTCCAAATCCAGCCTGCTCAAAAATACAGCGATGCAGACTTGAACTGGCACAACAAAAAATCACGCTCTTCCATTGAATGCAATGACCCAAAAAGCCGTCCTGCAATTGCAAACAAAATTGACATCTCAGGTTACGACACAGTTGTTGTTTGCTATCCAATCTGGTGGGCTTATGCGCCAAAAATCGTTTATACTTTTGCAGAAAGCCAAAACTGGTCAGGCAAAAAGCTTATCACTCTTTGCACAAGCGGTGGCAGTGGTCTTGGTCGCAGTGGTACAGATTTGTCCAAATTTGCAAAGGGAGCAGACTTTAAGGGCGGAAAAGACTTTACCCGGGGCTCCAGTGCAGATATAAAAAAATACATCGAAGGTTTGCTAAGATAGGAAACTGAATGAACAAAATAAGAATGCCTGTTGACCTTGCAATGACAATTCTTTCCATAATGCTCATGGGAGGAACCTATCTTTTTCCAGCAGACATTGTGCACGAAATCTTAGGCATGGCTCTCTTCCTTTTGTGGGCAGTGCACATCACACTGAACCGCAGATGGTACGGGGCAGTCTTCAAGGGAAAATACAATCCTTACCGTGTCATGCAAACCATTATCAACTGTGGCATTCTTGTTTGTGTTGTCTTTTTGATGATTAGCGGAATAATTCTTTCCAACCACCTTTTTACTTTTTTAAACATCCAGGATGGCTTGGGCTTTGCACGCATTGCCCATCTACTTGCCAGCCACTGGTATTATCTTTTTATGTCGCTGCACATTGGAATGCACGTAGAAATAATCGCCAGTAAAATTCGCCATCCCCATGCTTCCACAAACAGTCATTCCGATGCTTCCCAAACCTGTTGTCCCGATGATTCCCAACCCTGTCATTCCGATGCTTCCCAACCCTGTCATTCCCGTGCCCCGACACGGGAATCTTCTACCACAAAAAACACCCAGTCAATCCCAACCAAAACCCTTGTCATAAAAATCCTACTTGCCCTGGTCTGCGCATACGGCCTTTATGCCTTCATTGCCCGCGGAGTCTGGAAGTACCTCATTTTGCAGCAAGAATTTTTCTTCTTCGATCTGGAACGCGGCTACATACTCTTTGCAATTGACTACATTTCCATTATCATTTTATTTGCAACGATCTCTCACCTTATGGCAAAAAGCCTAAAAAAGAACAGATAAATCTGGAGGACTAAAATGGCAATAACAGTTAATCTTCGTTACACAGGAAAAAAAGGTGCCGCACAAGCCTTTGCCCGCGAAATGATTTCCAGCGGAACAGTATAAAAAATCCGTGCCGAAAAAGGCAACCTCCGCTATGAATATTACCTTCCCTTTGGCCAAGAAACATCCAACGACGAAGAAACAATCCTCTTAATTGACTCCTGGGAAAATCAGGAAGCAATCGACATTCATCACGCAACGCCAATGATGCAAACGATTGCCACCCTCCGCGAAAAATACGACCTTCACATGACCATCGAACGCTTTGTTTCCGACGACAAAATTCCAGAGCAGGACAAGGGCTTTATAAGAAAATAAAAATATACAGTGCAAACAGAGAGCTACCTGTGCCAGCATGACAATCACTTATGCTGTAGCAAGGCTCTTTTATGCACTGGCATTTTTCCTTAGCTCAAAAGTCGCTTATCACGAATCAATCACCTTCTGTTCAAGAATTATTTCTTCAACAACGTCCACTGCTGAGGCAACCATTTTGGGACAGAATTCTGTAAACAATTTATTGTCGCGGCAATATTGAAGACCTTCTTTTGTTCTTACATCAAAGCCCAATAAATCATTGCAGAGGTAAGAGCCGCATTTTTCTTTAAAGCGGTCCATCATTAAATCATTCACTTTATCTGAAAGCTGGCGGCCGTCTGCGTCACCGGCACACTTTTGCCCATACAGTAAACCTAATACCATCAGGGCTCCTGTTACAGCTCCGCAAACTTCACCCTTCCGCATACCGCTTCCAAAACAGCTTCCAATTCTCAAGGCCTGCTCCTCTGTAAGTCCACATTCCTTTGCAAAAGCCGCAAGAACAGCCTGAGAACAATGCAATTTCTGCGAAAAATAATTCACCGCATTTTCTTTGTGATTCATATTCTTTCCCCCAAAAACTTTCTAACATCTGCAACGCTCAAGACCCTGCCAAAAGAAACAATCTTATCATTCAACGCGAGAGCTGGCAGACTCATCACACCGGTTTCCATAATCTTTTGCATGTCCGTAATGTATTCAACATCAGCTGCAAGATCCATCTCTGCAAGAGCATCAATCACATTCTGGTGCAAAGTTTTACATCCCTTACAACCGCTTCCGTAAACTTTAACAGTAAGATTTTCCATTTGATTCTCCTTTGGGCGTGCCCCTTCGGGTCGGGCTTTGCGCACTCGCTTGATACTTTGCACCTTCGTGCTCGTCGCGAAAACCGCTATCGCTTCATTCCTTCGGAACGCCTTCGGCGGTGCTCCAATCCCTCACGCAATTTATAAAAACAACGTCTGAAAAACGTTGAAAAAATATCCCACAAGAATTATTCCAATAACGCAGATAGAAACAAAAACCACCAGCAGTTTAGTTTTTATTGCTTTCTTCAACATAATCAGCGAGGGCAAACTCAAAGTCGTTACCGCCATCAAAAAGCTTAACACAACCCCAAGAAGCGCGCCTTTTGATAGAAGACTTTCTGCAATCGAAATGCAGCCAAAAATTTCTGAATACATTGGAATACCGGCAAAGACAGCAAGAATTACACCAAGCGGATTTTTATTCCCCAGCGTATTGATAATCCAGTCTTTAGGAATCCAGTTATGAATTACAGCCCCAACTGCAACGCTCAAAAGAATATAGGGAAATACTTTTTTAAGCGTACCGGCAACAGACTCCAGTGCAGAAAGGAGCCTTTGCTTTTGAGAAGGCTTTTCTTCTTCAAGAGAAAGGCTTTTTCCATTACGGATAAAATCAGCAACCTGATCTTCCATGTGAAGATTCTCTATTATACTTCCGCCTGCAACAGCAACAAGAAGCCCCAAGGCAACATAGGCAAGTGCAATCTTCCAGCCAAAAATACTTGCTAAAAGCATGAGGGAAGCAAAATCAACCATTGGGGAAGAAATCAAAAAACTGAATGTTACCCCAAGCGGAAGACCAGCAGTTGTAAACCCCATAAAAAGCGGAATTGAAGAACAGGAACAAAAGGATGTTACCGTTCCCAAAAGAGCTGCAATTATGCGGGCAGGAAATCCCTTGCAGCGAGACAATATTTTCTTACTCCTTTCCGGCGGAAAATATGACTGAATGTACGAAATCAAAAATATCAGCACAAAAAGAAGAACAGTAATTTTAATTACATCATAAAGAAAAAAATGCAGGCTTCCACCAATGCGGCCTTCAACATCAAGTCCAAAAGCGGAAAGCATTTTTCCAATAAGTGTTTTTAGCCACTGCATTCCAAGAATCTGGTTTTGAATAAATCTTCCCATAAGCCTTATTCCTTGGCACAGCACTTTCCAGCTGATTTTTTTGCGGCAGAAGTTTTACAGGCAAACTCAGATACAGCGCCCTTAAATTCGGAAAACCTTTTGCAGTTTATTGAATAATAAGTCCACTTACCTTCTTTCCGTGAATTAACAAGATTGCAGTCTGTAAGAATCTTCATGTGGTGGGAAAGAGTTGGCTGAGTAATATTAAAAGCATCAAGAATTTTACAGGCGCACAATTCCCCGCCAGTAAGCATTTTAATAATCTGAACGCGGTTTTCATCCCCCAAAGCTTTGCAAACAAGAGCGAATTCTGATTCATTCATATGCAACCTCATATTGATATTTATCTATATGTTAATCATAACCAATACATAGATATTTGTCAATATAAAAAAAAATAAATTTTTATCAGTTGATTTTTTTTTATAAGCCTTTGATCCTACTTTCCTGCAAGCACTTGCCCAGCAAAGGCAAGACCTACCCCTGCAAGCAAGCTCAGGGCAATATAAATAAGTGCAAGTCCAAGATGCCCGGTCTTTATGAGAGTTTCTGTTTCCAATGCAAAAGTAGAAAAGGTTGTAAAGCCACCGCACAATCCGGTCTTTATAAACAACACAACCTTTGGCGAAAGCGAACTATTCTTTACTGCAAGAGCTGCAATCAGTCCAATAACAAAACAGCCCAAAAGATTTATAAACAAAGTCTTTACCGGAAAGGTAAAAGGTTCTTTTAGTGGAATAAGCCCAATCAGATATCTAAGGCAGGCTCCAATCCCGCCACCTAAAGCTACAAGTAAACAATTCAACATATAATCCTACTTTGCAAACAGAATGCTAATGTACCTTCCATCTTAGCCATAATGCGCCACATGTTCAATTACTGTTTCCCAATGCAGGGGTTTTATGGTATAATGATTTTATGGCAACTTTTGATAATCTTTCTTTTACAAGCGAGCGGGAGATTTCTTCGGCTTTTATTGATTCTACAGTGCGCATGGGGATTGCCCAGTCTGCGCTTATGGTTCAGGACAACCTTACTGAATGTTTTAATGCGATGGGATGCGACGGAGTTGTTTACCGCGAAAAATTCAATGACTTTTGGGTTTTTACAAAGACTAAGATTCATTTTGAACGACGCCCGGACTGGCGCGAAGTTGTAACTGCGAGGACTTTTCCAATCGACAATCTTGGAATGCGTACTCACGTTAATACGGAGATTGTAGATAAAAATGGAAAGAGACTGCTTGTTGCAAATCAGGAAGCCTGCGTGTTGAGCCTTGAAAGCCACCGTCCGCAAAAACTTACCGAGCTTCCCTACCCCAAAGAAAATTTTCCGCCTCCAGTTTATAGCGAAACCTTTGAAAGATTCCCGTCGGATTTTAAGGATGAAGAATTTGTCTTTGAGCAGATTATCCGTTCCTGCCATATAGACATGTCGCATCACATGAACAACATTGAATACATTAAGCTTGCCCTTTGTGTTTTTGATGATGATTTTTTGCAGTCACATGAAATTAAGGATCTTGAAGTTCATTATACTGGTGAAAGCCGCGAAGGTCAGACGCTAAAAGTTTTCCGCCGCGATGATGCTGAAAAAAAGGGAAAGACTTATATTCATATAAAAGAAAGCGACCGCTGCGTTTTTGAATGCTGCGTTTGCCTCTGATCTTTTTGCAAAGCAAAGGTTATCTTTGGAGATGGGGAGAGTTGAACCGTCTTCATTCGCTCACTTCCTGTTCGCTCATTTCGACCGCCTGCGTTCGCTGTCGGCGGCATCCTTGCCGCCTTTTCCTCCCTTTGGTCGGCGCTCTCTCCGGGGAGTTCAACTCTTTAAAAAAAGAAAAGCCCCTTTTTCTACATTTGCTCATGCAGGAAAAGGGACTTCGTTTGTTGGAGATGGGGAGAGTTGAACTCCCGTCCAAGCAGGCTAAGCAGGTGCCTCTACAGGTTTATTGAAGCGAGGTATTTGTCGGGAGACGGTAGCGGCTTCAAAGGCGTCGTCTCCTTATTACGGATAGCCGATTGCTCAGCGTCCCGGGCAGAACCCGCACATTCTGCAAGGCAAGTCCCTATTTGTGACAGAATTTTACACCGCTAGGAACAGCGCAGCATAAATTCCGGCTCTCAGTGCCTTAAGTTAGGCAGCAAGAGCTAACTGTTCGTTTTCAGACTCGTCGTCTTCTCTACGTTTTGCAGTTATTGTTTTCGTCTGTATCAGAGACCAGGCGACAGCCTCACCTGCAGCACAAGATTACTCCTGTCTGTCGAAACCGGTACACCCCCGATTCTTTTATAATATAGCAAGCAGCTTGGCAAAAGTCAAGTTTTTTTTTAGGATGTTCCCTTCGACAAGCTCAGGGAACGTAATTTTTTCTTGCCAATCCGTAAAGAGCCCATGGAGGGATTTTTGTCGCACTTGCTATCGTTGTATCCCTCCATTCCAGTGCTTTCTTTACATATTTTTTTGCATTACATTTGTTGAAAACATGCG